>JBOHWH010000134.1:0-21207 GCA_050736695.1 Binataceae bacterium (SeqCode) | reverse complement strand
GTGGCTACTACTCAAATCCTGAAATGGATGAGCTGGTTGAGGCCGGTCAACGAACAATCGAACCCGCCGCGCGCAAGCAAATCTATGCACGCGTGCAAAAGCTAGCCGCCGACGACCTGCCGTACGTATCGCTATGGTGGATCAACACCGTCGCGGTGCTGGATCGCAAGCTAAATGGCTTCGATCCGTATCCAAACGGAAGCCTGCGTTCGATAGCGCAAATAACCCTTGCCGCGCCCGACGGCGCCGAGCCGGCACAATGATCCGCTACCTGATTCGGCGGATGCTCGCGCTGGTGCCGGTGGCGCTCGGCGTCGCGACTCTGACCTTCGCGCTGATTCATCTGGTGCCCGGCGATCCCGTGGTTGCGATGCTCGGTGATACTGCCGCGCCCGCGGATCTGGCCGGGATGCGCCGGCAGCTCGGCCTGGATCGTCCGCTCGCCGTGCAGTACGCGTCGTTCATCGTTGGCTTGGCGCATGGCGATCTTGGCGAATCGATTTCATATCATCGGCCGGTCTCGAGTCTGATCAAAGAGCGATTTCCCGCGACGCTGGAGCTTGCGGCTGCCGGGCTTCTGGTTGCGATCCTGATCGCCTTTCCACTCGGATTCATTGCCGGAGCGAAACCGGGCAGCGCCGGCGATGTTGGAGCCATGGGCTTTGCGATTCTCGGCATCTCGGTTCCGCACATTTACCTCGGCCCGTTGTTGATGATCCTGTTCTCGCTCGATCTGCGATGGTTGCCGCTTACCGGACGAGGAGGATTTGCGCATCTGATACTCCCCGCCGTCACGCTCGGAACCGCGCTCGCCGCCATCCTCGCGCGGATGCTGCGCCAGAGTCTTATCGCGGTAAGCGCGAGCGACTACATGCGCACCGCGATCAGCAAGGGCCTGAGCCCGACGGCCGCGCTTCTTCGTCACGGTCTTCGCAATGCGCTCACCTCGGTGGTCACGCTGCTCGGGCTTCAGCTCGGAGGGCTGCTGACCGGCGCGCTTATCGTCGAGATGATTTTTTCCTGGCCGGGCCTGGGCCGGATGCTGATTGCCGCCATCAGCGCGCGCGACTACCCGCTGGTCGAAGGATGCGTCCTCACCTTTGCGCTTAGTTACGTCGTGGTGAACATGGCGACCGACTTTGTCTATGCGATGGTCGATCCGCGGGTGAGCCTGAAATGACCGGCGTGGCTAAAAATCCGTCACTCGCGGTCGGCGGCACGATCGTCGTGATCCTGATCGTCGCCGCGCTTTTCGGTCCCGCGATTGCGCATCGCGATCCGCTCGCGATCGATCTCGCGAAGGCGCTCGCCGCGCCGAGCCTGGCGCATCCGTTCGGATGCGACGCGCTGGGCCGCGATATGTTTGCGCGCGTGATGTGGGGCGCGCGGCTCTCGTTGGGCGTCTCGACTTCGGTAGTTCTTCTGTCGCTGATCGTGGGTGGATTGATCGGCGGTGGGGCCGCTCTGGCCGGCGGACAAGTCGATAACCTGGTTATGCGCGCGGTCGATATCGTGCTCGCCTTTCCGGGAATTTTGCTGGCGATCGCGATGGCCGCGATTCTCGGGCCCGGGCTGATCGATTTGGTGATCGCGTTGACCGCGATGGGCTGGACCGGATACGCGCGCGTGGTCCGCGGCGAGGTGTTGTCGCTGCGCGAGCGCGAGTACGTTCACGCCGCCAATGCGCTGGGCGCGCGTCCGTCGCGGGTGCTCTTTCGCCATCTGCTGCCGGCGGTGGCGGGTCCGATCGCGGTTCAGGCGACGTTTGGAATTGGGGGAATAATCGGCGCCGAAGCCGCGCTTTCATTTCTCGGGCTCGGGGCGCTGCCGCCGACGCCGAGTTGGGGCAACATGCTCGACGCGGGCCGCGAATTTCTTTTGATCGCGCCACATCTGACGACCGCTCCCGGCGTCGCGATTGGCCTCGCGATTCTAGGCTTCAACCTGCTTGGCGACGGCTTAGCCGCACTGGCCGGACGCGCGGGATGATTCCATTCGCGTGCACGGCGGAATTTCTGGAATAATCGCAAATGCCGATGGAACAGCAGGAATTGACCGAGCGTCTGGCACAATTTATCCGTGAACAAGGCGGCTTCGGGAAGGTCGAAATCGAAAACTTTCGCCGAATGGCCGGCGGCGCGTCGCGCGAGATCTGGTCCTTCGATGCGGCGCTCGAAAAGAACGGCGCGACCGCCAAACGCGCACTGGTGCTGCGCCGCGACCCCGGCGAGCACAGGATCGACACCAACCGGAAGGCCGAGTTCCTGGTGCTGCGCGCCGCGCATCGCGAGGGCGTGCCGGTGCCGGAAGTCTTGTGGGTCAGCGATGATCCGGCCGTCCTCGGCGCGGCGTTCTTCATCATGGAGCGCGTCGAGGGCGAGACCCTGGCGCGCCGCCTGTTGCGCGATGCCGAGTATGAGCATGCGCGCGAGGTCATGCCCGCACAGCTCGCGGAAATCCTCGCGAAGATTCATCGCGTCGATCCGCAAAAGCATCAGCTCGACTTCCTGACTCCGCCGGGCGATAACGCCGCGCTTACCGAGGTCCGCCGCTACGAGGAGAATTTCCGGCGCCTGGCGCTCGAGCCGCATCCCGCATTCGACTTGGCATTCAGATGGCTCCTAAGCCGGATTCCGAAAACGCCGCGCCAGACGCTGGTACATGGCGATTACCGGATTGGAAACGTGATCTTTGGGCCGGCTGGCGTGCGCTCAATTCTGGATTGGGAGCTGGCGCATCTGGGCGATCCGATGGAGGACGTGGGCTGGATGTGCGTGCGCGCGTGGCGTTTCGGCAACGATCGCAAACCGGTCGGAGGCCTCGGTTCGCGCGAGGATTTCTTCGAGGCGTACGAAAAGGCGAGCGGGGTAAGGGTTGATCCGGAAGCGGCACACTTTTGGGAAGTCTTCGGAAATCTGCGCTGGGGAATTATCACGATCAGCCAGGCACGAACGCATATCGACGGTTTCGTCAAAAGCATTGAGCTGGCCAGTATCGGACGCCGCACCGCGGAAACCGAGCTCGAGCTTCTGAATCTAATCGAATAGCAACAACCGCGCGCGAGGCGCGCGAAGGATATACGCAAGCACAGTCAGATGCAGGATCGACCCAGTGCAATCGAATTGCTCGAAGCGGCGGCCGACTTTGTCGATCGCGAAATCGTAACTGCCACCGCCGGCCGGGTGCAGTTCCAAAGCCGCGTAGTGGCCAACGTGATGCGCATCGTCGCGCGCGAAATTCACGATGAGGATCCGTTTGCGCGCACCGAGCTGCGCTCGCTCGCGGCGCTTCTGAAGCGCGAAGCGCCGCACGTGCACGGCCTCGATGACGTTCGAAGCGCCGCCGCGAAACTAAATGAGGATCTGAGCGCGCAGATTCGCACCGGCGACGCCGATACCGGCGCGCGCCGCGCCGAGGTGCTGGCAGCGGTGCGGCAGATTGTCGAGAACAAGCTCAAGATCGCGAATCCGCGCTACTTGGAAGCCGACCTGGCAATTCGCGCCGAACGCCGTCCCTGACGTAGTTAGGCCGCGCATGCGATCGCGTGGTAAAAGAAAAGCCGGAGCGTGTGCTTAAACCACCGTTCAATTCCTTATGGAGTAACTTCGATGGCCGAACGCAAAGTGGTCCTGCTCGAGCGGGACGATCTAATGCATCCGAACACGGGCGAATCCAATTACAACGAAAGTGCCTACTATAATTTTTATGATCGCAATCGCCGCGTCGGCGGCTTTGCGCGATTGGGCAATCGCGCCAACGAGGGTTACGCCGAGATGACGGTCTGCTTCTATCTGCCCGATCAAGCCGTCGGCTTCATGTTCGGACGTCCCAAAATCGAAAACAATCTTGCGCATGATGCGGGTGGACTGAAGTTCCAGGTGATGAAGCCGTTCGAGCATCATCGCGTCACCTACGAGGGCAAACTCTGCATACTCAAAAATCCGCTCGAGATGGCCGACCCGGCTATCGCCTTCAAGAATAATCCATACGCGAAGGCAAGCCTGGAAATTGACTATCGTGCGACCGCTCCTGGATGGGGCGGCGAGCTGCGCGAGAAGTCAGGCGACGCGTGGGTACCGCTTAGCAACGAAGGCGACGCCGAGACCCAGTTCGCTAAAGGCCACCTCGAACAACTCGGCCACGCGGCCGGCCGTCTGGTCATCGGCGAGTCTGAATTTCAAATCGACGGGCTTGGCTTGCGCGATCATAGCTGGGGACCGCGCTACTGGCAGGCGCCCAAATACTATAGATGGCTCACGATGAACTTCGATGAGAGTCTCGGCGGAATGGCGACGATTACAGTCAATCGCGACGGCAGCGAACGCCCGAGCGGGTTCATCGCGCGCAAGGGCCAGCCGTTTCTGAATATCCACAAAGTGGATGTGCAGACTGAATTCACCGGCGAACAGCAGCTTCACGACACTCTGCGCGTGACCGCATCCACTTCGGACGGCGGTGAGCCCATCGTGATTACCGGTAAGGTCATTGGGATGATCCCGTTACGCAATCGGCGCGCCGGAATGATCACGCGAATCGCCGAGGGCATGACCGAATGGCGATGGGGTGAGAAAGTCGGCTACGGACTTTCCGAGTATCTCGACCACTTCAATGAATAGCCGCTCGCGACGAACGATTATTGCGAGGCCGCGGGACGAATGCGTTCAGCGGCCTTTTTTCATCGCGGCCAGACTTTTGCGATAGGGAGCTCGCGCGACGCCGCGCTCGGTGATGATCGCGGTGACTAGTTTCGCCGGGGTGACGTCGAATGCGGGATTGAACGCGCCGACGCCCTTCGGTGCGACCCTTTTACCCGCGAACTCGGTAACCTCGCTCTGCGCGCGCTCTTCGATTGGTATATCGGCGCCCGAGCGGCAGGTGAGATCGATCGATGACAGAGGAGCTGCGACGTAAAACGGCACGCCGTGCCGCCGCGCCATCACCGCGAGCGGATAGGTTCCAATTTTGTTCGCGACGTCGCCGTTAGCCGCCGTGCGATCGGTTCCGACGATTACGCAGCTAACGCCGCCGCGCGACAGGACGGTAGCAGCCATATTGTCTGCTATAAGCGTGACAGGAATTCCGTCCCTGTGCAGTTCCCACGCCGTCAAGCGCGATCCTTGCAGGAACGGGCGCGTTTCGTCGGCGAACACCTGGATTTTCTTGCCCGAGTCGTGCGCCGCCCTGACGACACCGAGCGCGGTGCCGTAACCGGCGGTGGCGAGCGCGCCGGCGTTGCAGTGAGTCAAGACGATTGCAGAATCTTCGAGCAACGCCGCCCCGTGGCGTCCAAGTGCGCGGTTGACGGCCAAGTCTTCATTGTAGATTGCGATTGCTTCGTCGCGCATACGGCGAAAGAGTTTCGCCGCGTCGAGTGAGAGATTCGCATTCATGACCGCGTGCATCCGTTCGATAGCCCATGCGAGATTGACCGCGGTGGGCCTGGTTGCGCGCAGCGTGTTCGAAACCCTCTGGAAACGCTTTATTGCGGCGCGTCCGCTGACCCCCTTCATTCCGAGCGCAATACCCATCGCGGTTGCGACGCCGATCGCGGGTGCGCCGCGAATAACCATCGTGCGAATTGCCGCGGCAATCCCCTGATAACCACGATAAGAGCGTATCACTTCGCGCGCGGGAAGCAGGCGCTGGTCGATCATGCGGACCTTGCCGGCACGCCATTCAATCGTTTTTACAGACATCAGCAACTACTCAAATGGAAATACGCTTGCTACCCGTTTCCGGATAGCAAGCGCTTGCTGGCAAAATGAGATGGTTGAACCGGATAGCGCGCGATTAGATGCGCTCGTAGAGTCCGCGGGCTTTGCGCCTAGCCATTCCTCCGTCGATCCATCGCGTGATTGCGGCGAAGATCTCTGAGGGGCGTTTTCCCTTCAGCCCGCGTACCTCGCGCACATCTGAGGCTTTGAACTGCTTTGGCAACTGATTTAAAATTTCGCGCCAATTGATTCGGCCACCTCTTCGCGGAGAAGAAGAAGCTGCTGCTTTTACCTGCGCGCGAGCAACTGGACCGCCACCGATCAAGCGGCTCAAGTTGGCTTCCTCCTGAGTCAGGCGCTTGAGTTCCGCCTCATGATGATGAATTTGCATTTGCAGATCACCCAGCAGTTTTCGAGCCTGCTGCTGGACCTGCTTCAATGCTGATGTAATTCCGTCCGCACTCTTTCTTGGCATCTTAATTCGCTCCTCTCTCATTACGATCGCGACGATCGCGACTGCTTATTTAGTCAACGTTACACAATGTGAAACCCTGCCACAAGATGAGGCATCACAGCCCGCGGAGTAGGTATGCGGAGATATTCTCATGGTATGCCGTCGCATGCCCCCTGTGACTTCGTGCCGCATGCGATGTATCTTCACAAAAGGTTTCCCAGTAAAAAAGATCGATCGGAAACTTGATTGGCGACTCCGATGCACGCGGCAGCCACCCGCGTATCGCCGGAGTATCGCCACGAAGCTCAGCCGATCGTCCGAAAAATCTCTTTCGTGTCGATCGACGCACGACGAGGCTGACATGGCGGAAGAAATTGTTATATCGCGCTTGCCGAACTGATTCGGGCAATCAACTTCTGGAAACAATTCTGAATGGCGCCTGGCGAACTTTTGAGCCGTTCTAATCGCTCGCGCGGTGCAACCCGCGGAGCGGGATCCTGACAAGTTGCGCGCGAACCTTAACGTTTCGTAATAATCTGTCGCGGGTCATAGCCTGGCAATCGATGCGTAGTGGATCGGCAAGCAGAGGAATCATTGCCGTTCGGGCTGGCCGCCGGGATCCGCCGAGGTGCCGTCTCATCCAGCAATAGCCCTGCAATTAGGCGGCAGTACGGCCTCTGAGATGACCGTCCCAGTCCGCTGCGTATCGATTTTGACCACGCGCATAGTTGCGACCGAGCTTGTGTGGGCGCGGCAGAGAATCCGCCTCGGCTGAGCACGCAGATTGCTCATGCGTCCGGGTCGCGCGGCGGTAAATCTGGTGAGCGATCAAAAATATCCGTTTTTTGAGACCGGCTGTGAACACTGAGGTAACCCGGAACCGTACCTGGAAGGGTTCAGAGCTATTTTTGCAACCGGCTCAGTGGTATAGGTTCTGGCAGATTTTCGAGGTGCGCGCCGTCGAACCTGCCCGTCCGATTATTCCCGCCGACACAGTACGGAATTAGTGCCACCCGAAGGTGCCGACGTTCAGACGAGTGGGAGTACATGGAGAAGCGCCGGGGAGAAGTTAATGGGTCGCAGATTGTATGTTGGGAATCTGGCTTGGACGGTGACTGATCAGGATCTGCAAGATGCGTTTGCGGAGGCCGGTACGGTCGATAGCTCGCAAGTGATAATCGATCGCGCCACTAATCGCTCTCGCGGATTCGGCTTCGTTGAGATGGCTTCGGATGAGGCGGCCGAGGCGGCGATCAAGAATCTCAATGGACGCGACATCAAGGGACGTCCGATTCGCGTAAACGAAGCGCAGGCGCGCAGCAATGATCGCGGGGGCGGACGGCCCAACCAGCGCGATCGTTAGAAATCGCGCTAGCGCCCTCCGGACCATTCGTTGCGTCAAAGCGCGGGCTTTGGCGAATGGATGAGGCCGTATCGCGATTCTGGCCGGACACGATTCTCGATGGAGCCTGCGGATGCCCGGAGTTAAGTAATAGTGTGGATTTTGTAACTATCGAGGCTCAGAGCGAGCGCGTGGTTATTGCTCCGGAGCTCGGATGCCAATGCTTCGGCTACCGGGTTGGGTCGCTCGAAATAATTTTCCCGCCGCCGAGTGTCGAGGCTCTACGCGAGCATCCGTTTCGCAGCGGCATTCCCATCCTGTTTCCATGGCCCGGTCGCGTGGCGAATGGCAAGTTCGATTTCGCGGGACGCCGAATCGTAATCCCGATTAATGAACGCGCGCGCGGGCACGCGATTCACGGACTTACCTGGAACTGCGCATTTCGTGTGGCCAAGCGCGGCCCGCACTACGCGTTGATGGAACTCGATTCGGCGTCGGACGCGAACCTCTTGCGCATCTGGCCGTACCCATTCGTGTTCGAGGTCGATTATGAGGTCGGCGACGGCCTGCGTATCAAGTTCCGCGTTCGCAACTCCGGAAACTCCGAGATGCCTTTTGGTTTCGGAGCGCATCCTTACTTCAATGCTCCCCTCAGTAAAGACAGTTCGCGCAAATCCCTGACCCTGCAAGTGCCCGCGGCCGAACGCTGGCCGCTCGATTTGACGCTGATTCCGTCCGGGCCGCCGCAGCCGGTCGCGGGCAAATTCGATCTGCGCGCGCCGCGCGCGCTCGGCTCCGAAACCTATGATGATGTATTCAAGCTTGCGCCCGGGCGCGATCCGTTGGCGCCATGCGCGCGGATGACCGATCCGGCGATGCGGCTTGCGATCGAGGTGCGGGCCGACGCGCCGTTCGAGGATTTTGTGATCTTCGCTCCACCGGAAAATCCGGTCGTCGCGATGGAGCCGTACACCTGCGCACCCGATGCGTTCAACCTGGCGTCACGCGGGGTCGAATCGGGGATGCGCACGCTTGCGCCCGGCGCGACCTTCGAAGCAGGCTTCGAGATTCGCGTCGCCGCGCCATGATTCGGCGCCGGGTCCGCTAATTCAGTTGCTTCAGGAATTCCGCAATCCGATCGAATGCGGCATTCAGATTGTCGCGCGACGCGGCATAGGAGATCCGCACGTGATTGGGCGCGCCGAAATCATTGCCTCCGACCATCGCGACCTTCGCTTCGTCCAGCGCGATCGTGGCAAGTGAGTCGCCATGCTCGACCTTGCGTCCTCCGAACGATTTTCCAATCAGATCCGAGATGTTCGGGAAGGCATAGAACGCGCCCTGCGGAACCTGCGGCAGGCGAAAGCCGGCAAGCGCGCGCACTCGCTCTACTACCAGCGATCGCCGCGCGCGAAACTCCTCGGCCATCGCACGCACGTCGTCCTGCGGTCCGGTCAGCGCCTCAATCGCGGCGAACTGCGTGATCGAGTTTGGATTGCCGCTGTTCTGTCCCTGCAATCTTGCGGCGGCCGAGATTGCTTCCTTAGGTCCAGCGGCGAACCCGATCCGCCATCCCGTCATCGCGTAAGTCTTCGACAGCGAATTGAAAACGATCCCTTTCGCGCGCAGCCGCGGTTCGACCGTAAAGATGTGCGCGGGCAGCCCGTCGTACGAAATATGCTCGTACACGTCGTCTGACAGTACCCACATGCCCGCATCGAGCGCGAGTTTTGCGATCTCTGCCAGATGGCTCGCGCTGTATACCGCTCCGGTTGGATTGGACGGCGAGTTCAGAATTATTCCGCGAGTGCGCGGCGTGATCGCTTTTTTCAGCTCGCCGGGTCCGAGCAGGAATCCGTTCCCCTCGGGGCACGGCACCAGCACCGGCGTAGCGCCCGAAAGGCCGACCATCGCCGCCAGGCTGACCCACGCAGGCGTCGGGATAATCACTTCGTCGCCTTCGTCGAACAGCGCGGCGATAATATTAGCCTCGGCCTGCTTGCATCCGGCGGTGGCCACGATCTCGCCGATTTCGTAATCGAGATGATTGTCGCGTTTGAGCTTAAGCGCGATCGCTTTTTTCAGATCGGTGATTCCGCTCACGGTCGTGTATTTCGTGCGGCCCTGTTCGAGTGCGCGGCGCGCCGCGGCCTTGATCCGTTCCGGGGTGTCGAAGTCCGGTTCGCCGGCAGCGAGCGAGATAACGTCGATGCCTTTTTCCTTCATCTCGGTGGCGCGCGCCTCCGCGGCCATCGTGGCGGACGGTTTGAGCGCTGCGATTCTGCGATTGAGCTTGATCATGTTTGTTTGTCCGAACTAAAAAATGCGGCGCGCACGCGCCGCGATGTGATTTGATGGAAGCAATTGTAGCGATCACGCCGGCGCGAAAATACCGCCGCGACGATTTCCTGCGCGCTAATCGACGCCGAGCTTCTTGCGCAAGCGGTTCATCACGATCTCGGGCACCAGTTCCGGCACCCGCTTGCCATAGCCGGCCACTTCCTTGATGAGCCGCGAGGCGCTGAAGAACAGGCTCGGATTGGCGAACAGAAAAACCGTCTCGACCGCGGGATTCATCAGCCGGTTCATCTGCGCCATGTTCATTTCGTAGTCGAAGTCGGTAACCGCGCGCAGGCTGCGAAGGATCGTGCGCGCGCCGATGCCCTGCGCATAATCGATTACCGGGCCGCTGAACTTATCCACCCGCGCGCGCGGCTCGAGGTCGTGGATCACCTCGCGAATCATTTCGACACGCTCGTCGGGATCGAACAGCGCCGAGTCCTTGTGCGGGTTATACGCGACCGCGACGATAACTTCCTCGAAGAGCAGGACGCTACGCCTGATCACGTCAATATGGCCGTTGTGAATCGGGTCAAAAGTGCCCGGATATACCGCGATTGAAGAGGCGTGTCCCGCAGGTTTACTAGCCATCGGAAACCTTCAACTCCCACCCGGCGCCGCGTCAGGCCGCCGATAAAAGGCGATTCGATGATCGCCCAGATTTGCGATATTGGTGCGCTCCAATTCAGCCGGCGCTTCGGGTGCGGCGGCCGCCCGCTTTGACTGCCCGACTACAATCCATCCGCCGCTGGCGGCGAGCTTGTGGCTAGCGATTCGCTCGAGTACAGCGCCGCTCACGTCGTTCTTGAATGGCGCGTCGATGAAGATCAGATCAAAGCTGGCCTCCGCCGCACCCAGATCGTCCAGCGCTCGAAACGCGTCCGCAACGACAATCCGCGCACGCTCCCCGAGGCCCAGCGCCGCGAGGTTCGACGCGATCGCGGCGGACGCGGCGCGCGAGGAGTCGATCATCGTGGCATGCGCGGCGCCGCGCGAAAGCGCCTCGCACGAAAGCGATCCGCTGCCGGCAAAGATATCGAGCACGCGGATACCCGCGAAATCGATCTTTACCTGGAGTCTTGAGAAAATGGATTCACGCGCCCGAGCTGAAGTCGGGCGGGTGGTAAGCCCGCGCGGCGCTTTGAGCCGCCGCCCGTGCGCCTGTCCTGCAATCACGCGCATCGCGCACCGCGCCGGGAATTTGTGCAGAGGTCGCGCGGCTGAGAAACTCTCTTTCGCGCACTGGTCCCGGGTCGCGCTCGATAGATAGCCCGTATCGTGTCCTCGGAGCAAGTTGGGAGGCACCTCGCCGCGCAGCAATTGATTTGGGCTTGCGCCTCTGGAACGATTGCGGAAATTTAGCTACTCGTCATAAGATTCGCGAACGCCACCAGCGCCAGTGTTGTAAGGATTTGTAATACTGCGGTCATGTCTCAACCGGCTGAGCTCAAGTTTTCCGATGCCACGCTGCGGGAATATCAGGAAATGCTGACGCATTATCCGACCCGGCGCGCCGCGCTGCTGCCCGCATTGTGGCTCGCGCAGCGGGATTTCGGATGGGTGGGCGAGGACATCCAGCGCTACGTCGCCACGCTGATGGAACTGCCGCTGTCCCACGTCAAGGCGGTAGTAACCTTCTACCCGATGTTCCATCAGGAGCGGGTCGGCAAATTCCTGATCGACGTATGCACCAATCTGTCATGCCGCCTGCGCGGCGCCGACCGGATTGTCGATTGCATCCGCACCAAGCTTGGTATCGAGGTCGACCAGACCACGCCCGACGGCAAGTTCACGCTCGGCACCGCGGAGTGTCTGGCATCGTGCGGAACCGCGCCGATGCTCCAGCTCAACCAGGATCGGTACTACGAGAATCTGACCGAAGAGAGCACGCTTAAGCTGCTCGATGAGCTTGCCGCCCGTGGCGATTGAACTGGTAGTCGGCGCAATCGAAGCAGTCCTGATGATTCTCATCGGGCTGAACCTCGCGGTTTTTTTGCTCTACTTCGAGCGCAAGGGCAGCGCGCTTATCCAGGATCGTGTCGGTGCAAATCGCGCGTCGATCACCGGGCTTGGGCGCAAGCTGGGATTGCCCAATTTGGGCATCATCAACACTCTTGTCGCCGATCCGATCAAGCTGTTTACCAAAGAAGATTTTGTGCCGGAAGGCGCTGATCACTTCCTCCACGGCCTCGCGCCATTCGTCGCGCTGTTCCCGGTGCTGATCACTTTCGTCGTCATTCCGTTTGGCGACACGATCAGCCTCGGCGGACGCACCTTCGGCTTGCAGGCCGCCCCGCTGAACGCCGCGGCGCTCTATCTGCTCGCGACTGTCGGGATCGGCGTGTACGGCGTCTCGCTGGGAGGATGGGCTTCCAACAATCGCTGGGCGCTGCTCGGCGGAATCCGCGGGACCGCGCAGATGATCTCGTACGAAATCGCGATGGGGCTTGCGATTATCGCGATCATCATGACCTACGGCTCGCTCGACCTGCAGGAGATGGTCCGGATGCAGGGCGGCGTGTGGTTCGGATGGCTCCCGCGCTGGGGAATTTTCGTGCAGCCGCTCGCGTTCATCCTGCTGTTGACCGCGGGAATCGCGGAATCCAAAAGGGTGCCGTTCGATCTGCCCGAGGGCGAGTCCGAATTGATTTTGGGCTACATGGTCGAATACTCAGGCGGCAAGCAGGCCGCATTCATGCTGACCGACTTGGCCGAGCAGGCGCTGGTCGCGATGTTGTTGGTCACGTTCTTCTTCGGCGGATGGCAGATTCCGTGGCTCTTTCGCGACGGTTTTCATCTTCCGGGTGGTGCGATTATCGCGATCGCCCCGATCCTGGTTTCGATTGCGGGAATAATCGCGTTTCTAATCAAAGTCCTGATCGTCTGCGTGTTCATGGGACTTATCCGATGGACGCTGCCGCGGTTTAGGTATGACCAGCTGATGAAGCTTGGGTGGAAGATTCTCGTGCCGCTCGGCCTGGCCAATATCTTGATTACCGCGTTGCTCGTGGTCGTGACCGGAGGAGCGCACTGACATGCCGCTAGCGCTGTTCTGGTTTCTGGCCGCAGTCTCGCTGATCTCGGCGCTGGGAGTGGTGCTCCAGCGCAACCCAATTCATTGCCTGCTGGCGCTGATCGTGACGCTGCTCACGATCGCCGTATTGTTCATCGGCGAGGACGCAGTTGTGGTCGGATTTCTGCAGGCGATCGTTTATGGCGGCGCGATCATGGTGCTGTTCTTATTCGTGATCTGGCTGCTCAACCTGCGCACGGAGTTCGGACCGACCGGTCATCTGGCGCTCAAGTTTTTCGGCACGATTGCGGTCGCCGCGATGTTCACGGAACTAATGGAATTCGTGCTTCCGCCGCATTTGCAGATCAAATTCGCAGGCCATGCGGCCGGCTACGGATCGATGGACAGCCTGTCGCAGACATTATTTTCGGATTACCTGGTCGCGTTCGAAGTAACCTCCGTGCTGCTGCTGGTCGCAGTGATTGGCGCGGTCGCGTTGGCTCGCCGCGGCACCGCGATCGAAATTCGGGAGCACGCGGCCGAGAACGCGCGCAAGGAGCGGGAAGCCTCGTGATGGTGCCGCTTCCGTACCTGATGGCGCTCAGCGCCGCGATCTTCGCGATCGGCGTGCTCGGATTTCTCACCCGCAGAAACATCCTCGTGATGTTCATGTCGGTCGAACTGATGCTCAATGCGGTCAATCTTGCATTTATCGCGCTCGGCAGCCGGCTCGGCACAATGGACGGACAGGTGATCGTGTTTTTTGTAATGACCGTCGCCGCCGCCGAGGCCGCAGTCGGGCTTGCGATTATCATTTCGATTTTCCGGAGCCGCGAAACCGTTCACGCCGACGACCTGACGATGCTCAAATGGTGATCCAGGGTGGCTAACCTCGATTCTTCCGCGCTGGCGTTGATACTGCTGTTCCCCGCGCTCGGCGTCCTGTTCAATCTCTTCTTCGGGGCGCGGCTCGGGCGTCGCGCGGTGAATATCGCCGGCCCGGGCGTGATGTTCCTTGCCTTCGGCGCGGCAACGTGGGTGTTCGTCCGGCTGCTCGCACTGCCGCGTGGCGACGCGCTCAGCTTCACGCTGTGGCCGTGGATCGAGGCCGGCCGCTTCCACGTCGAACTTGCGCTGCGCGCCGATACGCTTTCGGGCGTAATGGCAATGGTCGTCACCGGAGTCGGCGCATTCATCCATTTGTACTCGGTCGGATACATGGCGCACGACGACGATGTCGCGCGCTTCTTCACCTACATGAATCTGTTCGGGCTCTCGATGCTGATCCTGGTGCTCGCGAGCAATCTGCTGATGATGTTCGTCGGATGGGAGGGCGTGGGACTATGTTCCTACCTGTTGATCGCCTTCTGGTACACGAATCCGGAATTCGCCTATAACGGCCGCAAGGCGTTCATCGCCAACCGCGTCGGTGACGCAGGCTTCATTCTGGGGATTCTGACTATCGTTGCAACTCTTGCGCACGGCGGCGTCTGGACGCTCGAATTCACTGGCATCCAGGCCCACGTAGGACTCTTCACGACCGCCACCGCAACCGCGGCGTGCCTGCTGCTGTTTCTGGGGGCAACCGGAAAGTCCGCGCAGATTCCACTCTACGTATGGCTGCCCGACGCGATGGTCGGCCCCACTCCGGTGAGCGCTCTGATCCACGCCGCGACGATGGTCACCGCGGGAGTGTACATGGTCGCGCGGCTCAACTTTCTCTACATGCTTGCGCCCGACGCGATGACTGTGGTCGCAACAATCGGCGCACTGACCGCGTTCTTCGCCGGCACGATCGCGATCGTCCAGCCCGATATCAAGAAAGTTCTCGCCTACTCGACGATAAGCCAGCTCGGCTACATGTTCCTGGGCGTCGGTTCGGGAGCGTTTGCCGCCGGTATCTTCCACCTGATGACGCATGCGTGTTTCAAAGGCCTCCTGTTCCTATGCGCGGGCGCGGTGATTCACTCGCTCGGCGGAGAGCAGGACATGAACAAGATGGGCGGACTGCGAAAGCATCTGCCGATCACGTTCTGGACGATGCTCATCGCGACGCTGGCGATCTCGGGGGTGCCGGTCTTCTCGGGCTACTTCTCGAAAGACTTGATTCTCGAGGGCGCGTACGAGTCGGGCCACCTATGGCTGTGGGCGCTCGGGGTGCTGACCGCGGGGATCACCGGTTTCTACATGTTCCGGCTGATTTTCATGACGTTCTTCGGCGAGTCGCGGGTCGAATCCGACAAGCTGCATCACGTCCACGAATCGCCCCGCTCGATGACGATTCCGCTGATCGTCCTGGCGATCGCTTCGGCCATCGGCGGATTGGTTGGGCTGCCAAAGGGTCTGTTGTGGGGCGATGCGATCGCGCGCTTCCTCTCGCCGGTGGTCGGGAATTTCACGCCCGCGGTTGAGGCTTCGGCGCTGGGGCTTTCGGCGGTTGCGACTACCGTTGGTGTGCTCGGAATCCTGGCCGCGTACATCTGCTATATCCGGATGCCCGGCCTGCCGATGCTGATCGCATGGCGCGCCAAATCGCTTTACGGCCTGCTGCTGGAAAAGTATTTCGTCGACGAACTATACAATCTGATTGTCACGCGTCCGCTGTTCTTCGTCTCCAATGTGATCCTGAATCGCGCAATCGACGGCTTCGTGATCGACGGCACCGTCAACGGCGTGGGAACCACCATCCAGGAGGGAAGCCAGCTTGCGCGGCGTTCTGAGACCGGCAACGTGCAGCATTACGCATTCGTCTATGTGCTCGGCGTGCTCGGCGTGGTCGCTTATTACCTGTACCTGGTGAGGCATTGATGAGCGGCGGATTGCTTACCGCGATTGTCTTCTTGCCGCTGCTCGGCGGGTTTTTCGTGCTGATGCAGCGCGAGGACCGAGCGGTGTGGAACTCCGCGTTCATCTTTTCGCTGATTCCGCTCGCGCTCAGCTTCATTCTGTTCGCCAGGTTCGATTCGCATTCGGCGGAGTTTCAGTTCGTCGAGCAATACAATTGGATCCCGAAATTCGGAATCTCGTACCATCTCGGCGTCGACGGAATCAGCCTGACGCTGGTGCTGCTGACTACGATCCTGATCTCGCTGTCGCTGCTCTACTCGGGCGGTGGCGATATCGAGGAGCGTCCGCGAGAGTTCTGCTTCTTCATGCTGGTACTCGAGACCGGGCTCCTGGGAACGCTGCTTTCCATCGATCTGTTCCTGTTCTACGTCTTCTGGGAAATCATGCTGATCCCGATGTACTTCCTCATCGGGATTTGGGGTCACGGGCGCAAGGTTTACGCCGCGATCAAATTTGTGCTCTTCACGATGTTTGGCTCGCTGCTGATGCTGGCCGCGATCATCTACCTTGTGCTTGCGGCCAGACACTCGTTCGGACGCCTCAGCTTCGACCTGCAACTGCTCTATCAGGTGCCGCTCTCGGAGACCGAGGCCCGCTGGCTCTTCGCCGCGTTCGCGTTGGCTTTCGCGATCAAGGTTCCGATGTGGCCGCTGCATACCTGGCTGCCCGACGCGCATACCGAGGCGCCGACGGCGGGCTCCGTGATTCTTGCGAGCGTGATGCTCAAGATGGGCGCGTATGGCTTTCTGCGCTTCGCAATTCCGCTGTTCCCGACCGTCGCGGTCGAGGCGGTGCCATTATTTTTCACGCTGGCTGTAATCGGGATCATCTATGGCGCGCTGGTCGCAATGGTTCAGCCGGATCTGAAGCGGCTGGTCGCCTACTCTTCGGTGAGTCACCTGGGCTTCGTGATGCTCGGAATATTCGCACTCGATCCGCAGGGCGTGGTGGGTTCGATCTACCAGATGCTCAATCACGGCATTTCGACCGGCGCACTGTTTCTGCTGGTCGGGATGCTCTATCTGCGGCGGCATACGCGCGAGATCAGCGATTTTGGCGGACTGTGGAAAAGTGTGCCGATATACGCCGGAATCTTCATGTTCGTGATGCTCTCGGCGGTGGGTCTTCCGGGACTTAACGGATTCGTGGGCGAGTTCTTGATCCTGCTTGGAACGTTTTTGCGCAACTGGATCGCGGCCGCATTCGCGGTCACCGGCGTCATTCTGGGCGCGCTGTACCTGTTGTGGGCCTACGAGCGCGTGATGTTCGGGCCTATCACCAAGGCGGTCAACGAGACGATCCGCGACCTTAGCGGGCGTGAGATCGCCGTGATGATCCCGCTCATCGCGCTGATGCTCTTCATGGGGTTGTATCCGAAGCCGCTTATCGATCGGATGGAACCGTCGGTCGAGAAAATGCTCGCGCCGGTGCATCTTGCCGAGATTCGCCTCGAGCGCGAACGTCATGATCGCGCGCTCGCACAGCGCTTCATCATTCCGCTGCCCGCGGCTGCGCCCGAATCCTCCGCACAGGCGGTGGCCGTAAAATGACCCCGCTCAATCTTGCCTCTATCAATTTCGCATGGTTGCCGATCCTGCCGCTGATCATCGTCGCGGTCGCCGCGATGGTCGTGCTGCTGGTGGGTCTGCGGGTTGACGAAGAGGAGAGCGAGGGGCTTGGATGGCTCACGCTCGCCGCGCTCGGCCTTGCATTCATCTTTGCGCTTGGACTGGTCGGCCGCAGCGGAATAGCGTTCGCGGGTGCGATTTCAATCGACGGCTTTTCCGCATTCTTTCAACTCGCGATCCTGATCACCGCCGCCTTCGTGGTGCTGATGTCGCTGGACTACGCCGGCGAGAATCGCCTGCCGGGCGCCGAGTATTACTCGCTCGTGCTGTTCTCGACGTTGGGGATGATGCTGATGGCCACCGCCGGCGATCTGATCATCATCTTTCTCGGCCTCGAGACCATGTCGATCGCGATCTATGCGCTGGCCGGTCTGCGCAGGCGCGACCCGCGCTCGAACGAAGCCGCGATGAAATATTTCCTGCTCGGCGCGTTCTCGACCGGCTTCCTGCTCTACGGTATCGCGCTTATCTATGGCGCGACCGGAACAATCAAGCTCGGACCCATCCACGCCGCGCTTGCGAGCAACATGGCATCGAACCGTCTGCTGATGCTCGGGCTGGCGATGATGCTTGTCGGGTTCGGCTTCAAGGTCGCCGCCGTGCCGTTTCATATGTGGACACCCGACGTGTATGAGGGCGCGCCCACGCCAATCACAGCGTTCATGGCGGTCGGAGTGAAGCTGGGCGCGTTCGCGGGCTTCCTGCGAGTCTTCCTGATCAACTTCGGCCCGGTCAGCGCGCATTGGGCGATCGCGCTCTGGGTGCTGGCCGCAATAACGATGACGGTGGGCAACCTAATCGCCGTGGTCCAGACGAATATCAAGCGGATGCTCGCGTATTCGGCGATCGCGCATGCGGGCTACCTGCTGGTCGGGATGACCGCGGCCGGACCGCAGGCGGGTTCGGCGGTGCTTTATTATCTGCTCGCCTATGCGTTCACCAACTTGGGCGCGTTCGCGGTGGTGGTGGCGCTGGAACAGCGCACCAGCATCAGCGATGAGATCTCGGACTATCGTGGACTCGCGCGCCGTGCGCCCGCCCTGGCCGCCGCGATGACGATTTTTATGCTCTCGCTGGTCGGGGTGCCGCCGCTGGCAGGCTTCGTGGGCAAGTTCTACATCTTCAGCGCCGCGCTCAGCGCGGGCTACGTCGGCCTGGTCGTAATCGCGGTGCTGAACAGTGTGGTGTCCGCCTATTACTATTTGTACGTGACCGTCGCGATGTACATGGAAGACGGCGGCCTCGAGGTTGCGCGGATGGCGGCAAAGCCGGCGCTGGTCGCAGCGGTCGGGCTTGCGCTAATCGCAACGATCCTGATCGGTGTCTATCCCCAGCCCTACATGAACGCCGCCGCCAATGCTTATCAATCCGCTCTGGGCCCCGCGGTAGTCCGCTCAGCCGCGCTGCTACCCTGATCCGATCTTAACTCGGCCCTGAAAAGAACTTCGGAACTTCGCTCATCCAATCTGCGCGTCGCTGCGTAAATAAGGGTGGGGGATCAAACCCCGTAGTTAGGAGGAACGATCCAATGAAGTATCGCGTTTTTGGTTACCTATTGGGCGCGGTGATGATGCTGGCGATGGCGCTGCCCGCCTTCGCGCAGAACCCGGCACCCGCGTCCACGCCGGCCGCGGCACAACCCGCGGCCTCATCGAGTGCAACGCTGCAACCCAACCAGACGGCGGGTTTCGGCAACGGCAAGGTGCTCATCTTCACTTACACGCAGAGTTTTGAGTGCGTGGATCAGCCGCTCGACGATCTGAATTTCAACGGCATCGCGGCCCAATCGGATCCCGCCGAAATGCAGACTCCAATCTGCCAGGTCGGTATCCAGCCCACCATCGGACCTCCGAACAACGGAAACCCGATCAAGAGCACGGAGCCGCTCTACATACTGGTGCCGATGTTCTCGGCCAACAACGATCAGAATCCTAACGACGCGATCCCGTGCAACGGCGTCGTCGCGGGCACCGCCTGCGGTCCCGCGCTCGGTAGCTTTCTGATTTCCGCGTTCGGCTCGCTGCCCGAAGCGTTCAAGGCCACGCCGTCGGTTTATACGCAATGCCCCGATCCGGGTTCGCCGCCGGGCACCTGCACGATGCATGCGTCGCGGGTAGATCTGGCGCCCGCATTGGCCGCGCTCGGCATAATCCCTTCGCCGGCGACCGCCAACGTCTTTGTGCCGACGCCAAATCACAGCCATGTCGTCCTGAACATGGATTCCACCATCAGGGCGATTTGGTGGCAGGTCGATCCCGTCCTGGTGATGAATCAGAGCGATTGGCCGCCGCAGGATGGCAGCAGCGGCATCACCTCTTACAAAGAGATGGAGAAGGTAATAAAGGCCGGCGCCGCGGTCGAAGTGCCGTCGAATTTCTATCTGTTCTTCAGCTCAAAGAAGATGGCCAACATGAAATGAATCAGGCCTGGACCTAAGCGCGGCGCTTTGAATTGCTGAAAACAGCGTAGGGTGGGATGAGGGCATAAATCCCCAATTTGATCCAAGCTGCGCGATTGTCGCCGGCAGGATTCTAAACCCTCACTCCCACCCTGTTTTTTTCGTGCTGAAGAACCGGGTTGGTAACTAATCTGTCGAACTGCTTATTTGCGTCGCTTGGGTTTCTTCGCGGTGGAAGACTTGGCCGGCTTCTTGGGAGCCGGCACGGATTTTTTTGCGCCGGGCTTGGAACGCATTGGCGCCGATTCCCTGATCGCCTTCGCGGGAGCGGTTGGCGCCGCTTCGGGCGCATAGGCGTCTGCTTCGATCTCGATCAACATCCGCGGATTGGCCAATCGCCGCACTTCCACCATCGTGGTTGCTGGAGGAGCGTCCGCAAAGAACTCGCGATGCGCGCGCGCGGCGTCAGCAAAGCGGCCGATGTCGGTTACGAACATCCGCGTGCGCACCACGTTCTCGGTCGTGAGCCCCATCCGCTCCAGTGCGGTTCGGATGTTGGTCAAAGCCTGGCGCGCCTGCACGTACATCTGGCCGCCGCCGACAATTAAGCCGTGCTCGTCGGTTGCGGTGGTTCCGGAGACAGCGACGAAAGCGCCGAACCGGACCGCGCGTGAATATCCCACGATCGGTTCCCAAGTCGTGCCGCTCGAGATTCGCGCGATTTGGCCCATCGATTCTTCACCTCCATGCGCCCGCCGCGAAGCCGGTGCGTGGCGGCCGCGCTCAGTTATCGCGCGAAGGAAAGCGCTCTTCAAGCTCGCGCGCCACCGAGCGCATCGGCGGACCTACCTGATGCGACTCCGGCAGGAGCCATCGTACAATTGCGGAAATTCGCAGAACCAGCATCGGCGGCCGCCGCCGCTCGCGATGCATGTCGAGCTCATGCTCTATAATTCGGCGGCGCGAGTTTGCGCCAATCCCACCGGCAAGAGAAAAACGCCTGTCCTCCACAACCCCATCCTCCTCGGCATCAACCGCCCTTAACTAACACACCCGCACTGATAATACATAAACAAAACAAACTGTCAAAATATGCGTCGTTGAACCCCGCTGCCGCGGCTCCGCTCACGCCTTTTTTCCTGCGCAATCGGCACGCGCTTGAAGTTGCATGGCGCGTAACATATCCTTTGCGGCACTTTCGATTATTGCGATATGGTTTAACAACGACCCTTAAGGAGGAAGCGATGCGCAAAGTCCTGCTTCTAGCACTAGTAGCGATGTTTATGGGTGCTGCGGCCTGTAACAAGTCTAACGAATCGGCTCCGTCTGCCGCGGCTTCCGCGGCCGAGTCCACGGCGGCGTCCGATGCGGCCAGCCCTGCGGCGGTGGCCAGCCCGGCCGATGCGGCGTCACCCGCGGCGGCTGCCAGCCCGGCAACCCCGTAACCTCTGGACTGTTTATGGCTAGTCGC
>JBOHWH010000133.1:0-27761 GCA_050736695.1 Binataceae bacterium (SeqCode) | reverse complement strand
GATGCGCGCCGCCGTCTTGGCTTCGTAATTTTTCGCCCGAGCTCACGCGTCGTAGTAGAGCGCGAACTCGTACGGATGCGGCCTGAGCCGGATGGCGCTGACTTCGTTGACCATCTTATATTCGATCCAGGTCTCGATCAGGTCCTCGGTGAAGACGTCGCCCTTCAGCAGGAACTCGTGATCGCGTTTGAGGTTGGCGAGCGATTCTTCGAGCGCCGCCGGCATGCTCGGCACTTCGGCCAGCTCCGACGGGGTCAGTGCGTAGATATCCTTGTCGAGCGGCTGGCCCGGGTCGAGCCGGCGCTGAACTCCGTCGAGCCCCGCCATCAGCATCGCGGAAAACGCGAGATACGGATTACAAGTCGGGTCGGGGAAGCGGACCTCGATCCGCTTGGCCTTGGGCGACGGCGAGTACATCGGGATTCGTACCGAGGCCGAGCGGTTGCGGCTCGAGTACGCAAGATTGATCGGGGCCTCAAAACCCGGAACGAGGCGCCGGTAGGAATTGGTGCCCGGATTGGTGAATGCGGCGAGCGTCGGCGCGTGATGCAGTATTCCCGCGATGTAATGCATCGCGAGCTCCGACATCCCGGCATAGCCATTGCCCGCGAACAGCGGAGTCTCGCCCTTCCAGATGCTCTGATGGGTATGCATCCCGGTGCCATTGTCGCCGAAGATCGGCTTGGGCATGAAAGTCGCGGTCATCCCGTGGCGCGCGGCCACGTTCTTGACGATGTACTTGTACCAGGTGAGCCAGTCGGCCATTTTGGTCAACGGCTGAAAGCGCATGTCGATTTCCGCTTGTCCGGCGGTCGCGACTTCGTGATGCTGCTTCTCGACGCGGATTCCGACTCGCTCCATCTCGAGCACCATTTCGGTGCGGATATCCTGCAGGCTGTCGGTCGGGGGCACCGGAAAGTAGCCCTGCTTGTTTCTGACTTTGTAGCCAAGGTTGTGTCCGCCCTTGACCGCCATCTCCTTGCCGGCGTTCCAATTACCTTCGTTGGATTCGATATGGTAGTAGCTCGAATTCTGCGTGGTATCGAAGCGGATCGAATCGAAAATAAAGAACTCCGGCTCCGGTCCGAAGAATGACAGGTCGCCGATGCCGGTGGACTTGAGATAAGCTTCGGCCTTCCTTGAGATATTGCGCGGATCGCGCGAGTACTCGGTGCGCGTGATCGGATCGGAGATATTACAGATCAGGGACAGGGTCGGATCCTTCATGAATGGATCCATTACCGCCGTATCGGGATCAGGAATCACGAGCATGTCGCTCGCGTCGATCGCCTGCCATCCGCGAATCGACGATCCGTCGAAGCCAAGGCCTTCTTCAAACGCCGCTTCGTCCTTGAATTCGGAAATCGGCGCGGTGAAGTGCTGCCAGGTGCCGAGCAGGTCGATAAACTTGATATCGACCATCACGACTCCCTGATCCTTGATCATCTGCAAAACTTGTTTTGGCGTCATCGAACCCGTAAACCTCCTGGCTGCCTACAGCCCTAGCCCGTGTTGTGCGGAAGCATCGAAGCGGCGGGTGCCGCTCAATCGATCGTTATCATCAATGAATCCTGAAGTAGGATGCCGGTTGCGCATGCATCGACGCTATCGCAAAGCCGCCGAATCTTCTCTTCGTCTTTTCGCATGAAACCATACCGAAGGCAACGCCCGCAATTTAGTCATCTGCCGCCCTTTTGAGCACCATTCTACGCGCGTGCAACCACGCTGCGACCACGCTTCGGTCGAGATGGCTCGAAGGTTTGCGCCTCGAGCGCCTCCATCCTGTGGAGTAGTCATGCCGCCAATTTAAGTAGAGCAAAATAGATGCCCAGACCGATCAGTCCGATCGGGATTCCAATCCGCGCCCACGCAACGCTGCCGATTTTGAGTTCGCTTGCGCTAATGATGTTCGGGATATTTCCGGGGATCAGCATCCCGCCTGAAATCAGCAGAGCAAGGATCGCCTCGCGCGCCCGCTCGAGCGTCATGTCGTGGACTTCGAGTGCGACCAGGGTCGCATTATCGAGCGCCGCCGAAACCATGTTCGCCCAGTACAGTCCGTCGTTGCTGAGCCGTTCAACCGCCGTGACCGCCATCGGAGCGTACGCATAGCTGACCAGCACCAGTCCCGCAACGAACCCATACACGCGCAGTCCCTGCATAAGGGCGGCCAGAGCGGACTCGCGTACCCGTTCGCCGTGCCGAGCTTCGCGATAGTCGCCGCGCGCGAAGATCGCCGCCAGAATCGAAGCAGACAGCGCGCCGGGGACCACCCACGGCGCCAGCAGCTCGAACAATCCCGTAAACGGCAGTTTGAGCGCGGACGCCGCCAGCGTCGCCAGCGGCTCGCCAAGCGGCGTCATCGCCGCGCCCATCCCGATCGCGAAGCACGCGGCGACAGTCACACGCGTGCGCGCCGTATCCTCGAGATTTAGCATCTCGATTATCTGGACCAGCACCAGCGCCGCGACGATCGCAGTGATGACGCTGGAAATTATCGCGAGGATGAAGATCGACAATCCCGACAAAACCGGCCGGCTCATCCGATGCCGCAGCCGCGCGAAAACTCGTTCCAGGTATTCCTGCGAGTAGCCGAACGCGATCCCCGCGACGATAACCGCAAGCGTGATCAGGATTGGCTCAGTGAGCGCGTGCTCGACAACGCCGCGGGTGAAGCCTCCCGCCAGGAGCGTCGCGATTACGCCCATCGCGAGGATATAGACCTCGAGATTGTGCTCGATCCACCTGATCGCCAACGGACCGATCAGCATCAGGACAAGAACAATAATTGCGGCAGGCGGGTTCATCGGCGCGAATGCATCTCAATAACAGAGCGCGCCTGCGCACGCGAGACGCTGAAAAAACCGGCGGCGGATCCAATTGAATCGGACCGCCGCTCGGGCTGCTTCGGTTAGCCGCTTTTTCGAGTGCGTAGAATTGGAATCGAGAATCAGGGTGAGTAGAGCCTTCCTGCCGTTTCCGCCGCCACCCTGTCGTTCAGAGAAGGAGCCCGATTTCAAGCAGCCCGCGGACCTGCGCGGGATTGCGGCCCGCACTGCCGAATACGTCGCCCTGCGTGTAGCTCATCGCCTGAGTGTAGGACACCTCGGGCCGGGCGAAGAACTGTTTATACTGATAGGTCGGGGTGAAGGTCAGCGACCATGCCTCGCTACCTGGACCGTAGAGCAGATTGGTGGTGTTGCCGGTGCTGCCGATATACTCGGCTCGTCCCGCAAGGAAGAAATTATCGGTCACGGCGTAACTCGCGAGGATTGCGCCGCCGATCGTCGAGGTTGATTGAAACGCGCCGATCGCGAGGTTCTTCGGCACGTAGCTCCACTGGACATAGGGCTGAATAATCCATGGTGCCGAACTGTAGGTATAAATGAGGTTGTAGATCTGGCTGTTGTTCAGAAGCGCCGGCGCCACGAAACTCGAGTGTCGCTCGTAGCCAAGATTTCCGCCGCCAACGAACGACAGCGAATTCGCCGAGTTGATCGCGTACGCCAGTGAACCGATGAGCCAGGTGTAGCTATCGGAATAAAATCCGTTGCTCCAACTTAATGCCGCTGTGACTGGCCCCTGATTGTAGTTGAGCTGGACCCCGCGGTTGATCGCATTCTCCTGGTTCCAGAGCAACCCGCGCTCGACGTTCACGTTTTCAAAGGTGAAGGTGTATTCAGCGCCGATCAGGGTCGGCAGATTACCTCCCATTATCGAAAAGTTGTCGGTCGGAGCGATTTTCAGATAGGCCACCGGCAATGGGCCATACAGATCACTCACCGCCTTTCCGGTCGAGACATATGGCGCTCCGAGCGCAAGACTATCGTATGCGCCGACTTGCAAATAGAACTGCACCACGCCGTCCGGTTTCTGGAGAATCAGAAACGCATTGGTTACATCGGCGCGCGCGGTTTTGTCATTGCTGGGCGCGTGGTTCTGGACGATCCCGACTCCGCTGGCAACTCCGTTCAAATCGATCTTCCCGAAATTTGCGGCACCAGGGATATTCGCCAAAAGCGGCAGGGTGCTCAGATCGATTACCGTGGGCGACTCCATCTGCAATGGTCCCGTCACGCTGGGCGATGATAGCGGCGGTATAGGGGTCACCGCCGCCGCAGGAGCCGCGGAGCCGGCCGCCGCGGGAGCGGCTGCGGTAGGAGCAACCGGCGCACCCGCAGGCGCGCCTCCGCCAAGGTTGGTCTGCGCCCATCCGGTCGATGCGATTAGCAATGCCATCACCGCACCAACGCCGATCGAGCCGATCGCCGAACCCACTCTCTTACCGATCCGTCTCTTCACTCTGTCTCCTCCCTCACCGAATTCGGCATGAATTTGCCCATCGACGAACGTCCAGCGCGTTCATCGCGGGACCGGTTACAAGTTCCGTACCGCCGGACAATGTTTTCCTGTCGGTCGGAAAGTGTGGTGTCGCAACTGGTTTGCGGAGCGTGAGAACCTCCGGTGATGCTCATCGCGGATGCATCTGCCGCTTGATTACTCATCCGTTACGCACTTTTGCGAACGTGCGCGCTCAGAAAAAAAAGGTGCATGCGCATTCGCGAGCGGCGGATGAAGCGCTACAATGTGTTGACGACCAGATTCGAGCTTCGCGCGATCGGCTGAATCGAGATCAGATTGACCGTGGCGGTCTCGGCAGGTCATCCGATGCGCAAAAGTACCCTCGCAATCCTGATCGCGGCGATCGCATTCGTCGCTTTCGTCTTCTACTCACTGTTCAGGGTCGAGCCGGTGCGCGTACTCGCAAGCCATCTCGAGCATCGCGGCGATTCGGTCTTCGTTGACGGCAGCCTGCGCAATACCGGACCTGACCTGGGGCCGGTCGATGTCGAAGTGCATTATTTCGACGCTAACGGACGCGCGCTCGGGCAGGATAAGATTGTCGTTCAAGGAATGAAAAAAGGGGCGGAGGCGCACTTCGAGACGCCGCCGCGGATGCTCGGGGAGGTGTCAGAGTTCTCGATTTATCTGAATCATGGGCGCAATCCGTACGGCAATTAGGGGAAAATCGATCGGCTTTAGATGAATAATCCTTATCCCTGACTGAAGGCGCGCTTAAGTGAGATCCGCGTAAGCATCTCTAAACTCACCATTTTGAGGCCGGGACAAGACCCGCGATGGTAAAATGCTACAAAACATCAAGCCGGTTTTGCCTCTCTCACATGTTTGCCTTTAAGGCGAACCGATGTTACTTACAGTTAGTCACTTAAACAAACCTTTTTGTTCGAGGGGAAACACGGGCCGCTCCGGGCCGCGCAGGTTAAATTTCGAAAGAGGAATACCCAATGGCACGGACCAAGGAACGAAATTTCGGGCAGGTGATTCGCGAACGCCGCCGTCAACTTGATCTCACCCAGGAAGAGGTCGCGCGCCGAATCAAAACCTCCACCCCTTACGTCGGACACCTCGAGTCCGGTAAACGCCATCCATCGGACAAGGTTGTGACGCGCCTGGCGGAAGTCCTCGGGCTCGACCGCCGCGACCTGTTCTTTTTGGCTAATCCTCGCGCACAGGCTCTGCTCAATCCGGAGCCCCAGACCCAAGCCAGCTCGGCGTGGGAAGACTTTCGCAAGAATGAGCAGCTCCGCAGGATCCATAACATCTCCGGCGAAGAGATGGAGATGCTGAGCCGGGTCGCGCTGATGGGCGACGTCCGCTCGCCCCGCGACTTTCTCTACATCCTGACCACAGTCCGCCACGCCGTCGGACGCTAGTCCCCACTTCCTCGGCATAATTCTCGCGCCGCGCGAGCGCACGGATTCAAGATCCGCACGTTCACGCGGCGCCGTGCGATAGCGCGGCGCGCGCGTGGCCGCTAAGCTGCGGTCGCAATATCTGATCAACCTCAATGCGACCGCAGTCCGAATCGCCCGCGCCCGCGAGTCCGCCGTCCCGGTCAGCGCGAATCCCGCGCCGTTACGTCGTCGTAGCCCTGTATTTCATCGCGACAATGCTTTGCTACGTCGATCGCGTCAGTATCTCAGTCGCGATCATACCGCTCGCGCGCCGCTTCGATTTCAACTCCGGAGCGCAGGGACTGATTCTCTCGGCATTTTTTTGGGGATACCTTCTGACCCAGCTCGCCGGCGGATGGATGGCCGATCGGTTCGGCGGACGGCGCGTCCTCGGCGCCGGCGTCGCCATCTGGTCGCTCGCAACGCTTCTGACTCCGGCAGCGGCGTCGATTTCATTCGCAATACTGTTTGCCATTCGCATCGTCCTGGGCCTTGGCGAAGGCGTCAACTTTCCCGCGATTCACAGCCTGACCGCGCGCTGGATGCTCGCGTCGGAGCGGGCGCGCGCTCTGTCGCTGAACTTCAGCGGGATGTATCTGGGCACAGTTCTGGCGCTGCTCGCGAGCCCCGCGATAATTGCCGCCTTCGGATGGCCCGCGCTGTTCTACATTTCCGGTGCGATCGGACTGGTATGGGTCATCGCGTGGATGCTCACCGCGGCCGACCGGCCCGAAGACTCGCGACACATCTCGTCCGCCGAGCTTCAGGCAATCACCGCCTCGCGCAACGCCCTGCCGCGCGCCGGCCGCGTGCCGTGGGCGAAGATCGTGCGCGAAAAAGCGGTGTGGGCGATAGTGCTGGCGCATTTCTGCAGCAACTTCGGCTTCAACATTCTGCTGCTATGGCTCCCGACCTATCTGCATCATTCGTTTGGCGTGACGGTTGCGCGAGTTGGGATTTACTCGATCGTCCCGTGGATCGCGACGTTCGTCGTCGTAAATTCTGGCGGATGGATCGCCGACGCGATGCGGCTGCGCGGTGTTAGCGTCGGCGCAACGCGCAAGCTGATGCAATCCTGCGCGTTTGGAATTGGCGCGCTTCCACTGCTCGCGGCGCCCGCCGCGCATTCGCCCGCAAGCGCGATCGCGCTGCTCACGGTATCGGCGGCGGCCAACGGGCTCGGCCTGGCCGCGTACGGGATTAATCATCTGGACGTGGGTCCGACATACGCCGGCGTGTTGATGGGCATCTCGAACACGATCGCGGCGATTCCCGGAATAATTGGCGTTGCGGTGACCGGCTTTATCGTGCAATCGACAGGCTCGTTCGCCGCGGTCTTTTACCTGATCGCCGCGATCGATGCGGTCGGCCTGGTCGGCTACCTCCGATGGGCCAGCGGCGACCGCAAGTTGTAAGATCCAGCCAAGCGGGCCTATTTCCGTCTCGTTGCTGAGTGGGCGTGCGCGATACGATCGCGCATCTCGCCGATGATCGCGCTGTAATCGGGATGGCCGAAGATTCCGGAGCCGGAAACGAAGACGTTGGCGCCGGCCGCCTTCACGTCGGCGATATTTGCCAGCTTCACGCCGCCGTCGATCTCGATATCGATTGCCAGTCCGCGCCGGTCGAGCTCGCGCCGGACGACGCGGAGCTTCTCGAGCGCCGCGGGGATAAACTCCTGGCCGCCGAAGCCCGGATGCACGCTCATGATGAGGATCATGTCTAGATGCTCGGCGAACGGCAGCACGCGCTCGACTCCGGTCTCAGGATTGATACCGATCGACGCGCGCGCGCCGAGTTCATGCAGCCGCTGCGCCATCGCGGGGATGTCCTTGCAGACCTCCGCGTGGACCGAGACCGAGTTGGCGCCCGCCCTGACGAACGCTTCGATGTATTTTTCCGGATTCTCGATCATGAGATGAGCGTCGAGCGGAAGCCGTGCTACTTTGCGCAGCGATTCCAGCACCGGCACGCCGATAGAAATGTTGGGCACGAAGTGCCCGTCCATCACGTCGAAGTGAATCAGGTCTGCGCCGGCGCGCTCGACGCGCGCGACCTCATCACCCAGACGCGCGAAGTCGGCGGCCAGCACCGACGGCGCGATTTTGTCTTGTCGCTCCATGCGCACAAGATAGCTTCACGCGCGCTCCACGGCGAGCGCATCCGATCAGTCAGCCGCCGGCGAGTCGGCCGGAGTTGGCGATGCCCCGGCGCCGCTGGCGACGCTACTCGGCGCGGCGCCGCGGCTCATCATGTCGCGCAGATGAAAGCTCGGCGGTGGGTTGTCATCGACGAATTTCAGAAATCGCGTGCGCCGCTCCACCAGCAGCGTCTCGAGTTGATCGTGCTGTCCGGGCGTGAGCGCCAGCATATCTGTCATGCGATCCAACAGCGGACGATAGATCACGATCGGGACCAGCGGCGTGCCAAGCTCGCCGGCACACCCGGGCATCGGACCGTCGCTAAAGTGGCGCTCGTGGCGGGCGATCATTTCCTCGAACTTGCTCTTTTGCGCGGGTGTGAGAATCGCATTGAACTGGCGGCGGAAGTCGCTCTCGATATTTGCAAGGTTGGCCTGAAACGCTTTGATCTGAGGGTCGAGCGCGGCGAGCTCGCGGCGCATATCGTCCGGCGACATCCGTCCCGCGCCTTCGCGGCCGAAGTGATGAAAGTGATGATGCGGAAATTCGCCGAGCACGCGCGGTCCGGCGAACTCGCCCATCAGTGGAATCGGCGGTGGCGGAAACGGGCGCGTGCGCTGGGTCCATACTCCTACCAGCAACCCGCTCGCGAACAGGACCACGGTTATTATGATTGTCTGCAGGCGATCGCTCATGGAGTTTCTTCCAGTGCGACGATTTGATTCGCAGTGCTGGACCATTGCTCGAGATTCGCGCGGCTGGTTGCGGCGGTAATCGCCCAGTGCCCCGCGATAACCAGTGCGATACAAGCCGCGCCCGTAATAGCCATCAGGCGCCGCTCGCTCGATCCGCGGGCAAGCACACGCGCGTCGGCGATCACACGACTTGGAAACCCTGGCGGCAGATGGCGCCCCGCTTCGCGGCATTGCGAATAGCCAAATTTAGTAGTCATTTGATTCCTTTGGAGGACTCGCCGTGGCGGCGCCGCGCGAGTCCGTACGTTGCGGTTCGCGCTGGATTTCCCGCAACTCTTCGGCGGTAATTTTTGCGCGTAAGTATTCGCGCGCGCGGAACAGCCGCGACTTGACCGATCCAACCGTGGTCCGTGTGATCCGCGCCAGATCCTCATAGCTCCAGTCGCGATCCTGCTGCAGCGAGATCAGCTCGCGCTGGCGCGGCGGCAAACCTGCGATCGCGCGGCGCATCGCATCGATCCGGCTGTCGCGATCGGGATGCGCGGGCGCCGCGACCTGCTCGTGCTTGCGCTCGAACGGCACGAAAATCTGGCGCATCCGCTTGCGCCGCAGGAAGTCGTTGCAGGCGTTGCGCGCGATTCTGAACAGCCAGGGCTCGAAGCTCGCGGGCTCGCGCAGGGTCTTCAGCCCGACGATCATTTTTACAAACACCGAATGGCAGGTATCCGCTATAGCGTCCGGATCCCCGAGTATCGAATAGAGGAACCCGCCGATTCGTTCCTGGTAGAGCACGACCAACTCCTCGAGCGCGGTCTCGTCACCCGATTGCGCGCGAATCACGATTGAAACCGGGTATTCGTGCTTGAGGCAAGGATTTCCCACTACATTCCTATATACGTGCCAGACGCGGCGCTGTTTCCAGAGTTGCGGTCGGCCGCCGAACGATCCAGCAAGCCGCCTCGGTCCCATTCGAAAGTATAGTACATAATCGTCGAATCCGATCCCCGAGTGGGCTCGCGCGCAACTCGCCGCGACAACCCGCGTCTGTCCTAACAAGAGCGGGGACAACGGATGTCTCCGGCCAAAGGCTCCACGCGCAGCGGTTGACGGCCCCCCTCCCCCGGGGCGGCCGGGGCGTCCCGGATCCCCGCTCTGGATAAGCAATTAACATCAGGGAATAAGGAGACTTAAGGGTATGAAAGCAAAATGGATGGGACTCGTGGCCGGAGTGTTTGCGCTCGCGATGACCGCCGCACCGGCTGCCGCGCACATGCACGGCCACCGAGGCGATAGCGCCGTCGGAATACCGTTGCCGGTCGTGATGCACTCGGCGAACCTGACTCAAGCGCAGCACGAGCAGATTCATACGATCATGAAAACTCAATTCGCCACGCTGAAGCCTCTGTTTCAGCAATTGCATGCCGGACGCGAAGCGATAGCCTCCAAGTACCTGTCAGCCGGAGCGGTTTCGGCCGGCGATCTGTCGCCCCTGGTAATGGCCAACGAAAAGATTCAGAGCCAGATCGATCAGGCATTCCTGCGGACTGCGCTCCAGATTCGCGGCGTATTGACGCCCGCGCAGCTCGTGCAGGCGGGCAGCACCTATACGCAGATGCAGGCGCTCCATCAGCAGATGCACGCACTGATGTTCAAAGGCGGTGCACAGCCGAACGGCGTACCTCCGCCCGCCAATGACTAATCGGACGAAGCGATAAAAATCGCTGAGTCCGAATTCCTCTCCCCGCTCGAGCGAAAAAACGGGCGGTCCATAGGGGCCGTCCGTTTTTGCAATACTCATAGGATACTCAGTTCGACAATCCGCTCGCGACCACGAAAATACTTATTCGACTACTTCTTGTCCCGCTCCTCGAGCATCGAGAAGAGCTCCTGGTAATGCTTCGGCATCGTGACGGTCCCGCGCATCGCTACCGGAATAGGATATCGCACGCCGCCTTTGTAGGTTCCTTCGAGTCCTTTCAGCAGATCGTCTACGAAGTCCCAAGGGCAGGCGAAAACCATTTCCGTATCCTGCGCCATCCCGAATACGCGATCGCCGTTGCACGGGATAATCACCTTGGGCGCCGCGGTAGTCATCGTCTGAATTACTATTTCCGCACAATCGAGCCGGCCTCCCGTCGTGCTTTCGATTCTTCCGCCGCGGGTATAAAGCGCGGCGTTGACCAGGCGCATCACCTGCGCGCTGTTGGCATACACGGCGACGACCTGCGGCTCGAAGGTCGCGCGTCCCAGGGGCGCAACGCACACGTAGTCATAGGTTCCGGGCTCGAAGCGCCACACGCCCGCCTCCAGACGCTCCGCGGCTTCCTCGTTCTCGCAATACATCCCGTTCGACGCAAAGCCGTGAAAGTATTCGTCGTTGGGCTTGCGAAATCCGAATGCAATCGCGGAAAGCGGACAGATCACGTCCTCCTTGCCGACCGCGATTCCCCATCCGTAGCGCCGCGCGACCCCGATCGATTGGCAGACGATCCAATGCTCGCCCATGCTCTTGCTCGGGATGCGCAGTCCTTCGGGAACCGGCTCGCCGGGTTTGAGCATCCGGATTCCGAGTGGAAATGAATCGGGCCGTACGTGGCGGCTGATCGCCTCGTCGAGTCGTTTGAGCTTTTCGCTAACCGCAGCTTCCATCTGATTGCCTCACTGGTAGTGGGACTCCGCCGCGCCAAGAGCACAGCACCTTCGCTACGACTAATCTATCACCGCACCGGCGACGATTCCGATCGTCCGGCGCTTTTTCTATTGACTGACTGCCGCCGGTCTCCTCGTCGGTCTGGAGCGAGAGTGGGCGCAAAAGACCGTTGGTGCCGGAACCTTCGCAATAATCGCACTGCTCGGGACTTTGACTTGCCTCGTCGCTCCGGGGCTTCTGATCGCGGCGCTGTGCGGAACCTTCCTGCTCGTGATCCTGCTGAACGTTCACCAACTGATGAAGAATTCGCCGATCGCGACCCTGGATACGAATCCGCCGCCGAAAGCCGCTCGCGAGTCGGCATTTGTGGTCGATCGGGATGCGCCGCTTGAGATAACGACCTCGGCCGCTCTGCTGGTAACGCTGATGATCGGCGCATTGATCGGACAGGGCCACTACTTCACCGCGATCACGTCGGCCATCGCGATGACGATGCTGCTCGCCTGGAAAGAAGGCCTGTCGCGTTTCGCGGATGGCCTGCAGCCCGCGGAGATTCGGAGCGCGGTGCTCTTGGGCCTGCTGACTTTCGTGATCTACCCGCTACTGCCGGACAGATTCATCGATCCACTGGACCTGCTGAATCCGAAACAGTCGTGGCTCATCGTCGTTGTGATCGCGGGGCTGGGTTTTGCGAACTACCTGATGCTGCGCCTTTACGGAACTCGAGGCACATTCTACGCGGCCTTCCTCGGCGGACTCGTCAATAGTACCGCGGCGACAACCGAGCTCTCGGGTCTGTTCAGGGATGCGGATAATTCGCCGCTGCTCGCGGTCGGGGTGATCATGATCACAACGGTCGCGATGTTTCTGCGCAATCTCGTGATTCTGGCGATCTTCGCACCCGCGGCTGTCGGTACCGCGCTGCTTCCGTTGGTGGCGATGGCATTCGCCGCACTCCTGACGGTTTGGGTCAATGGGCGCCGGCGCGACCATCTAATGTCGCCCCTGGCTCTCGCTTCGCCGCTCTCACTGCCGCACGTGCTGAGGTTCGCCGCAATGTTCCTTGCGATCGCCGCCGCTGGCTCCCTCGCGACGCGATTTCTGGGCACGATGGGCTTCCTGGCGCTCAGTGTCTTTGGCGGTCTGGTAAGCAGCGCCAGCACGACGGCCACTGCCGCCGCGCTGGCCGCGGCCGGGAAAATTTCTCCAGACAGCGCCGGGATGGCGGTCGTGCTCACCTCGATGGCCAGTGCGCTGATTGATATTCCAATCGTCTATGGGCAGATTCGGAGCAAGCCGGTATTCTACCGCGTGGCGGCTACGTCGGCGGCGGTTATCGTTCTGGGGCTCGGGGTCATGACATTCGGTCAGCGCGAGAGTCATGCGATCCAGACACTTGCGCTGCGCACGGTCGATATTCTTCGAGCTGCGAAACAATGAGCCATTGCGCTCTGGTACCAATCGAATGACCGCCAGCGAAATTGTTCGATTTATAAATCAGCGTCACGAATCGGCATATCAACTCGGCGCGCGCTATCGCGGCGGCGAAGGTCCGGGCGCATCGCTTGTCCGACGGCGGCGCTCGGCGCTTCGTACTCAAGTTCAGCGATGGTGTCGAATTTCGGCGCGGACTGGAGCGCGCTGCCGCCGCCACCAGCCGTCTGCGCGCGCTCGGGTATCCTGCGCCCGCCTATATTCTTACCGGGGAGACTGCCGAGATCGCCTACGCGGCGCGGGAAGAGTTGCCTGGAATGCCGATGGCAGTGAAGAATCCAATCAGAGTGCGCGCAGCGAGCTTGCGATCCACGCGCCCACCGGATTCCAGACCGTCCGCGAATGCCTCCGCGAACGACGGGCCGCGACGTGATAACTCGTGTGCCATCGCGGCCACCGCGGCGCGGTATCCGATGGCGATTGTTCCGCATAGGTCAGGTGATTCGCTGAATGATACCTTGTCGCGAGCGCGCGCGGATGCGAATAGACAACCCGGGCCGGCGCATCCCGCGGCGATGCAACTATCACGGGCGCGACTCCGCTCATCCCAAGCCGCTGCGCCGCGCCCTTGGACAGATCAATCGAACGACCGCGTACGTACGGGCCGCGATCGTTGATCCGCACGTCGACGGACCGGCCGTTTTTGGGATTAATCACGCGTACTGTGCTTCCCAGCGCAAGCGTCTTCGAAGCCGCGGTAAGGCCGTATTCATTGAAGCGCTCGCCGGTGCTGGTCGGATGTCCCTGGAATCCCGGACCGTACCAGGAAGCCACTTCGACGTGTGGTGCAATAACCGGGTTGAGACTCCGCAGGGAAGACCCCCGGGACTGATATGACGAACGAGAAAAATCCGGCGCTGAGCTCTGCGCCGCGCATCCCGCAAGTCCGATCGGTGCAAGTATGACGAAGATGACACTCGCCGCCGCGCGTGCGGAAGCAGGCACACTCAAGGCGATCTTCATTCGTGCGATTGCGATGGCGAAGCTTTCCTGCATTTTGTCCGCACCCGCGCCAGCCAGGAAAACAAATGTATGATAATCCGTCATCACCGAAAAGAGGTTTTCGGGTGAAAGTCACGGGAGAAAATCGGGATAGTGCGCACGAATAACCTCTTGCGCATTGAAGCGCGCAAATCCATCTCAATCGAAAAAGCATCTCACGCTGACTTTCTAATCATGCGCGCGGCGAAGAATCCGCCGAGGCCGCCTTGGTCGGGCCGCGTGCGCATGAAGCCCGCGTCGTCGAACAGCTCCGGGCCTTCGCTGCCGATGGGCGCCGCGCGATCGATCTCGAACTCGCGATGGGCGCCGAGAAAATCGCGCACCACGCCCTCACCTTCTTCCGGCGCCAGGCTGCACACCGAATAAACCATCGCGCCACCCGGGCGCACGATCTCCGCCGCATGCGCGAGCATCCGCGATTGCTCAATCGCCATCCGCGCGGGATCGCTCGCCTGCACGCGCCATCTTATCTCCGGATGCTCCCGCAGCGTGCCTAGCCCGGTGCATGGCGCGTCGAGCAGCACGAAACCGACGCTGTGCGCGCGAAACGGCAGTGCCGCCGATACGTCGGCGCGAACGAATTCGATATTCCGATGCCGCAGGCGTTGCGCGAGGTCGCGCGCATTCCTGAGCCCGCCGTGATTTCGGTCGAGCGCGATTACTCGCGCATCCGGACCCGCGAGTTCGGCGAGATGCGTTGATTTGCCGCCGGGCGCCGCCGCCAGATCGACAATCACCGCGCCCGCCTGAGGCGCGAGCATCCGCGCTACGATCTGCGACGCTTCCGACTGGGCAACGAACAGCCCCGCGCGATAGGCCTCAGAATCGAAACGCGCGGCGCTGGCGAGCACAAGGGTCTCCAGCGCATGGCCGCCGCTGCCCATCTCGAATCCGTCGGCGGAGAGCCGCTCGATTATTTCCGCACGCGAGCCGCGCGTGAGATTCAGCCGGATTACGTTGGGCGCGGCCTCGTTGTCGGCGGCCGTCAGACGCTCGGCGGCTTCGGCGCCGAACCACTCGATGAACCGCTCCACGAGCCATCGCGGATGCGAGTACGCGATGGCCAGGTATCGCGCGAGGTCAGGCTCGCGCGCGGGCATAACAATTTTTTCGCGCGACGCGCGGCGCATCACTGCATTGATAAAGCCCGCCGCAACCTTGCTCGCTGCGCTGCGCTTGGCCAGTTCGACCGCGGTGGAAACAACGGCGTGCAGCGGCATCCGATCGAGAAACCTAAGCTGCAACAGCCCCATCCGCATGATCTCGAGCGCCTCTGGCTGAATATGCGCGAGGTCGCGTTTCGTTAGCTGCTCGAGCTCGTAATCGAGCCGTCCGCGCCACGCGAGAGTTCCGAGCACCAGGCGCGTGATGAGGCGGCGGTCGGCAGGTACGAGCGTCGCGATCCTGCCGCCGAGCAGCGCGTCGGCGTATCCTCCGCGGTGCTCGACTTCGAGCAGAATATCGAGCGCGATTCGCCGCGTCCGCAAACCCGCGTCGCTGGATTGGGTCCCAGCTGCCACTGCCGCGCGCGCTGGCGGATGTCTGACGGGAGGGCTCATGCGCCGAGCCTCGCGCCCGGAGCAACTTTGCGTCCATTGAAAAAATCTGCCGCGCGCATCCGCTTGCGCCCAGGCGCCTGAACTTCAACCAGGACGAGCGCACCGTGGCCGCATCGCACGATCGGCTCGAGCTTTACGGCGACGAGAGTTCCCGGAGCGACGGAAGAATCCGGTGCCTCGGCTTCAACGGCTCGCGCGCGCCAGATGAGCATCGGCGCGCCGCCGAGCGCGGTCCTCGCGACCGGCCACGGATCGAAAGCACGCGTCATCCGCTCGATATGCGCCGCGTCGGCGCTCCAATCGATCGCGGCGTCCTCTTTTCGGATTTGCTTGGTATATGTCGCGAGCGACTCTTCCTGCGGAGTCTCAGCGACGCTTCCGCGCGCATAACGATCGAGCACGTCCAGCAGCGCATCGGCGCCGAGCTCGGCGAGCTTTACCTTAAGCGAACCCTGCGTGTCGCCGGGTGCGATCGGGATCGAGCGGCAAAGAATCATCGGCCCGGAGTCCATCGCGGCGGTGATTCGCATGATCGTCACGCCGGTCTCGGCGGCGCCGGAAAGAATCGCTGCTTCGATCGGCGCGGCGCCGCGAAAGCGCGGCAGCAGCGACGCGTGAACATTGATCGGCGCGATTCGCGCGGCGTCAAGAATCGGCTGCGGCAGAATTCTTCCATAAGCGGCGACCACCAGCAGATCCGGATCGTATGATTTGACCTCGTCGAGAAATTCAGGCGTACGAATCTTGACCGGCTTCAGCGCCGGCAGATTATGCCGCGCGGCGACCGCGCCAACCTCGCTCGGCTGCGACGCCATCCCGCGGCCGCGCGGCTCGTCCGGCCGGGTCACGACCGCGGCGACGGTAAAGCGCGGATCGGCGGCCGTCGCGAGCCGGTCGAGAATATGAGCCGCGAGCGCCGGCGTGCCCATGAAAATTATTTTCAGTGGCGATGCGATTTCAAATCCTGACCTTGGAGGGAGGGCGATCGTCCGCCTTGCCGTCCCTGATCAGCTTTTTCAGCTTGCGCCGATAGAGCTCGCGCTTGATCCGGCTGATGCGATCGATGAAAAGCTTGCCGTCGAGATGATCGATTTCATGCTGCAGCGCTACCGCGAGCAGATCATCGGCTTCGATTTCGATTTCTTCCTGGTCTGGTGTCCACGCGCGTACCAGCACGCGCTCGGCGCGCTCGACGTCGGCGGCATAGTCGATCACCGACAGGCATCCCTCTTCCCAGACGACCTTGCCCTCCGACTCGACGATTTGCGGGTTGATAAGCTTGAGCAGATGCTTCCCCGGCGCGTCGTGATCGGTGTCCAGCACAACGATCCGCTTGGATTCTCCCACCTGCGGCGCGGCCAACCCGACGCCGGGCGCGGCGTACATGGTCTGGGCCATGCTGTCGATAAGCGCGTTGAGCCTGCCGTCGATATTCTCGATCGGCTCGGCAACCTGCTTGAGAGACTCGTCGGGAAATTTCCGGATTTTTAGGAGCGCCATCTAAATCACGACTAAGGTCGAAAAATCTATCAAAGCGTTCAACCGCTCGAAAGCTGTTCAACACGCCGCCAGATCGTATTTGGACAGGAACGATTCCATCGCGCGGATGCATGCCTCGGGCTGTTCGATTTGCAGAAAATGCGTGGTTCCGGGAATCGCCTCGTAGGGCAGCTTGTGCTCGGCGGAGAGTTCGCGCCCGATCAGCGCTGGCGGCATCGCGCCGATGAGATTCGGATCGCCGCAGATCAGTTTGATCGGCACCGGTAGCGCGCCCATCGCATTCCACAGCGTCGAATCGGCGTTGGTGGAGAAGATACTTGCCTCGAACTCGCGCGGACAGGCGAGAATCCAGTTGCCCGCGCGGGTGTCGTGGCGCAAAGTCGCGCGCGCCATCAGTTCGTACGCCTCGGGCCGCCAGCGCGGATTATACTTGCGGAACTGCGCCGCGAGGATCGACGGATCGGCGTAGCGTTCGGTGCGGCGCCGCGCGCGGCCGGCGAGCGAGTTCTTGTCCTCCGCCTGATTGCCGCGCAGGTGGTGACCCTCAGGCGGAAACATTGGCGGATCGAACAGCACCAGAGCCTCGAAGCGCCTGCCAAATTTGCGCGCGTGCATCGCGGCCGTCACGCCAGAGAGCGAATGGAACACGCCCGCGGTGCGCTTCACGCCCAACTCACGCTGAGTCGCCGCGAACACCGCTTCCATGTCGCTTACGAAATGGATCGACAGATGCGCCTCTTTGCGATGCAATGGGTTGTGGCCGTGATTTCTGAAATCGAACAGCACGATTTCGTAGCGCTCGCATAGCGGCCCCCAGAACGGAAGGTAGCCGTCGATCGCAAGCCCGTTGCCGTGGCTCAAGACCAGGCGCGGCGCGCCGGCCGTGCCATGCTGGCGCACGCGAATGATCGCGCCGTCTTCCATCCGCACGTCGAAACTGTGCCGCGCTCGCGGCACCGCATTATGATTTGGTTGCATCCCAGGTTCCTGCTTTAGCGGATGCTCCGCGCGTTATAGCATCCGCACCGGATCGATATCGATGATCAGATAAACGCGAAGCTCCTGTGCCCTCGGACCGACCTCGGCGCGCATCGTCGCGAGCGCCGCACGCATCGGCCGCAGCTCTTTGGATTTTAGCATCACCTGCCATCGGTAGCGCTGCTTGATTCGCTCGATTGGCGCCGGTGAGGGTCCGAGCACGCGCAAAATTTCCGGCGCCGGCGCGGCGCGTGTGAGCGATTCGGCGGCGGCGGCTGCGACCTGAGCGACGCGGCGCGCATCCTCGCCCTCGACGCGAACCATCGCCAGACGCGCGAATGGCGGATAGCCAAGCTCGCGGCGCAGCTCGAGTTCGCGGCGCATGAAACGCGCATAATCCTGCGCCTGCGCCGCGCGAATACTATAGTGATGCGGAGCGCGCGTCTGGATAATCACCCGCCCCGCTCGCTCGCCGCGGCCGGCGCGGCCAGCTACCTGCGTCAGCACCTGAAAGGTCCGCTCCGCGGAGCGAAAGTCGGGCATGTTGAGCCCCATATCCGCCAGCACCACCGCGGCGAGCGTGACGCCGGGAAAATCGAAGCCCTTGGTGATCATCTGCGTGCCGACCAGGATATCGATCTCGCCTGCGCGTAGCGCGGCCAGGATGCGTGCGCGCGCGCCTCGCTTGCCGCTGGTGTCGCTGTCCATCCTGTCGATACTCGCGTCCGGGAAAAGCGCTTCCAGAGCCGACGTCAGCTGCTCGGTGCCAAAGCCCTGACCCGATAGTCCGAAGCCCTTACATTCGGGGCAGACATCCGGCGCGGCGCTATGACTGCCGCAGTAGTGGCACCTGAGCGAGCGGTCGCGCATGTGAAACGTCATGCTGACGCTGCAATTCGCGCATGCGATAACATTGCCGCAGAGACTGCATTGCAGAAAATTGTGAAACCCGCGCCGGTTTAGAAACACCATTGCCTGCCCGCCCGCCGCCAGATTTGCGCGGATCGCTTCGATCAGGACGGGCGAGAGCGGAACGGTCTCAGCAGGCGCTGCCGGCTTGGCGGCCGGCGCCGTGCCGTGGCGCCCGTTGGCGGATTCTATAGTGGCCGCGGCGGCGCGTGGGTCGGGAATCGCACGGCGCAGATCGACGATCTCAACTTCTGCCATCGCGCGATCATTCACGCGTCGCGCCAGGCGCAGGAGCCGGTAGCGGCCGCGGCGAGAGTTGGCAAACGATTCGGATGACGGAGTTGCCGAGCCCAGCACGACGGGGCATCGGCTGTAACCGCCGAGCGCGACCGCTAGATCGCGCGCGTGATAGCGAATTCCCTCCTCGTTCTTGTACGCGGCATCGTGCTCTTCATCGACGATTATCAGCCCGGCATCGCGAATCGGCGCGAAGATGACCGAGCGTGGGCCAATCATGATTCGCGCCGCGCCGCCGATTGCGCTCATCCAGCTCGCCCATCTTTCGCTCACGTTTTGCGCACTGTGCGCGACCGCGACCAGCGCGCCAAAGCGCGCACGAAATGAGCGCACCACTTCGTCAGCGAGCGCGATCTCGGGAACCATCACCAGCACCTGCCGGCCCGCTGCCAGCGCGCGCGCCGCAAGGTGCAGGTAAACCTCAGTCTTGCCGCTGCCCGTCACGCCCCAAAGAAGAAAGGTCTCGAAACGATTCTGTTCGACGGCGGGCGCAACCGCGTCGACTGCAATTTTCTGTTCGTCGCTGAGATCGAAGGCGCCGACGCGCAAGGGCTCGGCTGCGATTTCCGAAATTGGAGCGAGCTCAAGGATTTTGCGCCGCGCGAGCGATTTCAAAATCGGCCGCGCACCGCGAATCTGCCGCGCCAGCTCGTCCAGCGCTATTCCCGCGTCGCCGGCCGCCGCGACGAGCGCATAAACCTCGCGCTGTTTGGGACCGCGAAGCGCGGACGCCTCGGCCGCCGATCCTGGAGCAACCCGTGCGAAGAGTTCCTCGCGCTCGCGATGATGCCCGCGCGTCGCGGCGTGACGCTCGACGATTCCTTCGCTCTGCAAGCGCGAGAGCGCGGCGCGAACCTCGCCAGGCGGGCCGAGCTTTTCGAGTCGGCCGGCGACTGCGGGACGGCGCGAGATCAGATCGACGATCTTTCGCTCGACTTTGCTGAGCGCCGCGGCGCGCAGCAGGTCGGGCGTCTGCGCGAGGCGATATTCGAGACGCGACTCGACCCGCGCGACGGAAGGAATCACGCTGCGGTACGCGTCGCCGAGCGGCGCCATGTAATAGGTCGCGAGGAATTCCAGCACCTTCAGATGCGCGGCATCGAACAGCGGCTGCGGCTCCATCAACTCCGTGATCGGCTTGAGTGCGCTGGCAGTAAGCGCGGCGCCGACCTCGAGCACCACCGCGGTGATTTTGCGCGAGCGCAGTGGCACCAGCACGCGATGACCGGGTGCGACGCGGCCCTCGAGCGCGGATGGAATCTCATAGTTCAGTTGATCGACGCCATGCGCCGCTCCGACAATTACCACTTTCGCCTGCATCGAGGGGTCGGCGGCGCCCAATTCGCGCCGCCGACTGCAATTTACACCCGAAGCGCGCGCGAGCAACCGCACCCCGTTTTGCGCGGCGCCCTGCTTCCAAGGCAGCGGCTGGAATGGTTGAATCATGATGCCCGGTGCGGCACCGATGCGGCCGGGATGGGAATCTAATCGATGCTCCGTTTTCTCACCGCCGGTGAATCGCACGGACCCGAACTGGTCGCCGTAGTCGAGGGCGTGCCCGCTGGCTTCGAAGTTGACCTCATGCGGATCAACGCTCATCTTGCGCGGCGCCAGAAAGGCTACGGCCGCGGCGGCAGGATGCTGATCGAAAAAGATGAAGTTCGTCCGGTCTCCGGAATTCGTTTCGGGCGGACGATGGGCAGCCCGATCACGTTCATTATCGCGAATCGCGATTTCAAGAATTGGGAAAAGCGGATGTCCGCCGATCCGGCTGATGCGGGCGAGGCGAAAGTGATCACCCGTCCGCGTCCGGGTCATGCCGATCTTGCGGGCGTGCTCAAATACAACCTTGACGATATTCGCGACGTGCTGGAGCGCGCGTCGGCGCGTGAGACGACGGCGCGTGTGGCGATCGGCGCGCTCGCGATGGAAATCTTGCGGCCGTTCGGAATCGATGTGCTCGGCTACGTCGTCAGTATCGGCGCGACCGAAGCGAAAACTCCGCGCGACTTGAGTTGCGCGGACCTTCGGCGCATCACCGAGCAATCGCAGGTGCGAGTCGCCGATCCTGCCGCCGAGCGCGCGATTATCGAAGAGATCGACGCCTGCAAGAAAACCGGCGACACTTTGGGCGGCGTCGTCGAGGTTATCGCAACCGGCCTCCCCGTCGGACTCGGCAGCCACGTGCAGTGGGATCGCAAGCTCGACGGACGCCTGGCGCACGCTCTGCTAAGCCTGCAAGCCGCAAAGGGCGTCGAGTTCGGGGCAGGCTTCCGGGTCGGACGGATTCGCGGCTCCGGCCTGCACGACGAGATCGGCTACGATACGAATGCGCGCCGCTTCACGCGCGATTCGAACAACTCGGGTGGCACGGAAGGTGGCATGTCCACCGGAGAACCACTCACGGCGCGGGTCGCGTTCAAACCGCTCTCAACCCTGATGCGTCCGCTTAAGTCTGTTGATACGCGGACCAAAGCCGAAGCGGTAGGCACGATCGAGCGCTCCGATGTATGCGCGATTCCCGCGGCGGCGGTGATCGCAGAGGCAGTCGTTGCGTTCGAGCTGGCGGTTGCGTTCCTCGAAAAATTCGGCGGCGACTCGCTCACGGAAATAACCCGCAACTGGCAGAGCTACCTCGAGCAGGTGCGCAGCTACTGAGCCGCGCCGCGCGCCACTGCCGCAGCGCTCGATCGATTGAGATGACATCCAGCGCGACTACATACGAAAGGGTGCCGAAACTGATCCTGAGCGGCTTCATGGCTACCGGCAAAAGCGTGATCGGACCGATCGTCGCGCGGCGCCTCGGATGGCGCTTCGCCGACATGGACGCCGAGATCGCGGCGCGCGCAGGCAAGCCTGTCGCCGCGATCTTCGCTGACGAGGGCGAGGCGCGGATGCGTGCGCTCGAACGCGAGGCAATCGCCGCGATCGCGCGCGACCCGATCCGGTGCGCGCAATGCGGCAGGCGGCGTCCCGCCGTCATCGCGACCGGCGGCGGCGCACTGGTCGATATCGCGAACTACACGGAACTGCATGCGGAGGGCGTTGTGATCTGCCTGAGCGCGCGGCCCGAAGTGATCGCGCGGCGGGTGGGACGTTCCGCGGCACGGCGGCCCAAACTGCTCGAGGGTGGCAAGCCGCTCCTTTTCCGAATCAACGAATTGATGGCCGAGCGGGCGAGCGCGTACGCCCGCGCCGATGCGACGATCGACACCTCGGACCTCGCGATCGAAACCGTCGTCGAACGCGTGATCGACGCATACGCTGCCCACGGAAAATTGCGATGCAAACCTTCCGCGTAGAACTTGGCCCGAGCGCGCACGCGGTCCACGTCGGCGCGGGTATTCTCGACGACTTGGGCGCGCTTGCAACTGCGGCGGGAATCAAGCCGGGACGCGCGGCCCTGGTCACCGACTCGAACGTGGCGCGGCACTACGCGCATCGCGCGGTCCAATCGCTTAAGCGCGCAGGTTTTGCTCCCGAGGTGATCGAGATCGCGGCGGGCGAGGCGAGCAAATCCCTCGCAACCGTTTCGATGCTCTATGACCGGATGACCGCGGCGGAGATCGATCGCGCGGGAGCCGTGTTCGCACTCGGCGGCGGCGTCGTCGGCGACCTTGCGGGATTTGCCGCCGCGTCGTATCTGCGCGGAATCGCAGTCGTGCAGGCGCCGACCACGGTGGTCGCGCAAGTCGATTCATCGCTCGGCGGAAAAACCGGCGTCAACCATCCGCTCGCAAAAAACCTGATCGGCGCGTTCCATCAGCCCCGCGTGATTGTCGCCGACGTCGCCACGTTGGCAACTTTGCCCGAGCGCGAATTTCGCGAGGGCTTTGCCGAAGTGATCAAGTACGGCGCGATCATGGACGCCGCGATGGTTTCCGATCTGGAACGCGACTTCGATCGGATTGGCAAACGCGACCCCGCGGTTCTCGAAGCCGTGGTTGCCCGCTCACTCAGGTACAAGGCTACGATCGTCGCCCCGGACGAACGCGAAGCCGGGATGCGCAAGATTCTGAATTTTGGCCATACCCTCGGCCACGCTCTGGAAGCCAGCGCCGGCTACGGACGCTATCTGCACGGAGAGGCGGTTGCGATCGGGATGACTGCGGCGGCGGCGCTCTCGCAGCGGCACGGTGGGCTCAGCGCCGACGAAGCCTCACGCCTGGTGCGCCTGATCTCGCGGGCGGGGCTGCCGACCGCGATGCCGCCAGGGAGGCATCACGACGCGGCGTTCTTAAACGCGCTGCGGCTGGACAAGAAGCGCACGGACGGCGAGATCGAGTTCGTGCTGCTCGATCGGCTGGGCCACGCGTTCATGCGCAAGCTCGGCACCGCCGAAATTCTGGCCGTCTTGCGATAAAAATTGGCGTGGACGAGATGGCCCGCGCACACGCGTAAATGCATTTATCCACACTTGTACCTGCGAAATCGCGCGAGTTGTGGATAAATGATCAGATTTATGCTTGCCATCGGCTAACGCAATGTATGAATATCCTACTAACAGTGATCGTCAGACGAATGAGGTAGCGCGCGTCGCTCGTCCGTAGATGGCGGTGGTTGCGGCTCTCAGGAGGACAAGTCCTTTACCGGCGTGGCGGATAGTGAAAAAATGACTGTATCAGGACTGGTGTTTCTGCCGCGACACAGCTATTGCCCAAGATAAGGCGGCTGACCGGCACAAGGCCTGAGAGGCGCTGTAGTTACTGGCTCTTCCGTCTGGACAGCAAGAAACAAATCAAACGGCGCCGAGGTGAGTCATGGATCGTGTTGAAGTAATGAGAAGCAGGGTGCTCACCGTGCAAGAGGTCTCGAGCTACCTGCGCGTGCATCCGTCAACTATCTACCGGATGCTCAAGAAGAACCAGCTCCCCGCCTTTCGAGTGGGAAGCGACTGGCGTTTCACGGTCGAGGCGATCGATCAGTGGCGCGAGAAGGCCGAATCTGGCGGGCTGGGCGAGCCTGGCGCATCGGCGATGTCCGAGTCGCGCAAGTAAGCGCGGCGTATCGACGAGCAAGAACCCCGCGTCGCTACTCAACTGAAATAGCGGCGCGGGTTCTCCACCAGCATCGCGCGAATTTTCTCCTCACCGACGCCAGCCTGCTTAAGGGCCGGCACGATGTTCTTCAGCACGTGCGTCGGCTTCCAATTCTCTACCAGCTTTGCGGTCTCGGGCGGTAAATCGAGCCCTCGCCCGAGCCAGCACGCGACAGTGTCGTGCGAGAGCACTAGCTGTTTTTCGTAGCCGACGCCGAGCAGGCCGATCAGCGCGGCAAGCCGGAGCTTGTCGGGATGCAGGAAATCGAGGCCGAAGCGGTCGAAGCCGAGGATGCACCCCCGATCGAGCATCGCGGTGTGATACCCAAGATCCGCCGATCCGCAGCTATGGCCGATAACCACGTGAGCAAGGTCCACGGCCTCTGAGGCGAAGATCTCGAGCTGCTCGCGGCCCATCGTGCCGTCTTCAGTATGCGTCGTGATGGGGGCACCTGTGCGCAGATGCGCGCGGCCCGCTGCCCGCAGGCAGTTCTCTTCGTAAGCGGTCACCTGTCCCTTGCCGGTGGCGCACTTGATAATGCCGGCCTTGATTCCAGTGCCGCCGATGCCCTTGGTGATCTCCTGCACGTAAACTTCGGCGATCTGATCGACGCTGCGCTGCTTGAAGTACGGCGTGCTGCCCAAATCCTCTTTATACAGACCCGTCGCGCAAACGATATTGATGCCAGAGGCGGCCGCGACTTCAGCCATGAAGTTCACGTCGCGGCCGATATCCATCGGGCACGGATCGACGAAGGTGGAAACGCCCAGATCTTTTAATTCCTTTAGACGCTCGACACAGGTCTTGAGTGCCGCCTTACGCTCGAACCTTGGTGCGGCGCAATCGAGCTCCCATCCTGCCCATCCGATCATCAGATGCTCGTGCATCAGAGTGGTGCCGAGCTGCTCAGCGGTCGCGGTTCCGGTGACGGTATTGATCGGCTTCATCGGCGGCGCTCCTCGCGTCCGCGCCGATTGTCACGGCGCGGGTCTGCGAGGGCAACGTTAAACCGGCGTGCGGCGAATCGTCAAATCGGCGCGCACAGCATTTTGCGGGCTCTCGTCAGTCAGCGGAATTTTGCGCGGTGCTTTGAGACGATCCTGGCGGCGGCCCCGCGGAAATATCTTCCGGAGCCTGCAGTGAAGGGCTCTCGGCCGATCGCGCCGGCGAGCTTATGAATGACGCGAGGATCACCATGACCACGCCGATCGAAATCGCGCTGTCGGCGATATTGAACACCGGATAGTTGAGGTCGTAGTAATGCGCGCGGAGAAAATCGATCACCTGGCCGCGTGCAATACGATCGATCAGGTTGCCCGACGCGCCAGCCAGAATAAGCGCGAACGCGATCGAGTTGATGTCAATTACGCGGCTTCGCGCGATCAGCACCAGCAGGACGATGATCGCGACAATCGCAAGCCCCAGCAGCATCGCGGCCCGAATCCACGGCGCCATCGCGACAAACATGCTGAACGCTGCGCCGGGATTGCGCGTGTAAGTGATATCGAACCAGTTCGGGACAATCGCAATCGTCTCGTACAGCGCCATGTGCGATGCGACGTAGGCCTTGCTCAACTGATCGAGAATCAGAACCGGAGCCGCAACGAGGCCGAGCAGAATCGCGATCACGCGCAAACGCGAAGGCGCGGCGGCCGCCCGCGGCCGCACCGGCTCTATCGAAGCGCCGCTCACCGGTTCAGGTCCTGACCACGGCGCGGCATCGCGGACAGAGCTCCGGGTCGCCACCGTCGTCGAAATAACACCAGCATCGATGACACTTGACACCCGGCGCGCGGCGCGCCGTGAGCGCGGCATTCGGCGAGACGCGCGCATAGAAGCCGTCGCTCGTGAAAACTTCATCGCGGCCTGCCGCTTCGGTTTTGAGCGCGGCGGCGTCCGCGGGTTTTAGAGGAGCCACGTCCGACACGATAAACAACGCTTTCAGCGCAGCCGCATCAGCCGGCGTGTTGGAAGAGATTTGAACCACTGCATCGAGCGGCCCGCCGATCGTTCCGTCCTTGCGCATCGCTTCGAGTAGCTTGAGCGCGTCGTCGCGAACCGCGAGCATCCGGTCCCATTTCTCCGCGAGCGCCGTATCCGCCCATTCGGGATGCGCGGGCTGGAGTTCGAGCAGATGCACGCTGTCGGCGGTCCTGCCGGGAACGTAGGAATAAATTTCATCGGCGGTAAATGGAATCAGCGGCGCGAGCATCCGCACTGTCGCGTCGAGGATCTGATGCAGCGCGGTCTGCGCCGAGCGCCGGCTGGCGGAAGTCCTGCCGTCGCAATAGAGCCGGTCGCGCGCAACGTCGATATACAGCGAGCTCAGATCGACCACGATAAAATTCGACAGCGCCGAGTAGGCGGCCTGAAAATCGAAATTCTCGAACGCGTGGCGGACTTCAGACTTGAGCCGCTCCAGACGCGCGAGGATAAACCGGTCGAACTCGAGCATCGCCGGATACGCGACCATGTCGCGCGCCGGATCGAAGTCCGAAAAATTGCCCAGGATGTAGCGGCAGGTGTTGCGAATCTTGCGATACGATTCCGACACCGCGGCGAAGATCGTCGGACCAAGCGCAATTTCGCTGGTGTAGTCGAGCGACGCATAGACCAGCCGAATCACGTCGGCGCCGAGCCGGTCAGCGACCTCGTGCGCATCCTCGGTGTTGCCCAGCGACTTCGACATCTTGCGCCCGCGTTCATCCACCGTAAGCCCGTGGCTGATGACGGCGCGAAACGGAGCCGCGCCGCGCTGCGCGACGGCGCAGGTTAGCGACGAACTGAACCATCCGCGCGCCTGCTCGACTGCCTCCAAATACGCATCCGCGGGCCACTGGAGCTCGGGCCGGATCGCGAGTACGGCGGCCTGCGAGCATCCCGAGTCGAACCACACGTCGAGGACATCTTCCTCTTTGCTGAACGCCGTGCCCGAACATTTCGGGCAGGCTAGTCCCGCGGGAGCGAAGTCGGCGACGGGACGCTCGAACCACGCGTCGGAACTCTCTTTGACGAAAATCTCTTCAGCAATTTTCATCACGCCGGAGTCGAGGATTACGTTGCCGCATCGGGTGCATCGAAGCGCCGGAATCGGAACGCCCCATGCCCGCTGACGCGACAGGTTCCAGTCCGGACGCGTCTCAGTCATGTTGCGGATTCGATCCCGCGACCATCCGGGAAACCACTTTGCACCGTCGATCGCGCCGATCACTTTGGCGCGCAGGTCCTCGTGATCGATCCGCAAGAACCATTGCTCGGTCGCGCGAAAGATCAGCGGCTTGTGGCATCGCCAGCAATGCGGATAGCTGTGCGAGATCGTATGTGCCGCCAGCAGCGCACCGGTTTCGCGCACCCGTGCGACGATCGAATCGTTCGCCTCGAACACGTTGCGCCCAGCCCACTGGCCGCCCTCGGCGGTGAACACGCCGGCGCCGTCGACCGGGGTAAACGGCTCGATTCCATACTTCGCGCCGACCACGAAATCTTCGTAGCCGTGGCCGGGCGCCGTATGCACCAAACCCGTGCCGGTATCGGCGGTGACGTGCTCGGCGTACATCAGCTTCGCGTCGCGCGCGAGAAACGGATGGCGAAAAATATCCTGGCCGTCGAGCGCGTGGATCGCGACGCGGTCCAGAGCGATCGTCTTTTCAACCCTAAGCCCGGCCTCTTTCGAGATCGCCTCGGCCACCGCTTCGGCCAGGCGCGCCGCCACGATGTAATATTTCGCGTCCACCTTCAGCG
>JBOHWH010000132.1:0-3455 GCA_050736695.1 Binataceae bacterium (SeqCode) | reverse complement strand
GGTCCGACATTACCGCAGCCGCCACCCCCTTCCGCGCAATTGATTTCGCCGATCCGCCATCCCGCGGCCGTGCGCCGAGTTGCATAATGAAACGGTCGCGGCTACGCTTTCGCATGGCGAGGCCCGCGATGATCCGCAAGTTCAAGTTTGAAGATGAGATTTACCAGACGCTCAGTTGCCTGCCGATGGCGGCCAAGCGCAACCTCGACGCGGCCGGAATCAAGATTGGGCGTTCGCAATGGGCCCAGCTCAGCCGCGGCGAACGTCTGATGGTCTGTGAGGCGCACGCCGAAACCGCGGGTGAGATGGCGGCGCTCAGGCTGTCGATCGAGAAAATGGTTCTCGCCAAGGCCGGCAGCCGTCCGACTGAACTTTCCGCCGAAGTGCGCGAGTCGGCGCGGCCGCCCGCGAACCTTCCCGCGCGGTTGGCCGCTTGCGCCGAAGCGTTGGGCGAACCGATTACCCAGTCCGCGTGGAACAACCTTGACGAAGACGAGCGCTTTGCGCTGGTTAAGCTGGGCGGCGGCGCAAAGCCGCGACAAAATCTGCGCGCCGCGCTGATCGAGTTGCTCGGCGCGCGCGAGCGCTGATTATCAATCGACCGCGCGGGCAGGTGGTGTCATCGCCAATCTACCGAATTATTTTCCTGATTATTTCGCAATTTTTCTTCGGAGGAAGGTATGGAGAGCATCAAGTTTGACGACGTGGAGAAACTGCGCTCGAAGATGAGCAAGGATTTCGGACCGTGGAGCAAGCCGATCGAAGTCACGCAAGAAAAAATCAATCAGTTCGCCGACGTGACCGGCGACCATCAATGGATTCACATCGATGTCGAGCGATGCAAGCGCGAGAGCCCGTTCGGCGGACCGGTCGCGCACGGCTTTCTGACCCTCAGCCTGTTGCCCGCGGTTGAGATCGATTCGGGATGGAAGGTTGTCGGCCAGCGCAACGTGGTGAATTACGGCGCGAACAAGCTGCGCTTCGTCTCGCCGGTTCCCGCGGGCGCCAAAGTTCACGCGCGCAACCGGACCATCGCAGTCGAGGCGCGCCCGCAGGGCACGCAAGTCACCCAGGAGACGGTGATTCACGTGGTCGGTAACGACAAGCCGGCGCTCATTTACGAGGGAATTTTTCTCTACGTCAGATAGGTGCGGGAGTCACTGGTGGCAGAGTCCAGTAAGCGTCCGGTCGCGGTCATCACCGGTGTCGGCCCGGGCCTTGGCGCCGCGCTGGCACGCCGCTTTGCGCAGGGCTATGCGATCGCGATCGTTGCGCGCAACGCCGGCTATCTGCGCTCGCTCAAACAAGAGATCGAGGTGTCGGCCGCCGCGGTGCTTGAGGCTCCGGCGGATTTGGGAGATCGCGAACAGGTTGCAGCCGCGTTCAAACTGATTCGCGAACAGCTCGGCGCTCCTGATCTTCTCGTGTACAACGCCGGATCCGGAAAATGGGGCACTCTGCTCGAAATCTCGCCGGAAGAGTTTGAAGACGCGTGGCGAGTCAACGCATACGGCGCGTTTCTAGCCGCGCGTGAGGTGGTGCCCGGCATGCTCGCGCGCGGGCATGGCGCGATTTTGTTTACAGGAGCGACCGCGGGGGTGAAGGCAGGCCCGAAATCGGCGGCGTTTGGACCGGCGAAATTCGCGATGCGCGGCCTTGCGCAATCGATGGCGCGCGACCTCGGTCCAAAGGGCATCCACGTCGCGTGGATCAATGTCGACGGTCTCATCGACATACCCGGACGCAAAATTCCCAACCTAAAGTCCGATGACCTGCTCGATCCCGCCGCGATCGCGGAAACATACTGGCATCTGGCGCATCAGCATCCGAGCGCGTGGACGATGGAACTCGATGTTCGTCCATTCAAGGAAAAATTCTGAGCCCGCTCGTATTGTCAGGCGAAAGATGGAGCAGCAGATAGATCTGACGGCCGAGTACGGCCAGGTTCGCGACGAAGAGCAACTCGACTGGGCCGCGCTTGGGAAATACCTGCGCGGGCGAATTCCCGGCGCTGACGCTCCGATGCGCGTGCTGCAGTTTCGCGGAGGCTCGTCGAATCTTACCTATCTGCTGGAGTTTGGCGAGCGCGAGTGGGTCGTGCGCCGGCCTCCGTTTGGGCCGCTGCCCGTTGGCGGGCACGACATGGCGCGCGAGTTCCGCGTGCTTTCGCAACTGTGGCAATCGTTTCCGCCGGCGCCGCGCGCATGGCTTTTCTGCGACGATATATCGATCATCGGCGCGCCGTTTTTCGTAATGGAGCGCCGGCGCGGAATCGTGTTTAAGAATCGACAGCCGGTGCCCGCCGAGTTGGGCGACGACCCCGAGACCTTTCGCAAAATCTCCGAGGGCTTTATCGACACGCTCGCCGATCTGCACAGAGTCGATTACGAGGCGATTGGCCTTGGCAGCCTGGGCAAGCCGGACGGTTTTCTTAAGCGCCAGATCGTCGGATGGATGAAGCGCTGGGAAGCCGCGAAGACGCGCGAAGTACCGCTGATGGAAAAGCTCGGCGCGTGGTTTCTGGATCACATGCCGCCGGCGCAGGCGCCGACGCTCTTGCACAACGACTTCTACCTGCACAACCTGATGATCGACGCGCACGCGCCGGGCAAAATCGCCGCGGTGTTCGACTGGGAAATGTCCACGATCGGCGATCCGATGATCGATCTCGGAGTAGCGCTCGGCTACTGGCGCGAGCGCTCGGACGCCGAGTTGCTGGCGATCGCCGAGATCGAGCCGCATACGCTCAAACGCGGATTCCTGGGGCGTGAGGAGATGGCCAGTCGTTACGCGCGGCGCACCGGCCGCGACTTGCGCGACTTTCCGTACTACTGGGCGTGGGCGCATTGGAAAAGCGCGACCGTCGGCGAACAGATTTATGCGCGCTTCGTTAGAGGACAAACCACCGATCCGCGCTTTGCCGTGATGGGCCGCGGCGCACCGGCCTTGGTGATGGCGGCGGCCCGGATTCTCGCGCCGCTCGGTTTCAAATCCTGATGGAGCGTTCGCAGGAAATTATTCGCGAAGTCGAAGCGTTCTATCGCGCATATATCGAGGCCTTCAATCGCGAGGATATCGATAGCTACGCCGATTCTTTCGCGCCCGGGTACGTGCTGATCCTTGACGGATAAATGAAGGCGTATGCGACCGCGGCGGAGCTTCAGCAATACGGCGCGAAGACTTTTATCGAGCTGAAGTCGCGCGGATGGGCGCGCTCGGCGATTGATTCGCTGAAGGTATGGCCGATCGGCGCCGGGCAGGCGATGATCCTGGCCGAGGTGACGCGCTACCGCGGCGACGAATCGATCATGCTAGTGTGATGTCCCGTTAATAAGTTTACACAAGGCATGAGGTCTGCTAGGGTAGGGCCACGCGAGGAGAGGTGGATGCGCAGACCGAACGCGGCGTTGACAATATGCGCGGCTGACCGCGAGAAACTGCGCGCGCTGGTGCGC
>JBOHWH010000131.1:0-28584 GCA_050736695.1 Binataceae bacterium (SeqCode) | reverse complement strand
CCTGGCCTCCGCCACCGTAGTAGAAGATCGTCTCGCCGCCGTGGTCTTTGCGCACGGCGGAAAAACGCGCCGCCACTTCCGCGATCGCAGTGTCCCAGTCAATCTCTTCGAAGCTCCCGTCACTGCGCCGGCGTAGCGGCTTTGTCAGCCGATGAGGGCCGTTCTGATAGAAGTCGAGTCGATGCGCCTTCTCGCATGCATAACCCTTTGATGCTGGATGCGCATCGTCGCCGCGCACTTTGACTAAGTGGCGGCCGTCTTCGCCGCCGAGTTGGACTTCGACGCCGCAGTTGCACTCACACAGAATGCAGGCCGTCGATTTCCACTCTGACTTGGCGACACCAGAGGCGGTTGGATTAGCTGACATCACGACCTCCTGAGTCCGAACAGGTGTGGTTGAGGGACAATTTAACTACCCGCCGATTTGGTACATCGAGCGCTCTAGCGTCGAACGGCCTTCGAGCAGGTGATGGCCGGTCGGCTTAAGCTCGGCCGCACGGCGGAGGATTTGCGCAACTTCGTCGAGAGCATCATTCTGCGACGAACGCAGCGCGCGGCGCACATCGAGTTCATCGTCATTTAGTAGGCAAAGATGGAACTTCCCATCTGCCGTGAGACGCATCCGATTGCAGGTGCCGCAATAGGGCTCGCTTACCGGGCTGATAAAGCCGATCGCGCCGCGTGCACCATCGAGGCTGAAGTTGCGCGCTTCGTCGGATGCGCCTTGGCTTTCGAGCTCCAGCAGCGGCCCCATCGCGGCCTCGATTCTGCGCCGCGTCTCGATGTTCGATACGTAACGCTTCATCGAAAGCGATGCGCATTCGCCACCGCCGAGCGGCATCAGCTCGATGAACCGCACGTGCCAGTCGCGCGCCACCGTCAGCCACGCCAGGTCGACCACGTCGGTCTCGTTGTATCCGGCCACGACTACGGCGTTGATCTTGATCGGCGTGAGCCCGGCGGCTGCGCACGCCTCAATGCCGTCCCAGATCTGCGCGAAGCTTCCTCCACGCATCTGGCGCTCAACAGTAGTCGAATCGAGGCTGTCGAGATGAATATTGACGCGCTTCAGGCCGGCATCCTTGAGAGGCATCGCCAGTTCGCGCATCAGTATCGCATTAGTGGTCAGGGCGAGTTCGTCCACGCCCGGCAACTTTGCGAGACGTTTCACGATTTCGAGCAGGTCGAGCCGCAGAGTCGGTTCACCACCGGTCAGCCGGAATTTTCTGAATCCGACACTCACGGCGGCGCGCACGACCGCCTCGATTTCGCTGGGCGTAAGCAACTCGGCGTTGGGCAGGAACCGGATTCCATTCAGCGGCATGCAGTAAACGCAGCGCAAATTGCACCGGTCGGTCAGCGAGATGCGCAGGTAATCGATTTCGCGGTTGAAAGAATCGAGCGGCATTAGGAATTTACGCCGGCAACCGCATCTGCTTGCGGAGACTTTTGTCGAACATCCGTTCGGGGACAAAACGACGAAGGACGCTGACCTGTCGGGCAGCCTCACCGCACGTGTATCGTCGGCGCGGTGATACGGAGGTCGCAGCCTCGATCACGTTCTCGGCTATAACGAACACCTTGTCGACGGCCTTCTTCAGCGAGGTGTCGTCCGTCACATCGCAGGTAATCATCGTGATACCATCGCCGACAGTCACGCCGGCTCGCCGGCTGGTGCCGAGCACACGGAATCCGGCTTGGCGCAGCGCGTTTGCCGAAGCCTGCCCGATTCCCTTAGAAACCCCGGTCACGAGTGCCACTTTACCGACCTGGCGCATTAGAAGGCCTCACGGACGCTATGGATAGGATCATCACTTCTATTTTGGAGTTATCTCTTTAACTCACTTCTATTTTAGAACCCACTATCCTGTCAACAGTCGCAAGACGCGGCGCATGGCGCGCATCGAGACTTCCGACCGTAACTAGAAGTTGGCGATCCTGTTCAGGGCAACGAAGGTCTGCTCGCCGTCGCGAATGCCAGTCACCATTTCTCGACCCATGGCCGTAGGACGACCTCGAATGCCCAAGTCGACCGATGCTGGCGATGGAGCTGCAGATAGGTTTCCGCGATGCGGTCCGGGTCGGCCATGTTGTCGTCAACACTGGTTCCCGCCAGTCGGTGCGCGCGCGTACCGTCTTCCTGCGTCCAGCCAATCGCGGCGTCGATCGGCACATTTGTTACGTGGATGCCCTGCGGCATGAGTTCTCTGGCCATGCTCTGTGCGAGTCCGGACTTGGCCTGACACGCCATTGCAAAGGCGCCGCTCAACGGGAAGCCTTTGAGGGCTGCGCTGGCGTTGGTGAAGATGATCGTTCCTTTCGCGCCGTTGGCGTTGGGTTGGTTTTCGCGCATGAGTCCAGCTGCCTGTTGACCTACCAAAAATGCGCTGAACGCTGAGTTCCGAACGGTTGCGAGCGCCAGGCCTGGGTCAGCTTCGATAATTCCTTTGCGAAAAATGCCTTCAACCCGGCCGTCAATGTTGTGCACAACAAGCGTAGGAGTCCCAAGGTCTCGAACGACATTCCGGAACAGCAGCTCCACCGCCGCAGGTTCGCTTGCGTCGCATGCGTATCGGCGCACGCGGTGCGTCTTCTCGAGATTCTGCAGGACCGCTTTGTCCGGATTCCTGGCTGCGATGCCGACCTGCATGCCATTTTCCGCGAACAGTCTGGCGCAACTTGAGCTGATGCCGGGGCCGCCTCCAACGATGAGTGCAACGTCTTGCACAGAAGGTTGAGAATCCCGTTCATTGGATTGAGTCATGTTCTGCTCCCATGTGTCGTTAAGAACAAGCGCGAGGATGCAGGTTCGATCTCGATTTGCTCAGTGATTCCACCATGGGCGATTGGAGAACGCCCGCAGGTCGATCTCGAAGGTTCTCGTGGATCGATGTTGTCGCGCGAGATGGAGGTAGGTCTCCGCGATCTGCGCGGGAAGCATCAGTCCATCATGTTCCTTGCCTCGGGTTTCTCTCAACTGTTGGAACCTTTCGGGCCCGAGCATTTTTCCCAAAGTGTCGGGCGCATCCACGGCGCCGTCGATAAGGATATGTACGACGTGGATTCCTTTCGATGCGAACTCCGCGTTAAGTGTCTGGCAAAGCATTCGGCGTCCTCCCATGGCAGCCGCATGCGAATGTTGACCAGCGTTCCCACGCATCGCCGCGGTCGCTGAGGTCACGAGGATGGTTCCTTTGCCGCGCGCTTCCATCAGGGGGCATACGGCCGACGCGAGGCGAAACAAACCAAACGTCCCCAGACGCCAGCCTGTTTCAAAAGCCTTGAGCGACGTGTCCTTCAATGCTCTATCGCCAATCTGAGCGCCCAAGTTGTAAACGGCGACTTCGATTGGACCGATGTCGGCCTCGATGGCGGCGACCCTGTCTTCGATGGAGTTTGCCTCGATCGCATTGAGGATAAATCCTGTTGCCGAACCACCGTCATTTTTGATGGTGGCCACCATTCTATTCAATCCGTCCAAGTCGCTGCGCCGACACAGACAGGCGTGATAACCCTCTTGCGCGAAGCGTCGAGCGACATTTCCACCGATACCCGCACCGGCACCTATCACCAAACAAACAGGTTTCATGTTCGATCTCTCCTCCAATCAAGCGTAATCTTCGATTGACTCATGCTTTGGCAGGTGGACATTCACAAATACTAGCGGCCCTGAAAGATGACCTTGTCGCGAAAGTGGCGAGGCCCATGTTCTATCAGGCCATCAACGCCAGCGCGCATGTCAGCAGTCTCAAAGAGCGCAGGGGCGATCTCGCCGACCAGAGTGTCGGCGGCACGGATGCCTCTCTCCAGATATGCTCGGACAATCTTCTTACCGGCTGCGTAGGCGAGAGTCGCGCCACTGGCGAGCCGCCCAGCAAAGGCTCGTGTCTCCGGCTCAAAGGTTTCGTCCGGAACAACTCGGTTCAGGATATTCCATCGCTCGAAGGTCGCGGCGTCGTATTGATCGGCGGTGTATATAATTTCGCGCGCCCGACTCGGGCCGGCCCGCTCAGCCAGACGTTGAACGCCACCCAGCAGCGTGGTCGTTCCAATCGATGCCTCGACCTGGCCGAAGCGGGCCGAAGAAGACGCCCATATGAGATCGCATGCCAGCGCGAGTTCCAGTCCCGCCGCCATGCAAGCCCCCTGCACGGCAGCGATCGTTGGAAACGGCAATTCCTCGAGGTTGGCGATCGTTCGCAGATGGCTGGTGAAGCGCTCACGCGCTTCGTTCGCGGTCTTACCCTTGAAAATCGCGACATCAGCGCCGCCGGAGAAGTTTTTGCCATCGGCGCGCACGAGCAGCGCTCTGAGCGAATGCCTCCGGGATTGATCCACAGCCGTTCGAAGGTCTTCGATTAATTCCTGGTCGAACAGATTTAGCGGTGGATTTGCCAAAGTGATCAAGCCGAGAGCACCCGAAGTTTCGAAACGCACCTTACTCATGATTTTTCTCCGTTGATTTCGGTAATCGATGTTCCTGGTTGAAAAGTCGGGACGGCAGCGGGTTCTTCGAGATTGTGAGTTCCAGTTTGGAAGCGGTTCTTGACTTGCTTCTATTTTGGAACCTAGTATCTGTCAAGACTAGCTCCATGGAGATTTTCGGCAGCAGCAGGAGCATCGCGATGATCCGAAAATTCATGTTCGAGGCGGAAATCTACGAGTCGCTCAATTGCCTTCCGATGGCGGCACGCAGAAAGCTCGATGCGGTCGGGATCAAACTCCACCTGGCGCAATGGGAGCAGCTCGGGCGCGGCGAACGGTTAATGATCTGTCATGCGCCGGCGGATTCAGGGGATGAACGGGCGGCGCTCAGGATCTTTATCGAGGAAGTCGCGCTGGCACGTACAGGCTCTCCCGCAAAGATCCTCGACGATGATACGCGCCGCAACGCCATTCCGCCCGATCAGCCGCCGCGGCTGCTGACGAGGCACGCGCGCGCTTTCGGCATCGAGCTCGACGGCAAGGCATGGGCGGTACTTGACGACGACCAGCGCTACGCCCTGATTAAACTCGGCGATTCGGAAAGGCCGAGTCATAACCTGGAGCTCGCGCTTCAGGAGTTCTTCGATAGTGACGCGCGGGCAGAGGCATCATGACTCGGAGCTGCTGATCGTGGTCACACTCCGCGAATAGTGGCGCCCATAATCAAGCAAGGAGCAAGACCTATGGCGGAAGTGGATTTCTTCTTTGATTTTATCAGTCCCTACACTTACGTGGCCCGAACCCAACTCGACGCTCTTGCCGAGCGCACGGGCGCGCGATTCAAGACATGGCCGATGCATCTTCTCAATCTGATGAAGATCGTCGGCAACACTCCCACTACCGTGGTGTGCAAGAACAAGCGCAAGTACGCCGGGCAGGATCTTGCAAGATGGTGCGCTCGCTACCACGTTCCGTTGAAGCTTAATCCTCATCTTCAGGGCGATCACAGCCTGACATTGAAAGGCGCACTCGTTGCTCAGGAAATGAATCTCGAAGACCAGTACAACCGAGCGATATTTTCCGCATTCTGGACTGACGCGGTGAATGTTACCGACCGAAGCGCGCTCGTTCAGCACCTCGAATCAGCCGGCTTGGATGGAACCGCGATTCTGATCAAGGCTGAGGAACCCGAATACGCAGAACACATGGAATCCAACACGCAGATCGCGGCCGATCGGGGAGTTTTCGGTTCGCCCACCTTTATCGTCGGCGACGATATGTTCTTTGGAAACGATCGCCTTGATTTCCTGGAGGCGAGGCTGAAGAAAAGCGCGTCCTAAAGGTGACTTGGAAGAGCCTCATTCAGCAGTGCGAGGATTCAAAATGAATGAAAACAATCCGGTGGTCCTCGTTACAGGAGTCGGTCCTGGAACCGGCGCCGCTATCTCGCGCCGATTCTCGCTGGGCGGATATAAGGTGGCAATGCTGGCGCGCACACGGGAGCGTCTCGACGCGCTCGAGCGCGAACTTCCCAATACCAGGGGCTACGTCTGCGATGTCACCGACGAGAGCCAACTCGATTCGGCGATCGCGGCAGTGCGCCGGGATTTAGGCACGCCAAACGTGCTCATCCACAACGCCGTGGGTGGCGCGTTCGGCAACTTCATGGAGATCGATCCGGAAGCTTTGAATAGCAATTTTCAGGTTAATACCATGGCGCTGCTGTATCTGGCGCGACGGCTCGCGCCAGCGATGGTCGAGGCCGGAGGAGGCGCGATCGTTGTAACCGGCAACACTTCGGCCCTGCGCGGGAAACCTCGCTTCGCCGGATTCGCTCCTACCAAGGCGGCGCAACGGATCCTCGCCGAATCCATCGCCCGAGAACTGGGACCGAAGGGCGTCCATGTCGCCTACGTTGTGATCGACGCGGTTATCGACCTGGAATGGACCCGGGCGATGGCTTCGAAGTCTGCGGGAGACCCATTTTTCATTCAGCCGCCCGCGATCGCCGACGAGATCTGGCACGTGGTTCATCAGGACCGAACCGCGTGGTCATTCAATGTCGAAGTCAGGCCGTTCCGCGAGACGTGGTGAGAGTCAGCGGCGGCTGCGCCTCGGGACCAATGTGATCACTTGGTTGCGCGTTCATAGTGGTCAACGGAACCAGGAGAGAGAAGCACATGTCGGAATATTCGACCATCCTATTTGCGGTGCGCGACAAGGTGGCGCATCTCACGCTCAACCGCCCTGAATCGGCCAACTCCCTCAACGCCGCGGTATCGGCCGAAATGATGGATGCAATCGTGCGCTGCGAAGACGATGCTGAAATTCGCGCTCTTATCGTAAGCGGGACGGGGCGGTTTTTCTGTGCCGGCGCGGATCTCAAGGGCTTTTATTCCGCGGAGAGCAAACTCAAGAGCCGGGTCTCGGTGTTTCATGCGGCCATCTCGCGTCTTGCCCGTGCGGAGTTTCCGGTGATCGCCGCAGTGAACGGCACGGCGGCGGGCGCCGGGATGGGACTTGCCTGCGCGTGCGACCTGGTTATCGCCGCGGAGTCGGCGCGCTTCACGATGGCGTACACAAAAATCGGGCTCAGTCCGGACGGCACGACCAGCTATTTCCTTCCGCGGCGAATCGGAATCGGGCGCGCCATGGAACTGGTGCTGCTCAATCGCACGCTGCCGGCAAAAGAGGCGCTGGATTGGGGAATCGCGAACCGGGTCATTGCCGATGCAAGCCTTGCGGATGAAGCTCACTCCGCCGCCGCGCAGCTCGCGGCCGGTCCCACCAGAGCTTACGCAGCTGCGAAGCGGCTGATGCAGTCGGGATTCACGGAAAGCCTCGAAACACAAATCGAGATGGAATTACGCACCATCGGAGCGATGGCGCGCACCCAGGACGCTCGCGAGGCAATTGCGGCCTTTGCGGCAAAACGGGCGCCGGTGTTCACTGGGTGCTGAGATGGGCACGGAGATGAGTCAACTGCGAATTTTTTCGTACCTCCCGAATCCAAGAATTTGGAAGGCAACCATTGTCGCCAGACTGTGCGGCGTGGATCTCGATTTGCGCGGAGCCTCGCCCAGAGAGCTTCAGTCGTGGCTATGGGACTTCAATGCGCGTCCGCTCTCAGCCGACGACGAAACCGAGGCGACCGAAGTGAGCGGCCACGCCGGCTTCCAAGGCAAATTGCGCAAGACCACGGCCTTTCTAGAGAGGCATCCGTTCGGGACGGTGCCGGCCGCGTTCAGCCCCGACGGCAAAGTCGGAATCTTCGAATCCAACAGCATCATGCGCGCCGTCGCGAGGCTTGCTGATAATAAGCTTGGGCTCTACGGAAGAGATCCATACGAAGCATCACGGATCGACAGCTTTCTCGATGCAAGTCTCGTATTCGCGCGAGATTCACAAATCTATCTGCTCGCGCTGGGCGGCGGATCTTTAACCGAAGAAATTTATAACCGGTGCCGCGACGCATTCGCGGTCTATATGGACGGGATTAACGCCGCACTATTGGCGGGTCGAGGGTTTATCGTAGGCGACCACCTGACCCTGGCCGACGTGTGCTTCGTTGCTGAGTTCGCGTTGTTCCATAACGAGAAACCGCGCGCCCGACATCTGAAGGAGCGAGGACTGGAGCCGATTCTGAGTGGGAACGTCGGCCAGCAGTTTCCAGATGCTACGGCTCACTTCGCTAGACTCTCGAAACATCCAGCATTCGCCCCGGACGTTGTCCCGTACATGGAAAAGATCGAACGGGCGAAAGCGTGAAGTGATCGACAGCTCGCGGAGAACCACCGGATCCGGAATACTCTTTCACCGATTGTCTGAATCTCGAATGACAAAGGAGAACCATCATGAGCGGGGAAGAAAAGTTCGAAATGCCGGCAGAGGGAATGCCGAAGTGGATCAGGGACCACGTGGAGCTCTATCTGTCCGATCCCGACAAAGCTCGCCTGTGGGACTCGACCATCGGCGGCGGACCCGGCCCGCTGCCGACGCTTCTCCTCATTGCGCGTGGAGCCAAGAGCGGGAAGCTCCGGCCGCTGCCGCTCCTCTACCAGGAGATGGACGGGAAGTACGTCGTCATCGGCTCGAAGGGCGGCGCGCCGACGCATCCGGGCTGGTACGTGAATCTGAGGGCGAATCCGCAGTGCGAGATCCGAGTCGGCTCGAAGCGCATGCGCGCCCGCGCACTGACGGCGAGCGGCGACGAACGAACGCGCGGCTGGCAGAAGATGGCGGCGATGTATCCGCCATACAACGACTACCAGAAGCGAGCGGGTTCGCGGCAGATCCCGGTGGTGGTTATCGAGCCGATTGGCCCGGCATGAGCGTCAGCCTCGTCTGGGGGCTCGGTCTTCCCCTTGACCGCGGGCGAGCCGGTGAGACGAGGGTACATTAGCTGACGCAAAGCGTTCATCCTGAGCAAATGGAGCTTCAGCGATGGAACTCAAAGAACGAAAAGTAAACGCCTCGGGAATCAACTTCCACGTGCTGGAGGCGGGCGACGTTCCGCTCGTGCTCTGCCTGCACGGCTTTCCCGACACGGCGCATTCTTTCCGCCATCAGATGGTTCCGCTGGCGAGTGCTGGCATTTTATCAGCGGTGGGACTCGCGCGACCACCATCAACGCTACGTCGCTTGGCGCATGAAACCGGATCCATAACTCCTATTTTGGAACCAAGTTGAACCAGGTCTTGACTGACTTCTAGTTTGGAACCTAGTATTGTACCTAAAGTCATCCAAGACTCTTAGGACAGATGCGCTGGAAGCAAATCGATACTATGACCTGCTCGGTCGCCCGAACACTGTCGGTGGTTGGCGACCGCTGGACAATGCTGATCATCCGCGATGTGTTCCTCGGCATCCGCAGGTTCGAGGCGATCCAACGGGACTTGCAGCTGACCCCGCATCGCCTGTCTGACCGTCTGCGCAAGCTCGTGCGCGATGGAATCCTCTGGCGCGTCGCCTACGAAAAGCGCCCACCTCGATTCGAGTATCGGCTTACGGAAAAAGGACTCGATCTTTATCCTCTGATGGCCACGATGACCGGGTGGGGCGACCGCTGGATGGCTGGACGCGCGGGCGCGCCGGTGGAACTCGTCCACGAGCCCTGCGGCCACTCGATCAAGCCGGAACTCATCTGCCCATGTTGCAAATCAAAAATAGATGCACGCGAGATGAGCGCCCGGCCCGGCCCGGCACTTAAAGGTCGCGGTTTGCCCGTGCCGGATGGCCAGCCCAGGCGCCGGAAGATCGCTCGCACTCCCGAAAAGGCGGCTTGATCAATCCTCCGGAAGCTCACGATGCGTGTGCCGTCGGGGGAGCCTATGGACTGATCTACTTTGGAAAAAGAGAGCTGCCTGATCACGTACGGTTACACCGTCGCATTCCGTAATCTTTTGCTCGAGCGCGTTTCCTACGAACTCGTATTCATAACCTAAGCGAGGAGCTTGAAAGTCCTTATTCGTTATTCTAGAACCGCGAATGGCGAACACGCTCGCAACCGGCGCTATGATGCTCAAGCCTCAAGACATCGTCGTTTTGCTCAAACTCCTCACAGCCGGAAACAAACGGCCCACCTATGCCCAGTTGGCTGTCGACCTCTAGATGAGCCCATCCGAGGTTCACGCTTCAATTCGCCGCGCTCGCGCCGCCAGACTGATTCACGGATCCGAGCTCGGCGACCGCGTAAACGCCAAGGCATTGGAGGAGTTCCTCATTCATGGGATCCGATACGCTTTTCCGCCGGAAAAGGGCGGCATGACTCGCGGTATGCCCACCGCTTCTGCGGCGGAACCGCTCAGCCGTAAAATGACCCAGGAAGAACCAGTTCCAGTCTGGCCATTCGAACAAGGCTCGATTCGCGGATATGCGCTTATGCCGCTTTACAAGAAAGCGCCGCGAGCGGCCCTGAAGGACAATGAACTCTACCAGCTACTTGCGCTGGTAGACGCGCTGCGCGACGGGAGCGCAAGAGAGCGCGAGCTGGCCAAACGCGAACTGTCCGCCCGCCTTAAAAATTGAGCTTCCAATCGAATCGACAGCTTCTGGCCGCGATGGCGGTAAGGCTGAAGCAATTGCTTCCGGAAATCGTCTTCGTCGGCGGTGGCCTGCCCCCCAAACGCCCAGCAGTTTTGAGGTAGAGTCCGTCGACTGAAAAGGAGACGGACAATGAAAGGCAGCCGATTCAGCGAGGAGCAGATCATTGGGGTGCTGCGCGAGCACGAGGCAGGGGTGAAGACCGACGAGGTCTGCCGCCGCCACGGGATCTCAAGCGCGACTTTTTACAAGTGGAAAGCGAAGTACGGCGGGCTCGAGGTATCCGAGGCGCGCCGGTTGAAGTCGCTGGAGGATGAGAACCGGCGGCTGAAGAAGCTGCTGGCGGAGTCGATGCTGGACAACTCAGCGCTGAAGGACCTGCTCGGAAAAAACGTCTGAAGCCTGTGGCGCAGAAGGCGGCGGTTGCTCGCCTGGTTGAGCAGCGCGGGCTGAGCCAAGTGCGCACATGCAGGCTGGTCGGACTCAATCGCTCGAGCATGAGCTATCGGCCGCGGCGGCCGGACGACTTCGCTACTGCAGCAGCGGCTGCCCGAGCTGGCGGCGGAGCGCAGACGCTTCGGCTATCGGCGCCTGGGCTGGCTGCTGGAGAGGAAGGGTCACCTGATGAACCGGAAAAAGCTCTATCGGCTATACCGCGAGGAAAAGCTCATGGTGCGCCGGCGCAGAGGGCGCAAGCGCGCGCTGGGAACCAGGGGGCGCCGATGACGCCACCGAGGAAGCATCGCGCCTCGACGGTTCTCCGATCGCAACGACTCATTGGGAAGCGGCGCTCGACACTGCAATCATCTCCGCCACTTCTGACGCATCGATTCTGGAGTACCCGCTCGGCATCTACGTGACGCAGCCCCCAAAATCGAGTGAAGCTCCCGCGATGTTGGTCGCCGCTGGCGACGGCAGCGAGACGGTGAACTATCGCATCGCGCGCAATTGATCGACTTTCGCGCAATCACGGTACGTGATCTCGGCGAAAGTCGCATCCTGCATTTGTCGCTTAAGTCCTGGCTACCGGTAGCGGCGGGCGGATTCCTGGATTGGGTAGTCGTTGGCGCTCATGTCGCGGCGATGCATTAGTCCTTCGGGGTTAAATTCCCAATGCTCGTTTCCGTGGGTGCGGTACCATTGTCCGTTGTCATCGTGCCATTCGTACTCGAAGCGAACTGAGATTCGATTTTCAGTGAAGCTCCAGAGTTCCTTCATCAGCCGGTAGTCGAGTTCCTTCTCCCATTTTCTCTTGAGGAACGCCTTGATCGCGGCGCGTCCTTTGAAGAATTCCGTTCGGTTCCTCCATTCGGAATCTTCGGTGTATCCCTTAGCCACGACCTCTGGATCGCGGCTATTCCAGGCATTCTCCGCCGCCTTCACTTTCGCCCGCGCCGTTTCCAGCGTGAAAGGAGGCACGATTCGCGCCGCGGTGGGTTTATTTTGTTCCGATGTCATCGTTTTATGTCTCCCTTACGCTCTTGAACTTGTCCGAGAAGAAAAGCTAGTCCCTCTGGCATCGTCGGATGCGCGAAGATCGCGTCGCGCAGAACCGTATAGTGGCATGCCTCCAACCATCGCGGTTTGGACGGCGGCCATCAGTTCGCTCGCTTCGAAGCCAAACGCGGTACTCTCGCGGAGTAGATCGCGTTCTTGCGCCAAGCACGCGATATTCGGGCAGGAACCGCCCAGCCATTTCCGCTCGACCATCGCAGTGCGATGACCCTCATCGGCCATCGCCCAAGCTGTCCACTTGCCCGCTTCTCCGCTGCCGAGAACCAGAATTTCGTATCGCTCGACGTTCTGCACTCGCCCGCCTCCTCTAAGTGGTCGCCAGGATCGTTGGCTTCATTGCCGCGCGATCCTCCGGCTCAGGAAGTCGCGGATGAGAGGAACTATTTCATCGGCCTTGTCTTCCAAGGCAAAGTGGCCGCTGTCGATCAGATGAAACTCGACTTCGGGCAGGTCCCGCTTGAACGGATACGCGCCGTCGGCGGGAAAAATCTTGTCGTTCTTGCCCCAAACGACAAGCGTTGGAGGAAGATGTTTGCGGAAGTAGGCCTGCACCTTTGGATAGATCTGCAGATTGGTGCGGTAGTCATAGATCATATCGAGTTGGATGTCGGCGTTGCCCGGACGATCGAGCAGCGCCTGATCGTGAACCCAATTGTCAGGCGAGATGCGGCTTAAGTCGGCAACTCCGTCGACGTACTGAAATTTCGTTGTCTCGGGAGCGACGAGACTGCCCAGCGCCTTGCGATGCGCGTCCGAGTGATCGCTCCAGTATGCCCTGATCGGATTCCAGAACTCTTTCATTCCCTCTTCATAGGCATTGCCGTTCTGCACGATGAGCCCCGTGACGCGCTCGGGATGCTTGAGCGCCAGCCGCCATCCGACGGGAGCGCCGTAGTCCATCACGTACATCGCGTAGCGCGTCATCTTAAGTTGATCGAGAAGCCCGTCGATCAGCTCGGTTATGTGGGCGAAAGTGTAAGCGAATTTGCTCCGGTCCGGCATATCGCTCTGGCCATAGCCCGGATAGTCGGGAGCAATCACATGGTAGAGGTCTGCCAGCGCGGGAATCAGATTGCGGAACATGTGCGATGAAGTCGGAAAGCCATGCAGCAGCAGAACGGCCGGCGCATCCGACGGCCCAGCCTCGCGATAGAAAATGTTCACTCCATCGACCTTGTTTGTCCGATAATGAGTGACGGGCGCCGCCTGGACGGCCGTCGCCGGATGCTCGCGATTGGGAGGTGTCATCGAAATTTCTCCTTATCTGCGCGCCGCGGCGTGGTGAGCATCAGGTGCCAGCGACAGATTCGCCTGTCGGTCCACCGAAAAGTTTTCATTCGTCCCGATGCTTATGTGAACTCAACTTTATCACGAAGGAAATTGAATGCCATTCAGTTTGATATCGGCATGAACAGCAGCGCTTCCTCGATCAGGAATGGATTCAGATTATCGGCGAGTCCGGATCAAGCCCGAACAAGACTCGCCCTACCACCTCGAAACGGGACGTGTTGAGCAGTACGTGTTGCGAGGCGGTATGCACGTCACGCCAGCATCGCTCGATCGGGAACGCGGTCTGCGCAGAGCTCATTCCGGCCGCATCCGCGATCAGATCGACCGCCTGCACCGCCAGCTTCACCGCGGTGACCACCGCGAGCCGGGCATGCGCGCGATCCTGGAGACTGAAGCTCTCGCCCGCGACGCCCTTGCGCCAGATTTCGTCATTGCAATTGTAGAAGTAGGCGCGCGCCGCCTGCAGAAGGCCTTCGGCTTGCGCGAACTGGATCTGCGCGATGGGCCGCTCGCGCAACGTGCCTCGAGCGCCGACCGGCACTTTGGCTTGCGCGATTTCGCTCAGCGCATCGAGGGCATGGCGCGCGGTGCCGAGCACCACCGTTGCCAGGCCGCCCACAAACTGCAACGGCGACGGAATGTTCTGGAGTGGGCCGCGCTTCCATGGCGACTTCGCGCTCAGCCAATCGAAGGTGAATTCATCGGGGACGAAGACATCCTCAAAAACGCAATCGTTGCTGCCGGTGCCGCGCATTCCGGCGGTCGACCAGGTGTTGAGGATTTTCGCTTGCTCGATCGGAAAGAAACCCGCCCGCAGCAGCGGAAACCCGCCGATGATTTGCGGTGCACCGTCGCGAAGGACAATCCCCGCCGCCATCAGATAGGTCGCCTGAGCCGAGGCGCTGGCGTAAGTCGCCTTGCCGCTCAGACGCCATCCGCCTTCCACCGCAATCATCCGCGTGGTCATGGGATTGAGCGAACCGGCGCTCACGCCGTGTGGATTGCCGTAGATCTTTTCGAACGCTTCAAGCGACAGGTTATGCCCGAACAGCGGACCGCCGGCACAGATGGCGAGATTCCATCCGGCCGAGCCATCGATGCGCGCAACTTCCTCGCATAGCCGCAGCGAATCGGGGATCGTCATTTCGCCACCGCCCATTCGGCGCGGCAGGAAAATCCGGAACAACCCGGATTGATGGAAAGCATCGGCAACCTCGCGCGGCATCTGCGCCTCGCGCTCCGCGCGATCAGCATACGCGCGAATTGTCGGTGCCAACTCGCGCACCTTCTCGAAATAGGGCCGGGCCTGTTCGGATATGAGCCGATCCATTTTCAGCACCTCTGGGTGACAAGTCTTGGAGCACGGCGCCGCCGAGTCAACGCAGCCGGCCTAACGCGGCATTCAGACCGCGGATGCGCCCGTCGAATTTTCGCAACAATCGATCTGGAAAATTCGGCTTCAATTCGGTTGATCGAACGTCTTCGGTTCAGCGTGAAGGCCGGATGCTTTCCGACTGCTCAATTCGAGGAGTCTGGCGGGACTCGTTGCTGGATGCAGCGCTCGATTCGGAGTGGTGGGCCACGAGGGCAACAGTACACTAATTTCGCGGCCACCCCATCACGCCTCTTACGCGGATCTCTCTGCGCCTATGAGCTTGGTTAATTTTTTCGGTGTGCCTACGATGATCGCCAGCAGGCTGGATCAAGGAAATGTCGAAGATGAAATTTGGTTACATGCTCGATTTCCGGAACCCGGAATCCTCGAATCTGGATTTCGAGGCTTTCTATTCCGCGATGTTTCGGCAAATCGATTTCCTTGAAAGCGCCAGCTTCGATTCGATCTGGGTCACCGAGCATCACTTCGTCGACGACGGCTACCTGTCCTCGGTGATGCCGATGCTCGCGGCGATTGCCGCGCGCACCACCCGCCTCACTCTCGGCACCTACGTTCTGCTCGCTCCGTTTTATCATCCGCTGCGTCTGGCCGAGGACGCGGCGATGATCGACGTGATCTCGGGCGGCCGGCTGCGTCTGGGTATCGGGATGGGCTATCGCGACGAGGAATTCGACGGCCTGCAGGTATCAAAGAAGAGCCGGCTCGGCCGCACTCTGGAAACGATCGAGATTTTACGCCGCGCATGGACCGGCGAACGCTTCAGCTTCGAGGGCAAGCATTTTCAATTTCGCGACGTGCGGGTGCTTCCGCGTCCAAGGAGCCGGCCGCATCCCGAGTTGCTGTGGGGCGGGATGACGACCAAGGCGATCCAGCGCGGCGCCGAACTGGGATTGTCCTTCGCGTGCAATCTCGGACGGCATCAGGTCGAGATTTATCGCAATGAGCTGCGCCGCCTCGGAAAAGATCCGGCCGCATTCAGTATCGTCAACAGCCGTATCGTCTATGTCGCCGATAGCGCTGAGCAGGCGTGGGCGGATATCGAGCCGGCCGCGATGTACCAGGCGGCGCTCTACGGCAAATGGCTCTCGGCGGCGAATCCGGGCCAACGATGGATCCAGCCGGACGCGAATCAGCTCAGGCAGAGCAGCATCATTGGCACGCCCGAGATTGTGCGGGAGCGGCTCGCCGATGCAATCGCGAATAGCGGCGCGACTGAGATCATTCTGATCACGCAGCTCCCAGGCCTCGCGCCCGGAGAAGAGAATGCGATCGTTGGAGCGCTTCGCAAATGAAGTGATGCCGGATTTATCGGGTTGACGATCTTGCGGCCCGGCGCGGTATGCTGGCGTGATGGCGAACGTCGTTTACACGGTCGAAGATTCCGTCGCGATAATTCGGCTGGAGCGGCCCGAAAAGCTCAACGCATTTACTTTCGGCATGATCGCGGAAATCCGCAAGGCTGCCGACGCGGCCGCGAGCGACCAAAGCGTCGTCGGGATCATCGTGACCGGCGCGGGCCGTGGGTTCTGCGCCGGGCTCGACACCGGCGACCTTGCGCGCTCGGCGGCCGGCACCGCAGAGGATGCTGGTGCGAGCGCCGCCGACGACGACGGCGAATTACCCGCACTATTCGGCTATCTGCTGCGAATTCCGAAGCCCGTTATTGCCGCGATAAACGGCGTCGCCGCCGGCGGCGGCTTCGTGCTCGCGATGATGTGCGACTTGCGTTTTGCCGCCACCGAGGCGAGCTTCACCACGGCTTTCTCGAAACGCGGGTTGATCGCGGAGCATGGCACAAGCTGGATCCTGCCGCGGCTGGTAGGACTCAACCGCGCACTCGACCTTTTGTGGAGCGCGCGCCGAATCGACGCCGCCGAAGCGCTGCGAATTGGATTCGTCGATCGTATCGTGCCCGGCGCGAGCCTTATCGACGAAGCCAAAGCCTATATCCGCGATCTCGCGGCAAACGTCTCGCCGCGTTCGCTCGCTGTGATCAAGGCGCAGATTTATTCGCATTTGGGACTCGCGCTCGAGCCTGCTCTGCGCGACGCCGACCGCCTGATGCGCGAGGCGCTGGTTCATCCCGATGCGACCGAAGGCGTGAAATCGTTTGTCGAGCGGCGCGCGCCGCGCTTCGAGCGATTGAAAGGAGGAAAAATATGAGCGACACGCGCTTCAAAACAATCCTGTTCGAGAAAACCGGCCCGGTCGCGACGCTGACGATGAACCGGCCCGAGCGCATGAACGGCATGACGAGCCTGATGGTGCATGAGGCGCGCGAGGCGTTGGCGCGTGCGGCTGACGACACCGATCTCCGCGTGCTGGTGTTGACCGGCGCGGGAAAAGCGTTCTGCCCCGGCGCGGATCTGAATGTTGTGGTGGCGTCGGGCGCACAGGACAGCCGCGATTCGGGCGACGCCGGCTCCGGGCCGCGCGACTATCACGTATCGACGCTCTTGCATGAGATGCCCGCCGTTACGATCGCCGCAATCAACGGCGCATGCGCCGGCGCGGCGCTCGGATGGGCCTGCGCGTGCGATTTTCGCCTCGCCGCCGCGTCGGCGCGCTTCAACACCGCTTTCCTCGACGTTGGCGTGGCCGGAGACATGGGCGGTCCGTGGACGCTGCCGCGGATCGTGGGTGCGGCGCGCGCCCGCGAATTGTATTTCATACCCGGAAAATTCGACGCCGCCGAAGCGCTGCGCATCGGATTAGTCACTCGCGTATTTCCTGACGAAAGTTTTCGCATCGAGGTCGCCGCCCTGATCGAGCGGATTTCAGACGCGGCGCCGATCGCACTGCGCACCATGAAAGCCAATTTCGTCGAAGCCGAACGAATGGATCTAAGAAGTTATATTGACCTTGAAACCGCGCGCCACATCCCGATGTTCAACACGCACGACACGCGCGAAGCATTCGCCGCGAAGGTCGAGAAACGCAAACCTCGATACGAAGGCCGTTAGATTCGAAGAACGCTAGTGTCGTGTCTCGTAAGTATCTTGAGCAAAGGTTCAGACGGTGACCCGCAAAAGACCGCATTCCTGAAACGAAAAGCGGAGGCCGGTGCTTCCGCATCGCTACAGTTTTTTACGAGACACGACACTAGCTTCGAGATCCGTCAGCCAGGGAGGATTTTCACATGTGGCTCCGCATGCGTCAGTTGGCATTGGTCGCGAACAAATTGGCCCCGGTGGTTGACGATCTGCGCGCGGTGTTCGGCCTGGAAGTTGGGCATCGCGATCCTGGGGTCGAGGTCTTTGGGCTCGAGAACGCGCTCCTGCCGGTCGGCAGCCAGTTTATCGAAGTCGTCGCGCCGATAAGGGAAAACACCGCCGGCGGCCGTTATCTCGAACGTCGCGATGGCGACGGCGGCTACATGTGTATTCTGCAATGCGATGAGCACGCACCGCGCAAACGGCGCGCCGCCGAGCTCGGCATCCGCAAGGCGCTCGAGAACGACTCCGCCGACTACAGCATCATGCAGCTTCATCCGCGCGACACGGGCGGTACGTTCCTGGAGATCGACTATCAAAAAGGCGGCGAAGCTCCCGACGGTCCGTGGATGCCGGCCGGGCGCAACTGGAAGCCCGCGGTGCGCACCGACGTGGTCCGCGCGATCGCAGCCGCAGAGATTCAATCATCCGAACCCGCCGCACTGGCAGAGCGATGGGCGCAAATTCTCGAGCGTCCGTTGACACACGATGACCACGGCAACGCGACCATCGGGCTCGACATCGGCACGATCCGTTTCGTCAAAGAAACCGACGGACGAGGCGAAGGCCTCGGCGGAATCGATCTGGTCGTCGCCGACCGTCCGCGAGCGATAGCCGCCGCGGAAAAGCGCGGCCATCGCGTTGCCAACGATACTATAATGATCTGCGGCGTCCGTTTCGGTCTGGTCGGATCGGACGGCTAGCGAAGCTTCCCGAGAACAGAGGCGATCGCGTTTAGGGATCTTGCAGAAGACCTCGACGTGAGTACCACGGCTTAAGCGAACGGAAATACACGAACAAAGAGGCGCTGAAAAGCACCAGATCCAGGCCGAGCTCGAACCACATTCTCGATCGTGACGGCGCGCCGCTCCCGAAGCATCCGCAGTCGAGCGTCAGGCCGCGTAACAGCGCGGACAGCAACGCGAAGAAAAACACCGCCGAGCTGAGTGCGAGCGCGAGCGCTCCGATCCTTCTTGTCCACGGCGCGATGAGCAGAACTCCGCACACGATCTCGAACACTGGCAGACCCAGCGCCAGCAGGTTGATGAAGGCCATCGGCAAGATCGCGAACGCATCGATGCTGTCGGCGAACTGCAGTGGGTCGCGGATCTTGTCCGCGCCCGCATAGATAAACACCGCGCCAAGGGCGAGGGCGACCGCGAGCACGCGATAATCGCTGCGTGATTCATATGCGGGCATCATCGAAGGGATCATGGGCCGATCCCGGTGGCCACTGGTAGGCTGGCGGCTGACCATGCGTCCCAGCCTCCGGTGAAAACCCTGACGTTGCCGAAGCCCAACGTCAGCAACGCATTGGCGACAAGGCGGCTGTCGTGGCATTCGCCGCCCGAGCAGTACACGATGATCGGCTTGCCGTCCGCTGCCTTTAAAACCCCGGCGAGGTGGCGATAGTCCTGCGCAAAGTCATCCCGAGCGAGATTGATAGCGCCCGGCACATGCCCCTGTTCGAAGAACACGGACGGACGGGCGTCGAGGATGAGGGCGTTTTTGCTTGCGACGGCCGAACGAAATTCCGCGAGTCCGACCGTTGCTGCCGGCGCAATCTTAAATGGCGGCGCCGCGACAAGCGAGGTCAGCTCCAAGTCGAAACGCTGCTCAGGAGTTTGATAGATGATTGGAAGTGACGGCGTCGAGAACCAGTTTATCGTGAGCCCGACGCCCAACGATAACAGCGCGATCAGTATTACGCCGGCAAGGTCACGAACCAGCCGCGATGCGAGACCGGCCGGCCCAGACACGTCGGCGATCGAGGGCGTCGAACTCATCGGATCGTCAATGCTCTCGACGCTTTCATGCACTCGCTTAAAGCGTAACCTTGACCACTGAGCCATCGCCCGCGGTCACCGTCTTGCCCGCTGCGGCTCGTTGCATGTCGCCGGCAATCCGCTCCGAAGTCGCCCTGTCACCCATGTACTGGAGCAATGCGTGGCCATCGGGCGCGACCAGAAAAAATTCCAGCGCGTGGTCGGGTGTCATATCGGCTTCTTGCGCCCGAGTCAGATTGAACCTCGCCATCACGTCGTCAATCTGCTTTGGCGTTCCGGTGAGAAACAACCATCCCTTGAGATTGGCGTTCTGGGCATTCGCATAGTTGAGAAGCTGCGCCGAATGATCGTGTTCGGGATCCACGGTTATAGAGACAAAACGGACGTCCGTCCCGAGTACCGATCCAACCTTGTTTGCGATCTGCTTCATTCGCGCGGTCAGGAGGAGGCACGGGCCCGGACAGGAGGTGTAGATGAAGTCGAACAGCACCGGTTTGCCCTTTAACGTTGCTAGAGAAACCTTCTGCCCGTGCTGATCGAGCAGCGTGACGTCGGGCAAGCAGTCGGAGGCATGCGGTATCGTGTAGCCTCCGGTTTCCTCGGGGTCGTCCAATTGGCGGCAAGCGGCTACATTTAGTGCGCTGGTGAATACAATCATCAGCGCCAACACGACGCCGGTTCTGGCCGATACCGCTCTTTGCAGAGGATACATTGTTCTTCTCCTGGTTATGCCGCTTCAGCGAGGCCTCGAAGCCGTCAGGATCATCATCAGAGAGTTGGGGCCTTCGTGGGCGCGAATTTGATACTCGGCGCGGTCTTCCGAGGTCAGTTTTTCTCTTTGCCGGTCCGCGCGGGCTTGACACTCGAGAATACGCCGATCTCGGTCATCCGTCAGCATCTGTATCTGCCGGCCAGTGGTAGCATCAGGAGTCCCGGCTATCCGCGCTAGTTGACGACTGGTTCGCGTCGTTTCGCCGTTGATGCACGCTTGCTCGCCAGCGTCGACTCTTTGGATCACCTGTTGGAGCCGCTCAAACCTCGTATCCGGGCCGGATGTCAGGCCGGATGTCATAGGGGTGCCGCTCGCGCATGCGGCGATCACAAGGGTGGCCAACGCGAACATTCTCATCACGAATCCCGACAGTCTTAATCTCTCTCTAACGCGCTTCGACCGAGCTGTGATGCGTTTGAGCCAGCAATGGGAGCAGCAAGTCCGTGAGACCCTTCTCCGTCACCGGATCCGAGTCCGGCGTCAGTTTCGCGCGAACGATACCTTGGGCATCGACGACATACGTTACCGGCAGCGCGGTAGGATCGCCGAAACCATTGTCTTTGGCGTCGTCCAACATCGCCGCGGGATAACTGAACGATTGCATAACCTTTGTCGCATCGGACCGATCACGCGGACGGTCGGCGCTCAGACCAATCATATCCAACCCATGATCATGATAACGTTGGTACACTGCGTCCAAGGCCGGCATTTCCTTGCGGCAGGGCGGACACCACGTAGCCCAGAAATTGACCACTACGACCGTGCCGTGAGCCTGCGCGAGATTGAAGGTCTGGCCGTCCAACTGCTCGACGACGAGTAAAGGCGCGGGCTGACCGATTTCAGGCCGCGCAAACGCCGCGCCGGAGACGCATAGAATGGCGACCATCGTCACGGCAAATGGGGCTACCCAGGATGCGCTTCGAGACACGATTTTCTCTTCGCCGCTCAGAAGCTGTAGCTCACAATTGGCTTGGTCGCGAATGGTGCGGTGAGCTGATCGCCGTTCATGTTCTGAAAGATCGGCACCTCTACATCGCCATAGACCTTCACCGGTCCGATCCCGATTTCAACTCCGGGGGCGACCGCTACTTTGTCGTAGCCGCTACCGCCTGGATTTGCATTCGTACCACGATCTCGAGCGCGATCGCTGCCGAGAAACGAAATTATCGGGGCCAGTTCGTTAAGCGGACCGACCTTTCCGAAGTTGTAGTAGGCTCCCAGCGATCCATCGAATTCGCGGCCGGGCTTGTAATGGTCTTGATACGCGAAGGGCAGATCATACAATCCCTGAATAAACCAATTGAACGGACGATCCTTCAAAATGAAGAACGGAATGTTCCCGGTCTTATAACCGCCGAGCAGCAGGTCGGTGCTTCCGGTGCCGATCTGGGTGTCGCGGTCGAACGGGGGATAATGCCAGTCGCCACTTGGCAGCTTAAATCCGCCGATAAGCCCGGTTGACATATCTTCAGACCAGCCGGTCCACAGACCCATGATACGGATGTCGCCGACTGAATTCATGTCAAAGGACTTGATGGAGGCATTGTTGCCAGAATAGGCGCCCGTGTAGTTCCTCTGCCAGTACGGCACCTCCAGCATCGCACCCCAACTTCGATTGAACATATATTGTCCGCCAACAGTGACGAAGTTGGTTTCCAGCTTCTTGTCGTTGTTTTGGGTCTCGGAAGCTGGCTGGGTGGCGTGCCAGTTTATGTACTGGTCCATGAAGTCGTACTCGGTCCACACCATGCCGCCCGCGCCAGTGGGAAGCAGCGAAGGGGTCGATACCTCGAACACGCCGCATCCACAGGCGCAAGCCCAAACCGGCCCGGGCGCCATCGCTACGAAAAACCCCGCTATGATCAGTGCGCACGCTGCTGTCCGCAACGTGCGCGCAATATCTTCGAATGGTCGCATACATCTCTCCTGGGCGGACGCTACAGGCCCGAAAAAACACCCCCCACGACGCGCGTGCAGGGTCAGAGGTCAACGCGAGAAATATGTCGTTGCAGAAAAGGTCTTAGGAGAGACGTTCGGGCGGCGGGATCTCGGGAGCAGCCTTACACTCGACGATCGGGACGATTGGTTTCGCCGCGACCAAACCCACGAGGAAAAGAACGAATTCAGGCGAGCTTATCGCCGGCCGTGCAATCAGGGTGCTCGACACGCGGTCGAACATTTGGATGGGCTGGCAGATGTTGGCGGTCAACTCAACGCGACCGGGGTTGGAGACGATCACAACTCCAGCGGCCAACGGAACGCTGCCCAGCAACATCACGAGCGCGAGCGTCGCGCTGATAGCCCTCAAGTCCGCTTTTGAGAACAGTTGCCTCATGCCGCTCTGCCATTCTTAAGACAGACTTCCAGCGGGTTCAAGTTGAATCGGCAGCTTTCTCCTGTGCAGAAATTGGGCGCATTTGAGGCGAGGCCGCGATTCGTCAGGGCCGTCTTTCCTGATCGCTCAATCGCCGTTAAAATAGTGGCGAATCGCCGAGGGTCTTGCCGTCACGTGTCGGCAACCATATTGCTGGCGAGAAGCGCCGCCTTCGCGTCTCCAATAATATCGTATCAATCAATCGCCGGCATCCGCTTCGGCCTGGCCGACGACGACGAACGGCAGCATGCTCCGCGGCCAGTGAATTCGTAGTCGTTGTGCTCGTAAGTCCGCGCGTGACGCTGCCGAACGTGAAATGGGGGTGCTCTGCGGAGTAATCCTCTCGTGTAGTGTCCCTGAAATAATTGTTCGTCCATGCGATCAGAGGACGCCCGCGCACGATTGCCGCCTGTTACTCGCGATTATCCAGGCCCATCCGGCGGGCGATTATTACCTTCATGATCTCGTTGGTGCCTGCGTAGATCGTCTGCACCGCGGCGTCGGCGTAGTCGGTCGCAACTGGATATTCCATCATGAAACCGTAGCCGCCGAAGAGTTGCAGGCAACTGCTCGTCACGCGCTTCATCAGCTCGGTCGTCCACCACTTTGCCATGCTGACCTCGGTGACCAGATTCTCGCCGCGCACATGCGCCGCCATCAGGCGATCGACGAATGCGCGCCCGACCTCGACTTCGGTCGCCATCTCGGCGAGCTTGAACTGGGTGTTCTGAAACGACGCGATCGGCTGCCCGAATGCGCGCCGCTCTTTGGTGTACGCGATCGTATCGTCAAGACATCGCCGCGAGCTCTCGACCGCGCCGATCGCGGCCACCAGCCGCTCCTGCTGCAGCTTCTCCATCAGCATCTTGAACCCCTGCCCTTCCTTGCCGAGCAGGTTGGTTGCGGGCACTCGGCAATCCTCGAAGAACAGCTCGCTGGTGTCCTGCCCCTTGAGGCCGAGCTTGTCGAGTTTGCGTCCGCGCACGAAGCCGGGCGCGTTGCCCTCAACCAGGATCAGGCTGATCCCGCGATGAGCAGGCCTCGCATTCGGATCGGTCTTCGCGACGACGATCACCAAATCCGCGAGTTGTCCATTCGAGATGAAGATCTTCGATCCGTTGATGACGTAGTTGTCGCCGTCGCGGCGCGCCGCCGTTCGCACCGCGGCCAGGTCGGAGCCGGTGCCGGGCTCGGTCATCGCGATCGCGAGAATCAGCTCGCCGCTGATCGCGCCGGGCAGATAGCGGCGCTTTTGTTCGGCGCTGCCGAAGGTCGCGAGGTAAGGCATGCAGATGTCCGAATGCAGCCCCATCATCAGGCCGTGCGCGCGAACCCGCGCCAGCTCCTCGATCACGATCGCGTCGTAAATGAAATCCGCGCCGGCTCCGCCGAACTCGGCCGGCGCGTTCGCGCCCAGGTAGCCAGCGGCGCCAAGCTTGCGCCATGATTCGCGGTCGCTGATCCCGGCGCGGTTCCACCCCGCCACCTTGGGCTCGATTTCGTTCTCGACGAAGCGGCGCACCTGCGTGCGAAACAGTTCGTGTTCTCCGGTAAAGATCTCTCTTCGCATGACCGGCTCCTGATCAAATCGGATCGATAACGGCGCTGCGGTAGTAATCCCGCGCGGACGCGCCGAAGGCAAGTGCGAGCCTCAACATACCAACCGTTTAGTTTGTTGGCTTTGCAATGAATGCCGGGACGTGGTAGCTGCTTTCACCATTGGTCTTTTCAGACTACCTCCGGAACGCAGGCGCGTCCGGGATGGAGGAAAACGCATGAAAGTTGGTGGCGCAGTAATTTTTCAGAATCCTCACAACGCTCGTTCGGACCGCGACGTCTATCGCGACGATCTTCGGATTGGCGACCTTTATGAACCGCTCGGATTCGATTCGATCTGGAGCGTCGAGCATCACTTCGATGACTACACGATGTGCCCCGACGTTCTGCAGTTTCTGAGCTACTACGCGGGCCGCACCAGGAACATCCAGCTCGGCACGATGGTCGTCGTGGTGCCGTGGCACGATCCGATCCGCGTGGCCGAGCAGGTCTCGGTGGTCGATCATCAATCCAACGGCCGCATGATCCTTGGACTTGGACGCGGCCTTGCCAGAATCGAGTACGACGGCTTCCGGCTCGAGATGGGCGAATCGCGCGAGCGCTTTATCGAGTACTCCGAGGCGATTCTCGGGTCACTCGAGAGCGGCTACATGGAATACGACGGCAAGTATCTGAAGCAGCCGCGGCGCGACATCCGTCCCAAACCGTTCAAGTCTTTCAAGGGCCGCACTTACGCGGCGGCGGTCTCTCCGGAGTCGTCGAAGATCATGGCCAAGCTCGGCATCGGCATCCTGATCATCCCGCAAAAGCCGTGGGAAGCGGTCGCGCAGGAACTGAACGAATATCGCACCATCTACAAGCAGGTTAATGGCGGCGAGCCGCTCCCGACGATCGCGGCCGGATGGACCTTCTGCGACAAGAACCGCGAGCGCGCGCGCGAGATGGCGGTGAAGTATATCGGCGGATACTGGCAGACCGCGCTGCGCCACTACGAGATGGCAAGCGATCATTTCGGCAAGGCCAAGGGTTACGAGTACTACGCGCAGATGTCCAAGAGCTTGCAAGGAGGCAACAAGGACGCATCGATCGAATACTTCCTGAACCTGCAGGTGTGGGGCACGCCCGAGGATTGCTTCAACAAGATCGACGAGATTCGCCAGAAGGTGAACGCCGATCATTACACCGGCGTATTCAGTTACGCGGGCATGCCGATCGACGACGCGGAAAAGAGCCTGCGCCTGTTCGCAGCCGAAGTGATGCCGGAGCTGAAGAAGCTCAACGGCCTAAAGGCAGAGGCAGCCTGATCGGCTGACAGGTTTCTCATTCGGACAATGCCCGAAGGGCAGCGCATTCGCGCTGCCCTTTTTCTTCATAAATCCTTATGTACACCCTTTCTCCGTTCGGAGAGCTTTGCATTTCCTGTTGTTAGAGTGTGCTAATGCCGAGGGCGAGATTCCTCGCGATGGGTTGTGCGCAAAACCAAATGCTCGATACGACTTCCGTCGCCAGCTCGCGCTCGGAATGACACGAAAGAGCACGCTAAACTGTCATTCCGAGCGCGAGCACCTTCCAAACTCCGCCCGAGCCGCAACCGGCCGCATAGGCACGCTTCGCGAGGAATCTCGCCAGCCGCATGAGCACACCTGAGGAATGTGCTCTTGCCCAACTCTCCTCTCGGAGAGGTTGGCGTTCTGCCTACTCCTACTTTTTCGCGCCGGGCAGAAAATCGTCGAGCGGAACGCCGAAGCTGTTGAGCGCCCACGACACCAGGTTGTACTGCCCGATCGCAAATACCACATCCATCATCTGCTGCGTGTTGTATTTCTCCGCGAGCGTCTTCCAGGTCTCGTCCGAGACCACCGAATTTTCGAACAGGTCATCGGCCGCCTGCATCAGCGCCGCCTCATGCTTGTTCCATCCGGCCTTGGGCCCGTTCTTGATCTGCTCGATTTCGGCGTCGGAGATTCCCGAGCGTTTGCCGATGATCACGTGCTGTTCCCATTCGTAGGGCGCTTGATTGAGCCATCCGATGCGCAGGATCGCGAGCTCGCGGTCGCGCGGCGGCAGCGTCGATTTTCCAAGCACGTGCGCGGCAAACACCATCCACCGCCGCGCCAGGTCCGGATGATTCATCAGGACGCGAAATATGTTGATGACTTGACCATTGATCTGGTTCTTTTCGGCGGTTTCGCGATCCTCGCCGGTCAGAGTGCTCAGATCGCGAAACGGAAGGCGTTGCTTGCGTGAATTCATCGCTGATGCTCCATCGTTAGTTGAGGATATGGCGGCGGCCCGGCCAGCTTCGCTTATAGATCGGCGCAACGCGGTTAACCAGCCCGCCCGCACCCGAACAAGCGTTAGGCACAAGAGCGAGAATGCTTGATCGACGGCGCCCGCCCGCGCGATACTGCGACTTGAACAGCCGGTATGTTGCGGCCCTCGCGTACCGGTCCCAGCTGCGCCAATGCGATATCGCAAGGAGACAGCGCGATGCATGATCTGGTAATTCGAAATGGTAAAATCGTCGATGGCACCGGCGCACCGGCTTTCACGGGTGACGTTGCGATCGACGACGGCAAAATCTCGAGCGTCGGCGCCAAGGCCGGCGCCGCGCGCCGCGAAATCGACGCCGACGGGATGGTCGTCGCGCCGGGCTTCGTCGATATCCATACCCACTACGACGGACAGGTTACCTGGGACCCGTATCTCACGCCATCGTCATGGCACGGCGTCACGACTCTGGTCATGGGCAACTGCGGAGTCGGCTTCGCGCCCGTTCGTCCGGCCGAGCACGACTTTCTAATCGGCCTGATGGAAGGCGTCGAGGATATTCCCGGCGCCGCGCTGGCCGAGGGAATCAAGTGGGGATGGGAAAGCTTTCCGGAATACATGGACGCGGTCGCCGCGATGCCGCGTGCGCTGGACATTGGCGCGCAGGTGCCGCACGGCGCGGTGCGCGCATACGTAATGGGCGAGCGCGGCGCGCATAACGAAGAAGCGACTCCGACCGATATCGCTCAGATGGCGGCTGTTGTGCGCGAAGGGCTGCGCGCCGGCGCCCTCGGCTTCACCACCTCGCGCACGATGCTGCATCGCGCCAAGAACAAGGAGGTGGTCCCCGGCACGTACGCCAGCGAGGCCGAGTTGCTCGGGATCGGGCGCGTGCTCGGCGAAGTCGGCCACGGCGTGTTCGAGATGGCGTCCGACATGGCGGGACCCGATGCCACGATGGAGTGGATGATCAAGCTCTCGTCAGCGACGCGGCTACCGATCACGTTCGCGATGGCGCAAGTCGATTTCAATCCTGACGGATGGCGCGTGATGCTCGATCGGGTGCGCGGTTACAACGCCGCCGGCGCTAACCTCGCGCCGCAAATTTCGCCGCGACCAACCGGGATGCTGATGGGGCTCGAGAGCTCGCTGCATCCGTTCATCACGCATCCCACTTATCATCGCGAGCTGGCGCATCTGCCGATTAACGAGCGAGTCGCGCGGATGCGCGATCCTGAAGTTCGCGCGCGGATTCTGGCCGAAGGGCCGGGCACGCAGGAACGTGTGACGCGCTACCTGGTGACCAACTTCTCGCGCTACTTCCCGCTCGGCGATCCGCCAGACTATGAGCCGGCCAAAGAAGCCAGCGTAGAAGCGCGCGCCGCGCGCGAGGGCCGCACTCCCGCCGAGGTTACCTACGATCTGATGCTCGAGCGCAACGGGCGCGAGCTGCTTTACATGCCGTTTTCGAATTACGCGGCGTACAACCTGGACGCCGTGCGCGAGATGATGCGGGACCCCGTCACGATGCTCGGGCTGAGCGACGGCGGCGCGCACTGCGGCCTCATCTGCGACGCCAGCATGCCGACCTATCTGCTGACGCACTGGGTGCGCGATCGCAGCCGCGGCGAACGGCTCCCGATCGAGTTCGTCGTCAAGCGCCAGACCCAGGACACTGCCCGGCTGTATGGCCTTTCCGATCGCGGCACGCTGGAACCCGGAATGAAGGCCGACGTGAACGTGATCGACTTCGACGGACTGCGCCTGCACGCGCCGCACATGGTCTTCGATCTGCCAGCGGGCGGCCGCCGCCTGATCCAGCGCGCCGAGGGTTACCGGCAAACCATCGTCAGCGGAGAAGTCACGTTCGAAAACGGCGAGCCGACCGGAACTCTGCCGGGAAAACTGATTCGCGGACCACAGCCCTCCCCGGGCGTCTGAAC
>JBOHWH010000130.1:0-7219 GCA_050736695.1 Binataceae bacterium (SeqCode) | reverse complement strand
TCCTTAGGAGGCGCAGAGTCAGACGACGACGAGATCAGTCGTCGTCGTCGCGGAGTTTTGCCAGGACCGATAGATCTTCGAGCGTGCTTGTGTCGCCCAGGGTCTTGTCGCCCGCTGCGATCTGGCGGAGCAGGCGCCGCATGATTTTGCCGCTGCGCGTTTTGGGTAGCGCTTCGGTGAAGCGGATTTCGTCGGGACGCGCGAGCGCGCCGATCTCCTTGACGACATGCTTGCGCAGTTCGTCCTTGAGCTTGTCGTCGCCATGCCGCCCACCCTCGAGCGTGACAAACGCGACGACCGCCTGGCCCTTCATATCGTCGGGACGGCCAACACACGCGGCCTCTGCGACGGTCTGGTGCGAGGCCAGCGCGCTTTCCACCTCCATCGTACCGAGGCGATGACCCGATACGTTGATGACGTCATCGACGCGCCCCATGATCCAGAAATAGCCGTCCTGGTCGCGGCGCGCGCCGTCGCCGGTGAAATAGCATCCTTCGATCTGACTGAAGTACTGGCTTTTGTAGCGTTCGGGATCGCGGAAGATCGTTTTCAGCATCCCGGGCCACGGCCGTTTGATCACGAGCAGTCCGCCCTGGTTCGCTCCGACCGGTTTGCCCGCGGGCGTGACGACTTCCGCCTCGATTCCCGGAAGCGGTCGCGTCGCGGAGCCCGGCTTGGTCGCGATCGCGCCGGGAACGGGGCTGATCATGATCCCGCCGGTTTCGGTCTGCCACCAGGTATCGACGATCGGGCAGCGGTCGCCGCCGATCACTTTGCGATACCACATCCAGGCTTCGGGATTGATCGGCTCACCGACTGAACCCAAAAGCCGAAGGCTCGAAAGATCGTGCTTCTTAACCCACGAATCGCCCCATTTGATAAAGGTGCGGATCGCGGTCGGCGCGGTGTAGAGGATACTGACGCGATACTTTTCGATTATCCGCCAGAAGCGATCGTTTTCCGGATAGTTCGGCGCGCCTTCGTACATGACGACAGTCGCCCCGGCGGCGAGCGGTCCATAGACGGTGTAGCTATGGCCCGTGACCCATCCGATATCGGCGGTGCACCAGTAGATGTCGTCGGGCTTCAAATCGAACACCCACTTCATCGTCATCAGAAGGTGGGTCAGGTACCCTCCCGTCGCATGCACGACGCCCTTGGGCTTACCCGTCGTGCCGGAAGTGTAGAGCGTATAGAGCGGATGCTCGGAATCGAGCTCGGCAGCCGCGCAGTTGGGGCTCTGGCGCGAAACGATTTCGTGCCACCAGACATCGCGCCCCGCTTTCATTTCGATCTTGATACCGACGCGTTTCAGCACCAGCACTTTTTCGATCGAGGGGCACTTCTTCAGCGCCTCATCGACGTTGGTCTTTAGCTCGACGTGCGCGCCGCGACGCCATCCGGCGTCGGCGGTAATACAGAGCTTCGCTTCGGCGTCGTTGATTCGATCGCTGAGCGCCTCAGCCGAAAAGCCTCCGAAGACTACCGAATGAATCGCGCCAATCCGCGCGCACGCGAGCATCGCGATCGCCGCCTCCGGCACCAGCGGCATATAGATCGCGACGCGGTCGCCCTCTTTGATCCCGAGCTCCTTGAGCGCGCCCGCGGCGCGGCCGACTTCATCGGCGAGCATCTGATAGGTCAGCACGCGCGAGTCGCCCGGTTCGCCTTCAAAGATAATCGCGGCTTTGTTGCGATTCGCACCCGTCAGATGACGGTCGAGGCAGTTGTAGGCGGCGTTGATTTTTCCGCCGACAAACCATTTCGCGAACGGAAATTTCCAGTCCAGAACTTTGCTGAACGGCGCCGACCAATCGAGGTTCTTTGCGCATTCGCCCCAGAAGGCGTCAGGATCGGCCTCGGCGCGAGCGCATAGCGCGTCGTATTCGGCAAGCCCCTTGATCTGCGCCTGCGCAACGAACGCCTTGGGCGGCTCGAACCTGCGCGATTCGTTGAGGGTCGATTCGATGTCGTGCGTGGAATCAGCCGCCACGGTTAAACCCTCCCGCGCGCTTCACGCGTCTTGAGGCTCAAATACAAGGTGGCCGCGTCGCCGACCTCATGCCGGTTCGAGTGAATTTCGCGCAGCCGGTCGAGCAGCTCGCTTTCAATTGTGGGCGCGACTTCCGCCGCCAGCTCGACCGCGCGCGCGGCCCACCTGAGCGCCACGCGTCCTTCGGGTCCGCCAAAATCGTCGAAGAACCACGCGCAACTGGTCAGCGACGCCTGCCCCGCCCGAACCATCTCGAACAGCCGCATCAGCCGTTCGCGCGTGACCTCGCCCGCGACCTTGAAGCGCGTAAAGACTTCTTCGTGCACGGCGGGATTCGCGTCAATCATAATGCGGATCGATGCGGCCAGCGCGCCCTGCGGATCCTTCACCAGGTCGGGCGCGAAGCGATCGTAAACCGCCAGCACATGGTTGTTCACGAAATCCATCGCCGCTCGAAGCGGCGCGCGCCACTCCTGCGAGGTCTTCGCATCCATGCGGCATCCGCAGTCTGAACGCCAGCGTTCCACGCCATGCGCACAGCTCCACGCGCTGGGCGCGTCGATCGTGAAGCTACCCCGCGCGCCATGTTCGGCCAGGTAGCGCTCGCAGTTGGTGACGACGATATCGTCGCGTCGCGAGAGCATCAGAAAGGCGCGTGCGAGCTCTGCGGCGCCGGTTTTCTTATGATGACCGAAGGTCTCGCCGTCGGTCGCGATCATCAGCAGCGACCCTTCCGGCAGCCCAAGCGCGGTCGCCGCGATCCATTCGGACAGCCGCGCGCCATCGTCGAGGCCTTCGCCAAACGAGACCGTCGCCGACATCTCGCGATCGAAGCGGAAGATCGCGACTTCGCGCGTGCCGCTCTTCCATACAAACGGTCCCGCGCCGCGGGTGTCGGCACCCTCGCCTGCGAACTTGCCCTGCTGCGGCGCAAGGATGACGAACTTCAGGTCCGCATCCGCAATCGCGACGAGGGTGTCTTCATCGGCCGCGCATTCAGGCAGCCACATCCCGGCCGGGCGGCGCCCGAACCGGTAAACGAAATCCTCGATTCCCCAGGCAATCTGCAAGCCGCGGCTGCGCGCGCCGAGCAGCGGCAGAATCGAATGATTGTACGATTGCGCGATCGCGTTGCCGTGGCCGGCGTTGCGCTCGAGCGAGAGCATGTCGCCGCGAACCATCGCGCGGTAGGCAGCCTTGCCATGGACTTGCAGCCATAGCGCGAGCGTCGGACCGACGTCGAAGTTCAGCGATTCGTAGTTGTTGCGGACGTGAACGACAGTGCCTTCCATCGTGTGCGCGTGGGCATTGGCGGTGTACGACTCGGAGAGAATCCGCTCGTTCCAGTTCGGGAATGGCGCGGCGCCCGGCTCCGGGCTGATAAGCCCGGTCCACGGGCTCTCGCGCGGCGGCTGATAGAAATGGCCATGAATGATTACGTAACGAGGCTCACCCATTATGTTAAAAATCTAGCGCGCGCGGAGCGGCGGCAAAAGACCCGTCCGTCCGCGGCATCAACAGAGTTATTTCCGAAGCGCCGGCGCGATATTTTCAGGCGGCCGCGGCGCGAAACGACCCGCGAATCGCGGGTTCGCCCTTTTGATTGAGCACGACCAAGTCGCCTTCGACCAGCTTCTCGCCGTCTTTTTCGACTTTGCCCGTGACCTTGCCGGTGCAGGTAACCACGTCGCCCGGCCATACCCGCGTCGCGAAACGGACTTTGAAATTGCGCACGCTGCCGATTCCCGCCCAATCCGTCAGTGCCTTCGAGAGCAGGCCCGCGGTGAACATCCCCTGCGCGAACACCGTCGGAATTCCGGCGGCCTCGACGAAAGTCTGGTCGTAATGCAGCGGCACGAAGTCCCCCGACGCGCCCGCATAGCGGACAAAATCGGGCCGTGACACGCCGTTTACCACGTAAGGAGGAATTTCGTCGCCGACTTTTACCGAATCGTATTTAAGTTTTGCTGCCATGATTTTTTACTCCAAATGAGACTCGGGCGATGCGAGACTCAGGCCTTGACCGCCTGCCCGGTTTCGATCAGCGTCGAGCGCGCGATTGCGACTTTCTCTCCGCGCTGATTGGTGTACTCGGTCTCGCTGACCAGCAACGTCATTTTACCGCCGCGTCCGCCCTCTTTTTCGAGGACATCGGCGATCTTGCTGACGCCGGTCAGAACGTCGCCGACGAAAATCGGCTTGAGCAGTTCGAACTCCTGCTCGCCGTGCAGAATCCGGCGCAGATCGAAGCCACCGAAGCCGGGATTCGAGGTCTCATCGGTCCAGAAAGCGCTGGTCTGCAGAAAGGTAACGGGCACGGGAATACCGCCGAGATTTTTCTTGGCGGCGTCCGCGTCGAAATACTCCGCACTCGGATCTTTGATCGCGCGCGCGAACTCGCGCACTTTGCTCCATTCGATGGGCATCTTGAATGGCTTCCCGGTGCGCCCAACGATACTCTTGTCGGCCATTTACTTTTTCCTCTCGATGACGAAGATTCACGCCACGCATTTGCCGTACCACGACCCGCGCCGACGGGACAAGCCCCGCGGCCTCAGCGGGTCTCGCGATTCTGTCGCTCTCGAGGTATCCGCCGCTCTCGAGGTAAGAGATATCCGAAAGGAGGGTTTCAGATGGCGGAAGAGATCCATTTTGTCTGCCCAAAATGCGGCTGCGAGGAGATCGCCGAACTTTAACTATACGTAGTGGCGACTCCGGTAACCAAATGGAGCGCATCGGGCGAACCGCAGGAGTACGGCGATGCGGAGATCGATTGGGGAGCAGACTATCTTTAATGGGATCTTGTTCGACCGCAAACCTGTACCCGAACTCATACTGGAGTGCATGTATTGCGCCGCGCAGTTCGGGAAGCCTGATATTGAGGACTGCTGTGACGACTGAGGATCGTCAGCTAGGAAACCTTAGGGTGTATGCTCGGCAAACTTGATCGAGCATCCGCTGGTATTCCGCGTCCACGTCAATTCCGAGATCGTTCATCCGTTCAAGACGCGGAACCGTGACATTATCGGCGTGAAACGGAACGATCAGCACAAAGTCGTAGCCGAGCACGTGAGTTTGCCCGAGCGGACGAGTCGGGAGCGAACGGAACTTTTCGACCGCTGTACGGGCATCGGCGGGCTTGTTTTCGCTGATCGTGTAATCAAACTCCTTCCAAAGAGCCTGATCGCCGGAACTAAGTTTCGAGACAACTTCAGAATTGAACCTTGCTCGTTGCTTCTTATACTTTTTCGTCACATTGTCGGCAATATTCAGAACGCGAGGCGCGACACCGATCATTACAGTTGCGACGAGCACCGCTTCGGACTTCGCACGGTGCAAAACTTGAAGAACGTCATTGAGGTCGTCGTAGCGGCTGGTGGTGTTCCGATGCGCGGTCCAAACGGACTTGTTCTCCACGCAGATCCGCAGCTTGTGTAAATCGGGTTTCCCTTTCGCGTTCGGCTCCCCTATGAGTAGATCGATCTTGCGGCCTCGGGCGCCCGGCGTGCGCGCGTTGATCCACTCCTTAACGCTCCCGGAGGCGACATCGGTGCGAATTGCTTCACAGCTCTCTCGCAGGTCTTGAGTGATTCGCCGACTTACTATATCGGAATGCAGTGGGCGGCGCTGGTTGTGATAGCGCTCTTTGATGATGCGATCGATAACGTCGTCAAAAGCCGTGGTCATCGAGCAAACTCGAACACGCGATTCAGAGGTGACGCTGCGCGGTGCCGGCCCGGAGCTGAGGTTTGCGCGACCTCTGTCTCGCCAATAACGCCGGCCACTCGCAGCGCGAGATCAGGCGGAATGGGAAGCCGTTTCAAGATGCTGCTCTGCAGGCGCAAGAAGCCACTGGCGGCGCGCTGACAATTTTTGAATAGCCAGTCACGAGCCATCGCCGAATTCAGATAATCACATAACTCGCCTACCGCCTGAGGATCGTGCGGCACGATATAATATACTGAGTGCCGCGGGACGATTTGGCCATCGCGATCGGCCCAAAACTTTGGATGTGCGGTAATATCCTTGCACAGAATCTTCGGGCGCAAGATCTCGGACAGCGGCGGAGTCTCGTGGAATGCGTACCATGGCTTTCTGGTCACACAAGTGCGGCCCATCAGTGTCCGGCGAATATCAGGCTGCTCCAAGTATCGACCCAGGGAGCCCAGAGCACCTTGCGCGAGCAAAGCCCCCCGGCGCGAATACGGGATCAACATCACACGAGACGTCTGCAAGGACGGATTGTTCGCTCCCAGTTCCCTGCCCGCAATAGTTGGGTAGCCAAACCTTTTAAGCTGTGGAGCAATTTCCGTGATTCGCTTTACGAAAACCTGGTCTGCGCCGGTCGCGACGCCCGCGCTTATTCGCGTGCAGAGTTCTGAGAGCGCGACTCCGCCCTCGTTTCTTGACCCTCCGCCGATCACCGATATCCAGGAAACCCCACCAGTGGGTAAAGATGTTCGCTTTGTGGAGCCGGTTCGAGAAATCACCACGGTATGATGTGCATAGGGCCGCTTGGTCAATGTTGTAACTGTCGGATAGGTCACGAGTGGACCGAACGTCGCCTCATCGAGGAGGTTTATCTCTTCAACGTCCCATTGCCTTATTATTTTTCGGAGAGGCCGAGCCGTCTCCACGTAAAGGAATTTTTCCGGAGTGATGAACACCAGACGCCCGCCTGCCCGCATGCGTCGCAACGCCTGCTCAAAGAACAAAAGATAGAGGTCGAACCTACCCTGCGCTGCGATATATCGAGACCTGTATCGGGCTTTCTCGTCTTCGGAAAGCTCCAAAATCGAAACGTAGGGTGGGTTTCCGATGACAAAATCGAATTGCTCGTCCGAACCGCCGTCAAGGAAATCTCCGTAACGAATCTCGACCTCGCACCGGCCAGCGAACTGGCGCCCCGCGTCGATCACATGTCGCCGGTTCGAATCAATTCCTACAATGTGCGGGATTGGATTGCGAGTACGCTCGCACCATCGAAGCAGGCCCTCTATGAAGGCACCGGTTCCGCACCCGGGATCCAGAACCGTGGAATCACGAGAGGGTTGCCGATCGCGGAAAAGTCGGCTGACCATCAGATCAACCGTTTCGGCTGGCGTCGGAACAAATCCCTTCACGATCTTCCCCCTGTGACCTGAATTATATTGCACGGCGTGAGACGTTTAGCGAGAGAGCGACGCCGAAGATCGCGGGTAGCTGAGACGGGCGGCTCGCGAGCCG
>JBOHWH010000129.1:0-17037 GCA_050736695.1 Binataceae bacterium (SeqCode) | reverse complement strand
GTCAAGCACGGCATCGTCTATACCGCCGCCAACATCGGCAAAGGATGGAACGGCTTCGATCTCGCAAAGGGAGTTCGCAAACGGCTGCATGCCCCCGTGCGGGTCGCCAATGACGCCGACGTGCAGGGACTCGGCAGCGTCAGTGGCAAAGGTATTGAGCTGGTGATCACGCTCGGTACGGGCGTCGGCTCGGTTATTTTTGTCGATGGGCACCGAATACATCTGGAAGCGGGGCATCATCCTTTCCACAACGGCAAGACCTACGAAGATGAGCTCGGCGACCACGCGCTGAAAAAGAAGGGCAAGAAGAAATGGAACCAACTGCTCAAAATGGCGATCGCCGATCTGTCGGAGATGTTCAACTACGATCGTCTTTATATCGGCGGCGGTAACGCCCGGCACATCAAGTTCAAGCTTCCCGCCAATGTGAAGATCATAAGCAACCTCGAAGGCCTGCTCGGCGGAATCAAACTTTGGGAAGAACCGGAGGCGATGAAGCAGAAGTGACTGGTTCAGGTTCGCGCTCCGCTTGGTAAGAGAGTAATTTTGGGTCGGTTTGCCATGCCCCTTATCGATACGAGCAAATTAGGAACTGGCGAGCGTTTACCCGGCTGGAGGGACCAAACTTTCAGCACCGCGAAGATGACTTTTGCGCACTACGATTTCGACGCCGGCGCATCGATCCACGAGCACAGCCATTCCAATGAAGAAGTGTGGACGGTCCTCGAAGGCGAGCTGGAAGTAACTGTGGGCGGCGAGTCGTTCGTCGCCGGGCCCGGTCTTGTCGCAATCGTTCCGCCACACACCGCGCATTCGGTTAGAGCGGTAACCGACGGCAAGGCGATCGTAACCGATTCTCCGGTGCGCTCCGATCTGGGTGAAGGACGGCGGGGAGTAATCGCGGTCGATTTCGATCTCCCAGTTTCGCTCGACGAGGATTCGATCGGCGCTCAGATTCCCTTCACGCTCCGCAACTGGGGCAAGAGCCGGGTGATTGTCAGAGCGTTGAGCATCGAAGCTAAATTCTCGCCGGAGCTGCCGGCGCCAACTACTACTGAGATGCCGGGCGGCGAGCTTCCCACGCACTGCATTCTGGAAGCTGGAGAGCAGCGCGCCGAAAGGATCGCCATTTCGGAATTGACTCCGCGGAATCTGGACGAGCTTCGCAGTGGCGTGGCGATCCTCTACGTCAAAGGCGTAGTCATCTATGATGACGCCTTCGGATCGCGGCAGCATCGCACGTTCTGCAGCGTTTACGATCGCGGTGCTTTCGGTCGAAAAGGCGGTTTCGTAATTTCGGCAAGACCCGGATACAACTACGGAACCTGACGAGCGCCGTCCCGACATTCCCGATTTGTCATTTCGCGGGCGCAGCGGGTTTTGGATCCAGCCACGGCCCGTCGGCGCCGATCAACCGCAGGGCTTCTTCTGGTCCCCAACTGCCCTTCTCATAAGGGTGTAGCGGCGTCACATTGCCCAGGAACGGGTTGACGACGCGCCATTCGGCCTCGACAAAATCCTCGCGCGCGAACAACTCACCGTTCCCGCGCATCGCGTCGCCGAGCAGACGTTGATACGGCGGCATGTCAGACGATGCCTGCCGGGTGAGAATAAGCTCGACGTCGTTACCGACCATGCGTTCGCCCGGCACCTTTACCCGCAAGCCCATTCCGATGTTGATATCCGGGCTGATCCGCATCCGCACATGGCTCGACAGAGACGGCACGATTTCTCCGAAGGTCTCGCGTGGCGGACGCCGGAATTCGACCATCAGCTCGGTGGCGGTTACGGGAAGCTCTTTGCCCGCGCGGATGTAAATCGGCACGCCGGCCCATCGCCAGGTGTCGATGTACAGCTTGACCGCGACGAAGGTCTCGACCGTCGAGCCGGGAGCGACGCCGGGCACGGCTTTGTAGCCGCCGAAGTGTCCGCGCACTACGTGTTCGGGCGCGGGCGGGCGGACGGCCTTCAGGAGCCGGGCCTTCTCGTCGCGCACCGCGTCATGCTCCTCGCCGGTGGGCGGATCCATCATCAGATTCGCGAGCACTTGGAGCAGATGGTTTTGCAGCACGTCGCGGATCGCGCCGTTGTGATCGTAAAATCTGCCGCGATCCTCGACACCCATCTTCTCGGCCATCGTGATCTGGACGCTGCGCACGTGGGTGCGGTTCCACAGTGGCTCGAATACCGGATTGGCAAAACGAGTGTAGAGAATGTTCTGGACCGGCTCCTTACCGAGGAAGTGATCGGTCCGGAAAATTGCGCTTTCGGGAAAGTACTGATGCAGGATCCGGTTCAACTCGCGCGCCGAGGCCAGGTCGTGGCCAAACGGCTTTTCCACTACCACTCGCGCATCGGTGGCGCAGCCGGATTTCGCGAGTCCTTCAGCGACGACAGCGAACATGGCGGGCGGAACGGCAAGGTAATGAAGTGGCCGCTTGGCATCACCCAACTCTTTGCGCAGTTGTTGGAACGTCGCAGGATCCTGATAGTCGCCGTCAACATAACGCAGCAGGTCATTCAGCTTTTTCAACGCGTTCGCATCATCGCCGCCATCGTGTTCGAGGCTGTCCTTGGCGCGTGCCTTGAGCTGATCGAGATTCCAGCCGGCCTTGGCCACGCCAATAATCGGCACGTTCAAACCCTCATAGCGAATCAGGCATTGCAGCGCGGGAAAGATCTGCTTGTACGCAAGATCGCCGGTGGCGCCAAAAAAAACGAATGCCTCCGATTGCGGCGGTGCCATCAGCGATCTCCTGTCTTCTCGATCGTTTCCGATTTCATGGATGCTTCGATCGCGCCGATCCCATCGATCTCGACGCGCACCCTGTCGCCTTCCTTGAGCCATCGCGGCGGTTTGGAAGCAGCGCCCACTCCGCCCGGCGTGCCCGTGAAGAGCACGTCGCCCGGCTCCAGCGTCATTGCCTGGGTCAGATACGCGATTTCGTCGAACACGCCGAAGACCAGGTTCTTGGTATTGGAGTTCTGACGCAGCTCGCCATTGACCAGGCATCGGATGCCGAGCGTATGCGGATCGCCCAGCTCGTCGGCGGTAACGATCCACGGCCCGATCGGCGCGTGCGTATCGAATGATTTGCCGATCACCCACTGCCCGCTGCGCATCTGCCAATCGCGCACCGATACGTCGTTGCCGGCCGCATAGCCGAACACGACTTCGTGGGCGCGTTCTTTCGACACATGCTTGCAACGCCTGCCGATGATCACGACCAGCTCCGCTTCGTAGTCGATTAACGCAGAGGCCGCCGGCAGCAGTATCGGATCGAACGGTCCATTAACCGAGGTCACCGCCTTGGTGAACCAGGTCTGATGCCGCGGCGTCGGCTGCCCGCTCTCCTTGATGTGATCGGCGTAGTTCAGGCCGATTGCGAAAATCTTGCCGGGGCGCGGAACCGGCGCGAGAAGATGAACTGACGCGAGCGGCGCGTCGGCGGGCAATTTCTCCGCGAGCTCAACTGCGCGCGGACGAATGCGGGCCCATTCGGTGATGAGGCCGATCATCCCGCTCGGTAATCCCGCGATATGTTTGCCTAAATCGATCACGCCGTCGTTCTTGACGACGCCGAGTTTAGTATTGGTTCCGTCTGAGTATGTGACGAGCCTCATCTGATGCATTCCTCCTTAGCCGATCTCTTTTTACCCAAACGATGGTGGAACCGGCGGTCCCCATTGGCTGCCCATCATTTCTTCGAGCGGCGTGCGCCGCGATCCCCAGTCTGCGCTCAGCAGATCGCCGTCAGTCCAATGCTCTACAGTATGTCCCCACGGATCGCGCCAGTAATCGAATATCTGGCTTCCCAGCACGTGGCGTCCGACGCCCCATTGATGGCTGCGCTGCTTCTGGACGAGCCATGCGTTGCCCTTCATCAGATCGTCGTAGTCGGCGACTTCGAAAGCGGCGTGATTGAACTTGGGCTTGCCGCTTCCGATCAGAAAGAGCGTGTGATGATCGCTTGGCGTCGCCCCGCGGTCACATCGCAGGAACGCTCCGATCACGCGTGGCGCCGGCGCATTCGCGCCGGAAGGAGTCTTGTCGGAAAAAATTTCATCAGAGGTGATAAAGCCGAAATGAGATTTGTACCACGCCTCCGACTCGCGAAAGTCTTTAACATTCAATACGCAGTGTCCGAGCCGCTTGACGTGCGATGGGCCATGCTCAAGGCGCTTTAGCGCGTTCAACCGCGGCACTTCGTACGAGTTGTTGGTGGGGGAAGGGCGCGGCACGATAATCGGCGCGGGCAAGTCGCGACCGGAGACGACCTCGACCGCGAATCCATTCGGATCGGTCAGCTTGACGATAGATCCGCCGCCCGGTTCTTCGAGCCGCTCAACTGGCGCATGGTCGGCGCGCGCGATCGCTTCGAGATCGGCGACGGAGGCGGCCTCGAAGGCGACTCCGGCGAAACCCGCCTCGCCGCGATGTGTCACGTGCACAAAAGGGTCGCCATCGGTACCGCGCATATAGAGCGCGTCGCTGGTGCGCTCCGCACGCACCATCCCGAAATCGGCCAGGAACGCCTCCATCGCATCGAGGTCAGGCGCGCGAAATCGAACGTACGCGATATCTGGAATCTTGATACCCATCAGATCCTCCGCGTTGGTCAGGTTGTCGAACAAGTCCTCAGAATATGCATCATTCGATCAATCCCGGCCACAGCGGCGTTATGAACGATTTTCCTGCTCGAAAGATCATGCGGCGGTGAGTTGACCGATGACGACAGGGTGGCGCGGTGGTATCGTCGCGTATCTACCGCTCGCGAGCGGCACGGGTGACAGTTGATGGCGGGATATGCCGAGATCGAGCAAGCGATCAAGATGCCGGGGATGCGGATCGTTCTGCCGCCGCGGGTGCCGGGACCGTGGGGCGAGGCGATCAAGGGCGTCCTGTACGTAAAGAAGATTCCCTACATCAAAGTTCGACACGATCGCGCCGACTACTCGAGTCTCGTCGGATGGACAGCGCAATCGAGCACGCCGGTGCTGGTCTACAACGACGAACGCCCGCGCAGCGTATGGAACGATCAGATCAATCTGGCCGAGCGATTGCAGCCAGCCCCGCCCTTGATTCCGGAGGCGATTGACAATCGCGTGGCGATGTTCGGCCTCTGCAACCTGATCGCCGGCGAGAACGGTTTCGGATGGACCCGTCGGCTGACGATCGCGCAGGCGATGCTCGATGACGCACGCGACAATGAGATCGCCTACAAAGGAGCGCTCGCGTTCGGACTCAAGTACGGCTACTCGCCCGAAGCGGCTGCAGCCGCGCCCGCCAAGTGCGCGGAAATGATCGCGACCATCGCTCACCGCCTTGAGCGTCAGCACGCTCTCGGCAGCCGTTACCTGATCGGCGATCGGCTGTCGGCCGTAGACATCTACTGGGCCGCGTTCGCCGGCGTGATCAAACCGCTGTCCGAAGAGCTCTGCCCGACGTCGCCGCGGATGCGAAAATACTACGAATCGCCCGGACCTATCGTGCTCGCCGCGACCACGCCGCAACTGCTGGCGCATCGCGATTTCATCTACCACGAATACCTGGAGCTGCCGGTGGATCTGTAGTCGTTAATTTTCTGCGCGCCCGCTCAAGTCCAGCGCGCGGCCAGGATGTCGCCGGCGCGATCAGCGACGGCCATGACCGTGCCTACCGGATGGGCCGGCACGATCCCCGGTGACGTAGCTGCGGATGTCGGCGAGGCTATCGGGATTCAGATTGGGATGGCTGGCGCCGCCGGGACCCAAAACGATCTTCAAAGCCGGAACCTGCTTGAACAGTTGGATCATGTCGAACACGGCCTGGGCCATCAGGTTCGTATCCTCGATACCTCCGGCGTGTTGGGCAAATGGATGTCCGGGAAGTTCACCTGATCCTTGTCATTCAGCGTGATGAGCCCACGCGCTCTAACTATTCAGCCTCCGGGAAACCGCGACGTTAGCAGTGCCGGCTGATCGAGGTACAGTCCGAAAATGTCAGAAGAAACGCCCTATCAGTGCTTCATCCGCTAAGCGATCTGGGGACGCCGTGCAGCGCGTGAAAGCCGCAAAGAGCGCACAGTCGACCACCGATGCGATCGAGATCATTCATCGGCGGTACTATGAAGCATCCCGAGCGTATCGCTGAACTGGCTGAAGCGGCGACAATATGAGTTGTACCTGCGATGGGCTCGATGACCTTACGAGGCTGGTTTTTTTGGATGATCAGTTCAACGAACAAAGCCGGGACACTCCCATCGTTGGGAGCGTCCCGGCTTGGGTTGATCGCGAGCGCTGATTTAATGTCCTTGCTGCGCTGCTTCCTGCATCGAGTTGGCGGTGAAGAAGGACTTGTCTATCGAGCCCATGTTGATATACCAACATTCGCGCTCCGGGCTATTGCTGCTGGGCAGATAGCACATGCTCGACTGCATCGATTGGCATTCCAATGACGACGCGCCGACCACGAACGACCGCTTGAACGGATAGATCGCGATTTTCGCGTCGGGCACCGGCCGGTCGCGATAGGTCAGCAGATACATGAAATTCTGGAACAGCTCATTTCGCTGGTCATAGGTATCCACATAAGGCTCGAACCATACTTCCGAATCCATGTAGAGGATGTTCCTGCCTTGCAGCGTGTTGACCACTCCGTACCGCGGCGTTGCCTCAAGGATGTACATATGGCGCATCTCCCAGACCTCGGGACATGCGGTCGCCTGACCGTCGGTCTGGCATGGAATCTCGGGCGAATGGATCGCGTGCACGCACGCGAGCATCTCCTTCTCGCCCAAGAATTTGAAGTTGTACGCCTCGGTCTTGGGATTGAAGCCGGAGTAATGGTCCGGATTCCACGCCGATACTCCCGTCGCGTCGCTCAAGATCGCCTCATTCAAGCGGCGCACGCGGCGCGCGCCGGGAGTGTACGACCAGGAATCGTCACCGCGCTTGGGATCGGCGTAGCGGTAGCGAACGATCCCGCTGCCCCGCGTTTCGGCCGGCGCGAGCACCGGGTAGAGAGCGAACATCCAGAGCCGTCCTGTAAGTTTGAAATCCGGATCGGTCGGGAGCGGCTCCACTTCGGTGCGTCCGACCTCGCTGTAGCCCGCATAGTGGCCGACCATGGTGTCATCGATTTCAAGGCTGTTGCTCGCGCCTCGCTTAACGTAGTGGGCGTCGCATTCGAAAAAGCGCAAATCGTAATCGTCGGTCGTGATCGGCCGGAACACGTTGTTCCACGCGATCTTCACCGCGACGTTAGGATCGTTGGGATCGATCAGCGGGAACGGCTGCCCCGCCACGTAGCCGACCACCGAGCGGTGATCCTGTGAGAGCCTGACCTGCTCCGAGTACTTCTCGGTCGCGTCTTTGTACGGCGGCGGCCAGTCCACGCGCTGAGTCGGCACGATCTTCATCTCCATGCCGCCCTGCACCCGCAGATAAACTCCCGGCGAGACCAGGTCCTTGACTTGCGCCGCGGTGTCCGCCGTGATCATCTCCCCCGGCTTTACCGTCGCATTAGCCGGCTGCGACCATCCCGCCAATAGGGCTACTGCTGCAACCGCTCCCACGATAACCCTGCGCCTTAGATTTTGGATATCCAGTTTCATCTGAACCTCCCAATTCTTCTATCTCCGCCAACGGAATTTGCGATCCAGAATTAGGAGTGTTTATGCCAATTGTCAAGGCTGATAATGACGCGCTCACACGTCGGAATGGAGCGCTTACTTCGCAGACATCGGTCCGGACGATGTCAGAGAGGCACATGCGCTCGGCCTGACGGTTTCCGCCTGAGGATTGGACGATGAGGACGACATTCGGCGGTTCTCTACGATGGCCCTCAATCGCATCACGACCGCACGCTCGGACTGGGCACCTCCATCGCGAACTTCACAGTGAAGGCGCTCTGACGCCGGACCATGAGACACAAAACGGGAAATCGAACTATGTGCGATCGTGCTGCTGTCGTTCAGAGTACCTACATCATCTTGAATCCATCGCTCAGCGATAGGTCGATGCCCGGCTCGGTTACTTAGGATGCGTCCGGCGGAAACATCATCTTGCCCGCGTGAAACTTGCGGGCAACGAAGTCGATGAAGCCGTGCCGCACCGGCCACTCGGGCCGGCTGTCGCGCCAATGGACGCGGCCGTCCGGGCCCCTGTGCAGCTCAGAGCCGATGTCATGGACTTCGGCCATCGCCCCGGAGAACCGTTCGGCATCGGCTCCAACCACGGGTAACGCCCGCATTCTCCGCGGCCAGGCGCCGAGCGCGGGGAACTGGCGCAGTTCGATTCCCATCGCCTGTGCCGACGGCTCCGGCTCATTCGGCGCAGCAGCTTAGCTTCGATACGTCCTTGGTGAACGAGAGCGCGACGATCTTCAGCGCCTCGGCCATCGTGGGATAGATGTGCAGCATGGCGACGAAGTCTTCGACCTTCGCACCGAGACGGATTCCCATCGCGGCTTCGTGGATTACCTCAGCGGCGTCCATGCCGAGCATCGAGACTCCCAGCACGCGACGACTCTCCCGCTCGGCCACCATCTTGATTACACCGCGCGGATTGCGCACCGCCTGTGCCCGCGGCACCTGCTCCATCTTTACGGTCCGGCAGGCGCATCGATAGCCGCGCGCGACCGCCTGCTTGTCAGTCAGTCCGACGACGGCGATCTCTGGATCGGTGAAGATGGCGCGCGGAATTACTCGATGGTCCACCTTGCGATGCTCACCAGCGAGCGCATTGAGCGCGGCGATTCCACCGTCCTGTGCTCCCACCGGGGTCGCCATCTGGCTCTCCGTGTTGGAGCCGATTACATCCCCGGCTGCCCATATGTTTGGCGCACTGGTCTGCAATTCCTCGTCAACGACGATCGCACCCTTCGGATCGACGCGAACGCCTGTGCCCTCCAGGCCGAGGCTCTGCGTGTTGGGAACGCGACCCGTCGCGACGAGCAAGTGTGAAGAGCGGACAGTCGTGCCCGCAGGGCCGGTCACCTCTACTGCGACACCTTCGCCTTCCCGGCGGACGCCGCCGACTTTTATCTGGGTCAGGATCGTGATTCCTTCCTCGCTCAGAATCTGACTGAGGGTCTCGCCAACTTCGGGTTCGTAGCCCGGCAAGATGCGCTCGCTCGGTTCGAGGATCGTCACTCGAGTACCGAGCCGGTGAAAGAACTGTCCCAGCTCGAGCGCGATATATCCGCCGCCGACAATGGTCAGCGATTCGGGCTGCTCCGTCAGCTCGATGCTTTCGTGACTGGTCAGGAGATCGCTGGTCAGGTACGGAACGCCGTCCAGCCCTCTGATCGGCGCAATGAAAGGTCTCGAACCCGTCGCCACCAGAAAGCGTTGCGCCTCGAGGCGGACATCTCCGACCGCAACCGCGTTGTGCTCGACGAATCGCGCCGTCCCCTTAAAAACGCTGATGCGATCGCTAACGATGCTCTGGTACTTCTTCTCGCGATAGTAGGCAACGACTTCGTCCTTCTGCCGGATGAGATCGGAAAAGTTGAAGCGCAGCCGCGCGGGTTCGATCCCCGGATACCGCGGATGCGCGGCCTCATAAACTATGTTGGCGGCGGCGATGAGGTTCTTCGACGGCAGACATCCGCGGTTAACGCAGGTCCCGCCGAGCGTGCGGTTCTCGGTCATCGCGACAGTCTTGCCGAGTTCCGCGGCCCTAATTGCCGCTGCGAACGCGGTCGATCCCGAACCTAGAATCACAAAATCGAATCGGTGCGTTTCCATTTCCTGCCTCATCAAACCAATTGCCGATTACCGTCATCCGCAGGCGGGCACGTCGGGCAGGAAACCGCATCCGCGGATCGCCTTGGCGCCATGCTCCACGCCGAGGCGACCAACAGAATTGCAGCGCCGAGGTACGTGATCGCGTTTGAATCGAGCAGAAATTTGCCGGGCAGGATCGTTGCCGCGGCAACCAATCCCAGAACGAGCGGTCCATACCCCTTACTTTTGATCTGCAATCCCAGCCCTAGAACAGCCACGGCCAGCAGTGCTCCGGTTAGTGGGAACAGGTACTTCGACGAAACGAGAAAGCCGAGTCCCAGCGATGAGGCGAGCGCGGCATAAGCCGGCCAACAGAGCGGACAGGACAAACTCGGAAGTAGCGAAACCACGACTCCCGGCAGCGCCAGCAGACCCAGCTTGTGCGGGTCCCGTGCATTAATTGCATCAGCCATTGTGGCCTCCTGCGGGTTTACCGAACCAGCCGTTCGCTTCGAGGTTGTCCAGAATCGGGCAGTCATTGGTTTTCCCGCGCCGCGCACACGCTCTCACCAGCTCGGAGAGCGCCTCTTTCATATGCCGCAGGGACTGAATCTTTTTCTCGATGTCGGCGACCTTGCTCTGTGTTCGTTCCCTCACGCGATCGCACGCATCGACTGAGCTGACTCGCAGCGCCAGCAACTCCTTGATCTCGTTTAGCGAGAAGCCCAGCACCTTTGCGTGCCTGATGAACCGCAGCCGTCGGAGCGCGTCATCGGAGAAGACGCGATATCCTGCCATCGAGCGCGAGGCGCGCGGAAGCAACTGGCGCCGCTCGTAGTACCGGATCGTCTCGCGGTTCACATGCACGCGCTTGGCTAATTCGCCGATTGTTAGGCGTTCCATCGGATTGGAGCTCAGGACAGCGAAACGCCGATTCCTGCCGCTCTCAAGCTCGCCTCGTCCGATCCGGCACCCGTGCAGCGCGCCGCGAGCCGGCCGACGATCGCGACGGCAGGAATCGAACGAACCCCGTAGCGCTTCGCGTTCGCGGCGACTGCCGGATTGTGCATGTCGAGAATCTCGACGTCGCACGAGACGCATGCGATGCGCTTCACGATTGCCACGGTCTCGTCGCACGCCGCGCATCCGGCGCTGAAGATTTCAATCTTGCGTTTAGAACTCATGGGCACACCTCCTGTCGAAACCAGAGCCTACACCCCGTGCTTAGGTACAAGGTCAAGAGCCCCGGTTCGGGCATCAGCCCGTCCGAGGGTCACGCTTCAATTCGCTGCGCTGGGAGCGCCCCGGTATGATCGCGCGGTTTAGCGGCTCAATCGTTCAGGGCTTACGCCGATCAGATCGGCGAGCACGGACATATCGAGATTCGCCTTCAGCAGTTCCGCAAATCGATCATACGCCTTGGCCCGAACTGTGTGCGCCAGATCGCTTGCGCCTGCGTCCAGCGGCGGGAGACCTTTGCGTTTTCGAATGCCGTTCAGGAAATGCCGGCGGAATCTCGGTGCGTCGAACAGTCCGTGAATCGAGGTTCCCAAAACTCGCTCGTCGTCGGCGATGGTGCCTTCGAGTGCATCGCGTGAATCGTCCTCCGACGCGAGAATTCTGAACGCCGCGTTATCTCCGGACCGTCTGATTCGGCCGCAATGAATTTCATATCCTGATATTGGCAAGCCCGAAGCGATGTGTGCGCCCTCGGTACGAGTGGTGATCTTTTCTCCTTCGAAGATCGTTTCGATATTCAACAGCCCAAGACCGACAACGCTGCCGGCGTCGCTCTCAATGCGCTCCGGGTCGTCGATCCGCATTCCTATCATCTGGTATCCGCCGCAGATCCCAATCACGCAACCGCCGGCACCGCGATGAGCCGCGATGAAGTCTTCCCATCCGCGGCTGCGGAGCCAGGCAAGATCGGCGATCGTGCTCTTGGTCCCGGGAAGGCAGAGAACATCCAGGCCGCCGGCCTGCTCCGGATTCTCGAAGTATTGCAGCGAAACATCCGGCTCGCGCAGGAACGGTTCGAAATCGGTGTAGTTGGAGATTCGCGGAAACGCCACGACGCCGATCGCGATCGGCCGCTCGGGAGACGGCAGCGTCATGATTCTGAGACCCGCGCCGTCTTCTTCTGGTATCTCAAGGTTTCCGGCATGCGGCAGGACTCCAAGTATCGGCACGCCGGTATGCTGCTCGATGATCTTCAGCCCGTCGTACAGCAATTCCGGGTCGCCTCGAAACTTGTTGATGATAAGTCCCTTGACGCGTAGCCGCTCAGCGGGAGTGAGTAGTGCAACGGTTCCAACCAGAGCGGCGAGCGCGCCGCCTTTGTCTATATCGGCGACTATCAACACCGGCGCGTCGGCCAGCTCCGCGATTGCCCAATTAACTATGTCGCGGTCGCGCAAGTTCACCTCCGCCGCTCCGCCGGCTCCCTCGATTACAATCACCTCGAACTGCTCAACTAAGTGCGCGTAGCTACTGACTATCTCCGGCCATGCCTCTTCCCGGTAATGGCTATACTCGGTAGTAGTCATCCGGAAACGTGCCTGGCCACGAATAATTACCTGGCAGCCGCGATCGCTTTCCGGTTTCAGGAGAACGGGGTTCATGTCGACTGTCGGCTCAAGCCCGCAAGCTTCCGCCTGTACGGCCTGTGCCCGCCCGATCTCACCTCCGTTTCTGCAGACTGCGGCGTTGTTCGACATGTTTTGTGACTTGAACGGCGCAACCCGAATGCCGGCATCGGCGAAAAGCCTGCACAGACCGGCGACCACGACGCTTTTGCCCACGTCCGACGCGGTCCCCATCACCATCAAGCTGCGCGCGTTCATGATACCTCTCAAACGTGCATATCGATCAGACCGCCCGAGTTTCCACCGAGAACATCGCCGGCGCCATTCGAATGGGGAATGCGATGACCAAACGAGAAAGGGCCTCCCTTATGAATACCGCGAAGATGCCCTCTGAAGAAGCTCGATAGACCGGACGCGCAGACGCGAAATGCCGTAAATTTTTCAGGAAGGGCATGCGGTTGACGAATGGCTGTACAGCGGTCCATACTTAAGCATGCCGGTCAGTTGAGACCCCCCCATGCTCGTAACCGGCTTTGATTGGGACGAAGGCAACCGGTCCAAGTGCCAAGCGCATGGCGTTTCTCAGGCAGCAATCGAGTCCATGTTCTGCAACCCAATTGCCGTGCTGCCCGACCCTCTGCACTCGAGGTCCGAGGAACGGTTCAAGGCCATTGGAAAGAGCGACGCCGGCCGCGGGATATTCGTCGTCTTCACCTTGCGCACGCGGCGCGGCAAGAGATTCGTGCGGCCCATCAGCGCTCGCTACATGCACAAGAAGGAAGTGGAGCACTATGAAAAAGAAACTGCCACGCTTCAAGAGCGATAAGGAAGCCGAAGAGTTCGTCGGGAAGGCCGAATTGACCGAGTACGACCTGTCCGGAATGCGACCGATCCGGTTTGAGTTTCAGCCCAAGAGTGAGCGAGTCAACATGCGCCTGCCGCGGCAACTGCTCGATGCCGTACGAGCCTCAGCCGCCAGGGCAGGAATTCCGTACCAACGATTTATCCGGCAGGCCCTGGAGGACGCCGTGCAGCGTGGCGAGACCCCAGCCGCGCAACGTCGGGCGTCCGGGTTCCGCAGATAGTCGGCGCGACAAATGAAACGAGCCGCCAAGCAGAAGCCCACGACTGACGCGATCGAAATCATTCATCGCCGCTACTACCAGGGGCGTCCGCAACGAATGGCCGAGCTGGCCGAGGCCGAAGCGAACGACACGGTCGCGCGCAAAATCTACCAGGTCCGCAAGCGCGCGGGCCTTACCCAGCCGCAACTCGCAAAACACGTCGGCACGACCAGCTCCGTAGTTAGCAGGCTCGAAGATGCGGATTACGAGGGACATTCGCTGGCGAAGCTGCGGCGCATCGCCAGCGCGTTGAACAAGCGCGTGGAACTCCGCTTCGTCAGCGCGAGCCGAAGGACCAAGGTCGCGTAGCCGAACGACGAGAGACCCATGAGCAGGAATTTGGCTGGGCTCGGAAGCGACAAGAAAGCGGAGAAACTCCTCGATAGGGATTTGTTGGATTAATCCGCTATGCTCCTCACCATGGATCTTTCTCTGTCTTCGGTGGAAAAGTGAACGACCAATGCATAGCTTGCCGTCTGCACAGGGGCGAACTCTCCGCGCCCGGCGGCCCAATCTACAGAGACCATCTTTGGGTGCTTGAACACATCGTCGAGCCGATACCTATAGCAGGCTGGCTCGTCCTAAAGACAGTTCGACACGTCGAGAGCTTCGCGGAGCTCACGCCTGGAGAGGCGGAGGTATTTGGTCCGCTCACGCGCCGCATCACGATGGCTATGACCGAGGTTATTCGGCCAACGAAGATCTACCTCAGCATGTACATGGAGGGCACCAACGCCGCGCATCTGCATGTTCACCTGATACCGCGGTCCGACGACACGCCTACGGACCGCTGTGGACCGTGGATTTTCGAATATGCTCGCGAGAGTACGGCCGCCGGGAGAAACCTCGCGGATGTCGCCGCCGTGCGAGACCTTGTCGCACGCATACGCGCCGCGCTTGGACAACCCTAAGCGCTGACGCGTCCGCTTGATGCTACTACTGAAAGCGAATGACTCTCGACACCCAAGCTGGACCGCTGACGATCGATCGAGCGACATCCGTCGACTTTGACTCGGTGATGGCCATCCTACGCGAAGCTGCCGATTGGCTGACCGCGCGCGGTAATCCGCAATGGCAGCACTGGTACATGGACTTTGGTGAACGCATTCTGCGCGATCGCCTAGAACATCACGAAGTCTATCTCTTTCGGTTGGACACCGCGCCGGTCGGCACGCTCACGATCCAATGGTCCGATTCTGACGTGTGGGGCGAACGCGGCATCGACGGACTCGCCGGGTACATTCATGGCATTGCGATCACGCGCAAGGTGGGCGGGATGGGGGTCGGCGAGAGAATGCTCAAATGGGCGATCGATGCGATCGGCGGGCGCGGCCGGCGCTTCGCGCGTCTCGATGCGATGGCCTCGAACGAGCAACTGTGCCGCTATTACGAGGAGCGTGGCTTCAGGCGGCTCGGCACTGCATCGGTCCCGGGCAATGTTGCTACACAGCTCTTCGAACGGGAGCTGCGGCGTGAAGAGTGACGCCCAGGCCGATCCGAAGGAAGCGCTTGATAGAAATTCCGGATCGCGGGGGCCGAGGCTGACCCCAAAGCAATTCTGCTAAGGACGTCGCGCCTGCACCACCGCTACCACACCCGGAGCGACTAGCGCCCAACGCGCAGGTCGCGAAGTATCCCCAGCCGGACGGTGCGGGGCGGCAGCGTACACCATCAAACCCACACGCTATCAGCAGCTTCAGGTTATGCGGACGACGCGGACAATGTTTTTATACTTTCGAGAAAGAAGGGATAGAGAAGCAAGCGGCTCCGGCGGCTCCGGGAGCGGCACATTTACAATCCCTTTACATCGGCCGCGCCCCGGCTCTCCCCGCGCGGGTAAAACCCAGTATAATCAAGGCTTGGAGGGGTGGCCGAGTGGTTGAAGGCACCGGTCTTGAAATTCTGCCCAGGGGTTTTTGAGAGATCACCTGAGATCACATAAGGCAGTAAATATAAGGGTTTTCTGTCGTTCGAGATCGTCTGAGATCCTGTGGATAAATCCGGAAGTGGGCACTAAGTGGGCACTGAACCTACGGCACTGCCGTATGGAAATGCCTACGGCAATGCCGTATAGATTGCGGATGCGTTCGGTCGTCCGAGAAGAGGATCAATCATGCCGAAGGTCGGAACGCGGTTATTGAAAGTGGCCACGGAGGCCCGAGCTTTCGCACGCCGTGAAACGACCGATGGCTTCATTGTCCATGTGCCGAACAACATCGATGTCAAGGCGCTAAGAAAAAAGCTCAAGTGCTCTCAATCGGAATTTTCCCGGCGATTCGGGTTCGCCATCGACGCTGTGCAGGATTGGGAGCAACATCGCAGGATGCCCGACCGAACAGCGCGCATTTTCCTGACCGTCATCGCACGCGAGCCTGAAGCCGTTTCGCGCGCGCTCTCGCGATGATCCGAGAACAAGTGCCCGCCGCTGTTCTCGCCACGCGCCAAGCGGCACCAGGGCGCTTTCGCAATTTTGCGAAATCTGATAGAAGGAAAATCTGAGTGCCGAGAACAAAGGTTGTCTTCTATCGGGAGGCTGACGGCAGCGTGCCGGTTCTGGAATGGTTCGACGGTCTTCCAGCCAAGGCGCAGGACAAGTGCACGGTCAGAATTCAGAGGCTGGCGAAACTGGGCCACGAACTGCGCCGACCCGAAGCCGACCTTTTGCGCGACGGTATTTACGAACTGCGGGTCGGCCTTCAGCACGTGAACTATCGAATCTTGTACTTCTTCCACGGGCGAGCGGCTGCGGTCCTCGCTCACGCGCTGACGAAAGAGGACAGAGTTCCCGCCGCGGCCGTCGAGGCGGCACTCGCGCGAAAGCTCAGATACGAGCGGGTACCCAGTCTGCACACATTTGAGGAGTGATCAACTGTGAAAGTGACAAGAAAGCGTAAGCCGACCACCGACGCGATTGAGATCATCCATCGGAGGCACTACGAAGGGCATGCCAAGCGTATCGCCGAACTGGCCGAAGCCGAGGCAAACGATACCGTTGCCCGGAAGATTTATGCGCTTCGCAAGCGCGCAGGCCTCACCCAGCAACAACTCGGCAAACTGGTCGGCACAACTACTTCGGTCATTTGTAGGCTGGAAGACGCGTATTACGAAGGCCACTCGCTGGCAATGCTCCGGCGCATCGGTAAGGTGCTAAACAAGCGCGTCGAGCTCCGATTCGTGAGCGCGAGCCGCAAGACGAAGGTCGCGTAAAGCCGGACCGCTATGAAAAAGAAACTGCCACGCTTCAAAAGCGATAAGGAAGCCGAAGAGTTCGTCGAGAAGGCCGACTTGACCGAGTACGACCTGTCCGGAATGCGACCGATCCGGTTTGAGTTTCAGCCCAAGAGCGAGCGAGTCAACATGCGCCTGCCGCGGCAACTGCTCGATGCCGTACGAGCCTCAGCCGCCAGGGCAGGGGTTCCTTACCAACGATTCATTCGGCAGGCCCTCGAGGACGCCGTGCAGCGGAAGCGAGCGTGATGAATTGGGGACGGTGATTGGCCGAGACTGCGTGAAAAAATCTGATGCGCGTTCTGAAGCAGGATCGAGTTCTCGATGCCGCGATTCGACGCGGCGCTGGCACGAAAGCGAAGATACGAGCAGAACTCCAAACTCCGCACT
>JBOHWH010000128.1:0-21428 GCA_050736695.1 Binataceae bacterium (SeqCode) | reverse complement strand
GGCGTCTCGCCCGTGGACGATGGCGGGCGAGACGCCCGCCCCACCAATTTGTTAATCTACAGTAGGGCGACAGATGCTGATATGTCGCGATGCAGTAAGCGATTGCCCGCTTAGTGCGCGGCGCGGGGGGAGGCGTCTGCCGCTTGGGCGCGGGCGCGCGCCAGCATCAGGGCGTCTTGCGCGGCGGGATACTCGGCGTCATAAAAACTCATTTCGGCGATCTTCTGATCGGCGGCCTGTTCGTCGGCGGCCGCCGCGGAGCGATCGATCGAGGCTGGGGCCTCGGCGCCGCTTGCCAGCACCGTCATCACGCCGTCTTTGACCTCGGCGAGTCCGCCCGATATCACCCAGATTTCCGTCGAGCCTCCGGCGTGCTTGATCTCGAGCGCGCCGGGCAGGAGCGAGGTGATGAAGTTGATGTGGTCGGCGAGCACGCCGAACTGCCCGAACGGCCCGGTTGCGGTGACTTCTTCGACATCGCCTTCGAACACGACGCCGGTGGGAGTCACGAGCTGGAGCGAAAACGTAGTCGCCATCGCCGATTATCGCCGCCGCGCGGGGGCTAGCGCGCCTCGCCGCGCGCAAGGCGTTCGGCCTTTTCGCGTGCGTCTTCGATTGTGCCGACCAGATAGAAGGCCTGCTCGGGCAAGTCGTCGCACTTGCCGTCGAGAATTTCCTTGAAGCCGCGCACTGTCTCTTCGCGCTTTACATATTTGCCCGGCATGCTGGTGAATGGCTCGGCAACGAACATCGCCTGCGACAGAAAGCGTTCGACGCGGCGAGCTCGCGACACCACCTGTTTATCGTCGGCCGAGAGTTCTTCCATCCCCAAAATCGCGATGATGTCCTGCAGGTCTTTGTAGCGCTGCAGGATCGCCTGCACTCGGCGTGCGACGTCATAATGCTCTTCGCCGACGATCTGCGGATCCAGAATTCGCGAGGTCGAGCCCAGCGGATCGACTGCGGGGAAAATCGCCTTTTCGAAAATCTTGCGATCCAGCGCCGTGACCGCGTCGAGATGCGTAAAGGTCGTGGCAGGCGCGGGATCGGTGTAGTCGTCGGCGGGAACATAGATCGCCTGCACCGAGGTGATCGAGCCTTTCCTGGTCGTCGTGATGCGTTCTTCGAGTTCGCCCATGTCGGTGCCCAAGGTGGGTTGATAACCGACCGCGCTCGGCATGCGGCCGAGCAGCGCCGAGACTTCGGAGTTCGCCTGGATGAAGCGAAAGATATTATCGATGAAGAAGATCACGTCTTTGCCTTCTTCGTCGCGGAAATATTCGGCGACCGTGACTCCGGTCAGCGCCACGCGCGCGCGCGCACCCGGCGATTCGTTCATCTGGCCATAGACCAGCGCGGTCTTCTCGAGCACTCCCGATTCCTTGAGCTCGCCGTAGAGGTCGTTGCCCTCGCGCGAGCGTTCACCGACACCGGCGAACACTGACACGCCGCCATGCTGTTTGGCGACATTGTTGATCAGCTCGAGGATTGTGACGGTCTTGCCGACGCCGGCGCCGCCGAAGAGTCCGATTTTTCCGCCGCGCGAGTACGGGCAGATCAGATCGATCACCTTGATTCCGGTTTCAAGGATCTCGACTTCGGTGCTCTGATCGGCGAACGGCGGCGCATCGCGATGTATCGGCATCGTCTTGAGTCCCTTGATAGGACCCGCCTCGTCGATCGAATCGCCGATCACGTTCATCAGGCGCCCGAGCGTGCCGGGACCGACCGGAATCGAAATTGGGCCGCCAGTATTCTTCACGTCCATCCCGCGCACCAGGCCGTCAGTCGAGTCCATCGCGATGCAGCGCACGGTGTTTTCGCCGAGGTGTTGCGCGATCTCGAGAACCAGGTTTTCGGACTTGTCGCTGATTGCGGGATTGGTCACGCGCAACGCGGTGAAAACTTCCGGTAGCGCGCCGGCTGGAAACTGAACGTCAACGACGTTGCCCAAAATCTGGCTGATATGTCCGGTCGATGTGTCGCTCATAACTCGCGGGTCCCCGTGTGAATTTTTTTGCTAGCCGCGCAGCGCTTCCGCGCCGCCCACGATATCCATCAGCTCGCGCGTGATTTGCGCCTGGCGCGCGCGATTCATTTCGAGTGTGTATGCACCGATCATCTCGATCGCGTTGTTGGTCGCGCTGTCCATCGCCGTCATCCGCGCTCCCTGCTCCGAGGCCTCGGCCTGCAAGAGCGCGTTGAATACGGCGGCTTCCAGATAGCTGCGCAGCACGACCGGAACCAACTCCGCGCGGCTGGGTTCGACCAGATAATCGATCGGTTGCGCGTCGGCGTCTTTTGCGCCGCTCTGTGGTTTCACAACCGGCAGCAGCCGTTCGTAAACTGGACGCTGCGAGATTGCGGACTTGAACTCGGTATAGACGATCGCCGCTTCGCTGATCGCGCCGGTCTGGTAGTCCGAAAGCATCCGCGCCGCGATTTTCCGCGCAAGTCCGATCGTCGCAAGCTTGGGCAGATTGTCCTGGCTCTGCGCGCTGATGGGTGCGTTATCGCGGCGGAAATGATCCACCGCTTTCTTGCCAATCGCAAAGTAACCGGCTTTAAGCCCTTCGCGCTCGGTCGCGCGCAGAGAGTCTTCGGCCGCACGCAGCAGATAGCTGTTGTAGCCGCCGCACAGACCGCGATCCGAACCCACGACCGCGATTAGGGCGGTTTTCCGCGCGCCCTCCGGCGGTGCGATATCGATCCCTTCCGACGTGAGCAGCGAATCGGCGACCCTCGCCAGCGCCTGGCTATATGGCCGCGCCGCAACCAGCGCCTCCTGCGCGCGGCGCAACCGCGCCGCGGCGACCAACTTCATCGCGCGCGTGATCTGCTGGGTCGATTTGACCGAGGCGATTCGCCGCCTGATTGCCTTTAGCGAGGCCATCGTTTATGCATCCGCCTGCGCCCGCCTATGGGGCCGCGGGAGAGCCTTTGGCATGCTCGGCGAGAAAGGCCTTCAGGTAGTCGTCGAGCGCAGCCTTGAGCTTCTTGCGAAGCTCGTCGCTTATCTCGAGCTTGTCGCGGATCTCGGCTAGCAGATCGGCGTGGCGCGAATCGAAAACTGTATAGAGCTCTTGCTCGAAAGAACGGATCTGATCAACTTCAAGCGGGTCGAGGTAGCCCTCATTGGCGGCGAAAACCACCAACACTTCCTTATCGACGGTCAAAGGATCGTATTGATTCTGCTTGAGCATCTCGGTCAGCCGCGCACCGCGATTTAGCAGGCGCTGCGAGGCGGGATCGAGGTCCGAACCGAATTGCGCGAACGCCGCCATCTCGCGATATTGCGCAAGGTCGAGCTTGAGCGTGCCGCCAACCTGCCTCATCGCCCTGATTGCGGCCGAGAATCCCACCCGCGAAACCGATAGCCCGACGTTCACGGCAGGCCGCACGTTCGAGTTGAACAGATCCTTGTCGAGAACGATCTGACCGTCGGTGATCGAGATGACGTTGGTGGGAATATACGCGGACACGTCGCCTTCCTGGGTTTCGATAATCGGCAGCGCGGTCAGCGAGCCGCCGCCAAATTCCTTGCTCAGCTTTGCGGCGCGTTCCAACAACCGCGAATGAAGATAAAACACGTCGCCGGGATACGCTTCGCGGCCAGGCGGGCGGCGCAGCAGAAGCGAGAGCTGGCGATAGGCTTGCGCGTGTTTGCTCAAATCGTCGTAGACTAATAGCGCGTGCTTGCCGTTGTCGCGGAAGTACTCGCCCATCGTGCATCCGCTGTAAGGCGCGATAAATTGCAGCGGTGCCGCTTCCGAAGCCGTCGCCGCGACGATCGTCGTGTACTCGAGCGCGCCGTAACGCGCGAGCTTCTCAACCACCTGCGCGACCGTCGAGCGCTTCTGCCCGATCGCAACATAGATGCACTGCACGCCCTGCCCGCGCTGATTGATAATCGTGTCGATCGCGATCGCGGTCTTGCCGGTCTGGCGGTCCCCGATGATCAACTCGCGCTGGCCGCGCCCGATCTGAAGCATCGAGTCAATCGCCTTGATTCCGGTTTGAAGCGGCTGCTTGACCGGCGCGCGAGCGATGATTCCCGGCGCCTTGATCTCAATTCGGCGCATCTCGGCGGCCTTGATCGGTCCCTTGTCGTCGATCGGTTGGCCCAGCGCGTTGACCACGCGCCCGAGCAGCGCCTCGCCGACCGGAACTTCGGCGATTCGGCCGGTGCGCTTGACCTCATCGCCTTCGCGGATCGCCTGCGGATCGCCGAACAGCGCCGCGCTGACGTTGTCCTCTTCGAGGTTGAGAACGATCCCGTAAACCTGATGCGGGAATTCGAGCAACTCTCCCGACGCCGCGTTGTCGAGTCCGTAGATTCGCGCAATACCGTCGCCGCAGGACAGCACGCGGCCGGTTTCGCGAACCGAAATCTGGCCTTCGAAGCCCTTGATCTCGTTCTTCAGAATCTCGCTGATTTCAGATGGTCGAATGTCCGCCATAAATGACTTTTCCGCTCAGACTTGACCTGCGAGCCGCTGCTGCGCGAGCGCGAGCCGCGTCGCAAGGCTGCCGTCATAAATTTTTCCGCCGAGTTCGGCCACCACACCGCCGAGCAAATCCTTATCGACTTTGACCGTCGGGATTATTTTTTTGCCTGCGATTCCTTCGAGCCCCGTGACTACCCGCGCGACTTCCGCGTCGCCCGGCTCGATCGCAAAGGTCAGCGTCGCACGCGCGCGGGAGAGCATTTCGTCGAGTTGAGCGCGATAGGCCTGCGCGATCGCGCCAATCTCATCGATTCGTCCGTGCCGCGCGATCACCACCGCGAACGAACGCACCGGAAAACTAAGCTCGAGCTTCTCCACGATTTTCGCCATCGCCTCTTGCCGCGCGGTCCCGCTGACCTCGGGCGAAGTCAATCGCGCGGTCAGCTCTGGCGAGCCAACCAGCGCAGCTAGCCGCTCGAGCTCGTGGCCCCAATTCTCGGCTTGCCCGTGTTCCGCGGTTTCGAGCAGCGCGCGTGCGTAACGCTTGGCGACCCGCGAGCCTTTCACCGCCGACTCTCCTGCCCGAGCTTGTCCATGAAGCCTTCGATAAGCCGGCCCTGGTCGTCGCCGCTGAAGTTACGCGCGATCAGATCGCGCGCGAGGATCGCGGACGCCGCCGCCAGTCGCTCGCGCACCCGGCGCTGCGCCGCTTCGGTCATCGCGGCCGCGGTCATCTGGCTATCGTGTTCCAGGCGGTCGGTATTCGCGTGCGCGAGCTCGCGCACCCGCGCGACCTGGTAATTGGTCTCGGCTTCGAATTCGCCCTTGATTCGCGCGAGCTCCGACTCGAGCGCCGCCTTTCGCGCCTCGGCCGCGCGAGCTTGCGCCTCAGCTTCGATAAGGGCGCCTTCGGCTTTGCCCAGGCTTGTGCGAATAGCAGTGGCCCGATCGGTGAAGAAGCTGCGCGCCAGGGGAGCCGCGTAGTTGAGTACGATAAACAAAAACGCGACGAAGTTCGCCGCGAAAAATCCAAGGGTCAGCCACGAGCCGGATGGCTCCGCGGCGGCGTTTTCAGCCGCCCGCGCGATCGACGGCATCAGCACCGCGCCAGCGGCAATAATCAGACAGACCTTATAGAAGGATCGCTTCATCTCAGTTGTTCGATCCGCCCGCACCCGCACCGTCAACCGGACGGCCCAGGATTCGCACTGCCAACTCGGCGCCCAGATTATGGCTCATCGCTTCGAGTTCCTGTTCAGCCGCCGCGAGCTCGTCCTCGATCCTGGTGCGCGCCGCCTCGATCGCCGCGTGCGTTTCGGCTTTCACCGCGTCCATCATCTGCGCGGCCTCAGCCTCGGCGGCGCGGCGATGCGTCTGGCGCATCGCGATCGCCTCGCGGCGGATTTCAGCGATGCGTTTTTCACGCTCGTCGTTATCGGCGCGCGCTTCTCTGATGAGCTCCTCGGTCCGATCGCTCAGCTTCTGGAAGCGTTCCTCGCGCTGCGACAACAGGTTCAAATACGGGCGAAAAAACAGCCGGCTGAATATAAACCAGAAAACCAGAAATGAGACAATCAGGATAAAGAATGTCCCCCAGTTCGGTGGGATATGCATTTTACGGCGTCTCCCCGGCGGGGCTTCTGAATCGCTCTAACATCGGAGATAAGAGGAACGCGGGCTTGTGATCGGCCGCGAGAATCAGGCCTGTTTCTGCCCTCCGGCGGCGGCCACCAGCGGCCGCTCCTCCTTGGGAAAAACCGTAACCTTGCGATCCTCGCGAACGCCCTCGGGCTGCATCGAGCAATGCCCCTCGAATTGCGCGCCCTCGTGAACCACCAGGACCGGAGCGCTCAGATTGCCGATAACCTTCGCCGACGGACGGATCTCGATCCGCTGCGTCGCCACGATATCGCCGCTCATCTTGCCTGACACCACCACCGACGCGGCACGAATCTGGGCCGTGACGGTAGCGCTCTCGCCGATCGCGATACTTTCCTTGGCGTTGATCTCGCCATCGACCTCGCCGTCGATTCGCGCCGGGCCCTCGAACGAGAGCTTTCCGCTAACTTTTGAACCGCGGTCAAGATAGGCGCGGCCTTCGGCCTGCACTGCCGGACGTGCTTGCGGCGGCGGGGTGGACGCAGTGGACGGTTGCACTACAGTCGGCCCTTGCGGCGACGACGTCGTCGATGAGGCCGCCGGCGTCGATACGGAACCTGGCTTGGAGGTCTTTTCGGGCTCTTTGTTGAACAGCGCCATCGCGAACCGCTCCCCGGCGAGAGACAGTTCTCGCCTGACTAAAACATGAGCTTCCGGATGGCTAATATCCAATGTAAATGAGGCTGTCAAATTATCGGGGCATCGATAGCGGCTGCCGATTCGATTCGGTCGCGCGACGCGCGGCTCCTCGCGCCCGCCGAGAGTCTGAAATGGCAACAAAAGCGCCCCAAAAGTCCGCCTGGCGCTTCGCGATTGGCCTCCCGGCCGACGCGGTTGTAGTTTGGGCCATAACTCGCGACCGCGCTCGGCCTGCATCCGCAATATTCCGCGCGGCGAACCGGCTGGCGGTTTTCCCCTCCCACGAGACTCAAGACGAGACCTGAGAGGAGACTCAAGTGATGGCCACGATACCGGACAAGTTCCACGACCTGATTAAGGTCAAGAAAACATTTGCCCATCTCGCCACCGTGATGAAAGACGGCTCTCCGCAGGTGACGCCGGTATGGTTCGACGAAAAAGACGGCAAGATTCGGATCAACACCGCGCGCGGTCGCGTGAAGGCTCGCACCCTCAAGCCCGGCGCTCGCGTCGCGATGTCGATAATCGACCCCGACGATCCGTATCGCTACGTCCAGATTCGCGGCACCGTCGTAAGCGAGACCGAAGAGGGGGCGGCAGCGCATATCGATTCGCTCGCAAAGAAATACCTCGGACGCGACCAGTACCCGTTTCACGATCCCGCGCACGCGCGCGTGATCTACGAGATCGAGCCGACCTCGTTCCAAAGCAATCGATGACAACCAATCGATGAGCGGGCGATCGGCAGCGTTGTCTCATCGCCTTGGTGCAGCCTAAGATTTGTGCCGCAAACGATGGAACCGCAACCGCATCAGGCGCGGCAGCCGAAGGTCTATCTCGAGACCTACGGATGCCAGATGAATGTCGCCGACTCGCAGACTATCGGCGCAGTGCTGCGCCGCGCAGGCTATGCCAACGCCAAGCGTCCCGAAGACGCCGACGTGATCCTGCTCAACACCTGCGCGATTCGCGAGCATGCCGAGGAACGCGTGCTCGGACGCCTGGGCGATCTGGCGCGCCTCAAGCACGCGCGGCCTGAAATCAAACTCGGACTGCTCGGATGCATGGCGCAGCACAATCGCGCCGCGATTTCCGAGAAAGCCGCATACCTCGATTTGATCGCGGGGCCGGACAGCTATCGCCGCCTGCCCGAGCTGCTCGCACACTCGGGTTTCGATCCGGCCGTTGATGTGCGCCTGGATCGCGCGGAGACCTACGCCGACATCAGTCCCGAATATCCCGGCGGCGTGCGCGCGTACGTTACGATCATGCGCGGATGCGACAAATTCTGCGCGTTCTGCGTTGTGCCCTACGTGCGCGGACGCGAGCGCTCGATCGCGCCCGCCGATCTGATGCGTGAAATCTCGGGCCTGGCCGAGCGCGGCGTGCGCGAAATCGTGATGCTCGGGCAGACGGTCAACGCTTATCGTTCCGGCGATACCGACTTCGGCGCGCTGCTCAAGATGACCGCGCGAATGGACGGAATCGAGCGCATCCGCTTCACTTCGCCGCATCCGAGCGACATGGCCGATTCGGCGATCGACGCGATCGCGTCGGAGCCAAAGGTGATGCCGCATCTGCATCTGCCGGTGCAATCAGGGTCGGACCGCATCCTGGCCGCAATGGAACGTGGCTACAGCGTCGAGGAATACTTGTCTCTGGTAGCGAAGGTGCGCGCGGAAGTTCCCGGAATAGCAATTTCAACGGACATCATAGTCGGCTTCCACGGCGAATCTGAAAGCGATTTCCAAGCAACGCTAGCGCTGATGCGCACGGTCCGCTACGACCAGGCATTCTCATTCAAATACTCAGTCCGCGAAAACACGCGCGCCTATCGCCTCGGCGACTCAGTAACCGAACCCGAAAAAGGCCGCCGCATTGCCGAAGTGATCGCGCTACAGGAAACGATTTCGCTCGAGCGCAATCGCGCCATGCTCGGCCAAGTATTCCCAGTCCTGATAGAAGGCCCCGCCCGCCGCGGTACCGGCCGCCTGGCCGGCAAAACCCCCCAATTCAAAACCACAATCTTTCCCAGTATAGATTCAGTCACAACCGGCGACACAGTCCCAGTGCGCATCGAGTCGGCCACCGGCCACACGCTCACAGGATCGATCGTCGCGGCTTAGCACTCCTCTATTGACCTTCCAGCGCTTCATTTCCGAGGATCCCGAACGGGGCAAAGTCAATCTCTTTAGCTACGCTGGAAACAACGCGATCACTGGCAGCGACATCAGCGGGATGGATCCTGGTTGCGATTATGGCTGCGGCGAAGATGCCAGCGCTGGAGCCGGCAAGGACAACGGCCCCGCATTCCCGTTCGCCGATCTTCTCGAAGTTCTGGCCAATATACTTTTTCAGGACTCTTCTGAGAAGCCACCGCCCAACTTTGACGTCCTGCGGCACAAACTCCAGGCCAGCCTATCGGCAGCCTCTACTGGGACCGACAACAATGCCAATATTCATACAACGGGTGGGGAGATCATTTTCATACCGGCAAATACGTCCTCAGAGCCCGGCGAATTGATGTTGCTTGACAAGAACGGCAAAATCACCGGTGATTTTCCAGCGGCGAATAACTTCGTTCGAGGGACGAAACATTTTCCGGTCGGAAACTTTGGATTCGCCTATCACAATGCCCACTCGGAGAGCGGTCCCCATGGCCCATTCGGATCGCACGGAATATTTGTGTTCGACGTGCCCGGACGAATTCATTCAGGTAGGAGCGGCCCACTTTCCAAGACCCAGGGTTGCATTCGAACTACAGAAAGCGCCACGCAGACTCTTTGCAATAATGGCGTGAGTTCCCTCACTGTCACGCCGCCCGAATACCCGTAATGAGAACGCTCAGCATCGTCGCCCTATTGGCGTTCGTTCTCTTGTCTCCGGCAGCCCTGGCACACGGCAAACCTCAATGCACTTTGAAGCCGGGCCTCTACGAACAACTCCTGACTCTCGATAGACAGTATGCTGATTTGGTCGGCAGCGACTATATTGCTCATCGCAAGCAGGCCGACGCAATCACAGCACACATACGAAGCGTCGATCAGCAATATAGCAACTTTGTCGAACTGCTTTGTTCGGCCGCCCAACGGAAGGATGTCGTCCTCATCGACGCCTGCTGCGCTCAGATCCGACCTGATCCAATCGTAGGCACAATGTGTAGTCTCGCCTCGTATATTGCTTCCGGCCGAAAAACTCCTGACCGATTTTTGGCTCATGCTCCCAAAACGGCGAAGGAGGCCAAATCCGTTTGGTATCTAGATCGTATCCCTCCTCACGGCGGCGTCGGCGCGTGCGCCCACGCCGGTCCGGCGTTTGCCTACATGGACGAAATCTTTTCCCTTGCCCGCCATGGCAATAGGCAAGCCCTGGAGCGATGGCTGGCGCTTGGAAAAAGCGCTGATGGTTATTTTGCCGAATACCTCGATAGGCAGATGATAACGCTCCTGACGAAGGATCCGGACGTGGCGGTGGAGAATTGGAACGTGCTGCGAGGTTCTGCTTTAGACCAGAACGCTAGAGATTACGCTGAACAAGATGAGCGCCATCGGATAATACTCAGTGTGCGAAGCGTATGCTCGAAGAATGAAAATGCCTGCAACGAAATCATAAACTCGTGGTCGAGACCAGAATAACCATAGCAACTCGAGCCCGACTTACCTTTTCGTGATGGCTTCCTGTCTCAATCGCCGAACGAGATGATTAGTTGGTCGAGGGGTAGGGCATTGGTCACTTTCTTGAGTGGCGACACCTGAGTTAGTGCGAGCGGGGTGCCGGCGGATTCCTGGACGGCAGTGGTAAGCCGGTTTCTATGACCGATCCCCTTGAACGCACTTGGTCGGCCAGCTACAACTCCGCCGGACTGCTCCGCACCGTAACCGATCCGGCTGCGGCTACAAATCCGCCTCCCTACAACGGCCCCTTGCAGACGCTTGATTATAATTCAACAAGGGACCTTCAGTTGGTAACGCAGCGAGCATTAGATAGCGAGACGACTGCCTACCAAGTAGATCTGGTTGGAAGAGTCATCAGCGTTACGTCGCCGATGGGCGCGACCTCTACCATCAACAAATACGACGACAAAGACGAGGTTCTTCAAGAGACTGACCCAAACGGCTATTTGACGAACTACACTTACGATTGGAATGGCGACGTTACGTCGCTGACCGATCCGAAGGGGAACACGACAACCTGGAACTGGACCCCGCCGAGTACCGTTCCAAACTGGAATGTGAAAGAGTGCGACCCATCTCAGAACTGCGCGCTCTATCTCGTGGAAAATACGGGCAGCATCCTCGACAGATACACGGACAAGCGCGGTGTCGTTGATAGCTTTGACTACGACACTTTGGACCGGATGACGGCGGCGCATTACGACGCCAATGGTCAGCTCGGCGGCACGGTCAATGACACGTTCGCCTATGACACCGCTGATCGGATGATAGGCATCACGCACCCGGCGAGCGCGACTTCTTGCACTGGCAGCGACGGAAACAATTATACTGACTCATTCGTTTACGATTTCATGGACGACGTGCAGTTAAGCTGCACACCCGAAGGCCAGGTTATAAACGGGTTCGACGGGATCGGAATGCGTGGCTCGATGGTGGTTAACCACGCACTAACAATGACCTACACTTGGGATGACGCCAACGAATTAACCGCGATCGGCCCATTCGCCAGCTTTACTTATTCTGCGGATGACCAGCGTCAGACCCTTTCCGTCCTCAACGGCGTCGGCAGCACTGTCACTACCAACTACTCATACGATCCCGCTTCCGAACGATTGAGCGGTTTGACCTACGCTTCGACCCAAAATCCTTCTCTGGGAAATCTGAATTACAGCTATGACGCGGACGGCCGAGTCATCGGAAAATCTGGGAGCTTCGCCATTCTGAGCCTGCCATTCGCGTCAGGCCAGCCGGCGCTCTATGCGAGTACGAATCAGATCCAAACCTGGACCAACGGGGTGTCGCCGATGGTGGACGCTAACCGTTCTTTGAAGACGGACCCGGTCTCCGGCCTCAGCTATAGTTGGGATGCAAAGGACAAGCTCCTTTCAGCGGGAAACGATTCCTACCAGTATGATGCAGGCGGCAGGCGCGAAAGCGTTACCTCGGGCGGTTCGACTACGAGCTATCTTTACGACGGAACCACCCCGGTGGAAATCCAGGTAACCGGAAGCTCACCGTCTACCACCAACGTTGTCGCCGCACCCGGTTCAAACGAAATCCTGGTCTCGGGCAGCAAAGGCGGGGGCGTGCCCTTGCACGACGCACTTGGCTCGGTCCTGGGATGGGTGGGACCGAGCGGATCGTTAACCTCGCAGAACACATACGATCCGTTCGGAAATTTCACCACGAGTGGATCGCCGCCTACTGGATATGGCAATGTTTACGGGATGGCTGGAATCGAATACGACCCAAGCGGCCTGTATAATGCCAACGCTCGCTACTACAGTCCCGCACTACAGCGCTTCATTTCCGAGGATCCCGAACGGGGCAAAGTCAATCTCTTTAGCTACGCTGGAAACAACGCGATCACTGGCAGCGACGTCAGCGGGAGGGGGTTCAGCTTCAGCTTTTGTGCGTCGGGTGATTGTGGCGGCGGCGGGTGCGGCGCCGACCCCGGCTCCTCGGTCCCTATAGTCGATATTGCGCAGCTTATATTCAACTTCCTGGAGTCCTCGTCGTCCAGTTCTGGGCCACCCACTTATTTCATCTCCCAGCACGAACACCAAGGTGGCCTCGATGCGAAATCTACGGGCACCAACGGAAACCGCGATATCTATACTGTCCGCGGCAATGTTTTGCTCGTACAGATGGACGAGGACGGAGGAGACGAAGAAGAAGAAGGCGGTATGCCGCTAGGGATAGGACAGGGGCGTCCTGTCGTGGTGCCCAGCGGCGGAATGACATTGAACGTTGAGAACTATGGCCGCCTCTTCCTGCCGGGGGGAGAAGAAGGTACGCCAACACACACTGGAAAAGGTAATACGTTCGCTTACGGCAAGATACAGGTGAGGATCATGCGCCCCGTGACGAAAGGACGGTATCAACACCCTAACGGATACGTCGTCTTTGAGGATCAGGCGGGTAATCCGATAAACCCAAATACCGGAGAACGGGCGTCAAAAGCTCCATGGCATTACGAGCTACTACCATGAGTACCTGGAAAAGCGATATAGATCTATCCTGCCTGCTCATCGCAGGAAATTGCCAAGCGGTTGAATTTTCCTTATACGGAGTAACGCTTATCTTTCTGACCGGATTGAAGCTCCAAATATACAGTTCCAGCGAGATCAAGCGCCCGGATGGTAAAATATGGCGCTGGGAAGAGAGACACCTCATCGATATCGCCGGGTTCGGCGAGTTGCTAGGTTATTCAATCTCGCGTTACCGAATCATACCGGGCGATCGGCTATCTATTGCATTCGGCAATGGCTACGAATTGGAAATACGGGACGATTCAGAAGAATTTCCCGAAACTCTTATAATACGACCGCCTGACGGCGGACCCATCATTCTTTGATCCAACTCAAAGGACAATGGAGGCTGGGAACCGAAGAACGAAAATTATTAGTAAAGATGTGAGGTGAGGAAGCACCATCACGGTGATGGGCTTCAGCTTTTGTGCGTCGGGTGATTGTGGCGGCGGCGGGTCCGGCGCCGACCCCGGCTCCTCGGTCCCTATAGTCGATATTGCGCAGCTTATATTCAACTTCCTGGAGTCCTCGTCGTCCAGTTCTGGGCCATCCACTTATTTCATCTCCCAGCACGAACACCAAGGTGGGCTCACCGCGGCAACGGCAGGAACCGACGGTGACGCCGATGTTGTTACCACGCGGGAAGGAACCGGAACCCTTACGATCGAAGGTTATGCTACCTCTTACAACTTGCCGGGGGGTACAACCGCTTCCGGCGATCCTTTTGACGCGTCTAAATTTCGTGCCGCAATGAACGGTGTTCCACTCCGCACCAACGTGACAGTTGCCTACGAACCCGGCGGAAATGTAACAAAGAAGCTTAACGTACTAGTAAACGACAGAGGACCTTTTGCACGGGACTCGAGCGGGCGACCGACTCGGCCGTTGCGCCCAGCCCCAAAGGATAAAATCTATCTTACTCCAGCCGCAATGGCATACCTCACGGGCCATCCCTATGACCGCATACCTGTTAGAATTACGGTTCCTGCCGAGGTTTCACCGTCACTTCCCTAAACGGAGCGAATTATATGCCGAGGTATGCCGTTGTTCTGGCCCTTTTTATCTGGGTCGCAGCTCGCCCGTCCCGCGTTTGGTCCCAACAAAAAGTTTCGTACGACACGCTAGGGGTGTCGCTGCCCCAATTTGCGCTCCCATCGGGTAAGCGTGTCGTAAAGTTCGAGTGTGACATTCAAGGCGCAACGATTCTCAAGGTCAAGACCCCCGTCTGGCATATGACCATCGACAACGGCTCTGGTCAGGCCGCAACTATCACTGCGAACACGATCGTCGGTGCGGCTGCTTTCACAAATCGTGATATACCGTACTTCCACGATTTCGTAACGATCTCGAAGCCGGACGTACCATCACCATATTTTCCACCGTTCGACATCCGGGTCACCCTATGGATTTCTTCCGATCCCGATATGACGAAATTCAGCCACGTAACGTTTTCTCAGCGACAATTGCTGATCACGCCCGAAACCCCCTCAATTTCCCCCTGAGCCATTTCTCTAAATAGAGCGATGGACCGACAACCTATGCGATCGATTCCGAGCGCGGCAGCGTCTGCGCTGATGGTCTGGTATCTCATGTTTCCTCCGCAGATTCAGCACAACGGACTGGTATATATTGGGCCCAACTCTTCCGCTCCGATGCGGGAATGGCAGGCGATGAGTGCGGACAAGGACGGAGAACCGGATGGGTTCTCGACGAGGAGCGACTGGAACGTTATCGTTCGAAAATGCTTCGCGATGCGAAAGAAATGCTGCGTAATGCACCGCCGAGTGTTGCAGAGATGCCTTCTGAAACCCGCACCGTGAAATGGACGTTTGCTCTGGGTGCTCTCAAGTCGAGATGTCTCGCTGGCGGCGATCCGGAGCTAAAGTCGAAATAGGTTCGTCGATGTATCTTTCCGTCTCCGTAGCGGTTGGACCGCTATTGTCCCGATCACCGCGGTTGATGCGCGCGCGACCTGCCAGGAACGACTCGAGAGGGATTCCATTCGGGTCGAACTTAAAACTTCGCTTGTCCTTCCAAGCGGATACTTCTACCTCAATGCCCGAAAGAAATGATTAGTTGGTCGAGGGGCAGGGCATTCGTCACTTTCTTGGGTGGCGACACCTGAGTTAGTGCGAGCGGGGTGCCGGCGGATTCCGCTGTGTCGAAGGCTTCGGTGCCTGGTGAGATGGCAGTGATTTCGTAGTGGTCGATCTCGTAGGGTAAACCGTTAGAAGCCATCGGGAGTGGGCCGTTGGTCACCTGGAAATGGAGATGAGGAGCTAGCGAGTTGCCGGAGTTGCCGACCAGACCTATAACCTGGCCGCGGACAATTTTTTCCAATCGATGCACTCGGAGGCTGCCGGGTTGCATATGGGCGTACATCGCCCAATTTCCTCCGCCGATATCTTCCACGACTGCATTTCCGTCGGCTTCTTCGAGCGTGGGCGCGGTGGGAAAGTGGCCCGGCACCTGCTCGGGTTGATCGTTGATCGCCGTGACTACGGTTCCGTCAGCTACCGCGTGCACCGGCTGGCCATAAATCTTGTAGCTCGTCACTTTTTCCTTGGGACCAACGTAGATGCGGTTCTGATCATCGAGTTTCTCCCAATCGACCGCGTAGCGTTGCGCTAACCATACTCGCCCGTTCGCGGCGAGCGCGGCTTGCGTATGCCTTGACGCGTCGCAGCATGAGTCGGCGGAAATATAATGGTCACCGCGCAGCGGCGGCCCGATAGTCACAACGGCGCGCCGATCGACTGGAGAATTGTCGAGCGGCGATACGATCTCCTGCCTGCCCGGCGGCGCGGCGACGAAGCGGGCTTTGACCTGATTCGTCAGATGCTGTGGCGCCTCGGCGCCAATCGGCAAAGTCACATGGATGAACAACAGCGCCTCGGTACTATGATCCATCTTCGCTTCGGCGCTCGGCTGCCGCGTGCCGGCAGGAATCAATTTCTTTTCGATGGCGGACTTTTCCATAGTCTCGAGCAGCTTGCCGTCGCCCATGATTTTGACCTGCTCGATATCGGCCTCCGCGCTCGAGAAGTTCGTTAGCCAGAGCTCGTAAACCAAATGGATGTGTCCGTCCGATCCCATGAACGGCACCGGAGCGTCATGTATCGCGAGCAGCAGCGGCGTCATGTTCTGCGCAGCCACGGGTTCCGCCGCGACAGCGGAGCTGCCAGCACCAAAGGCGCCAATCAGCAGCACCGACAGAACGCCCAGGAAGCTTAATTTGCGAGTCAACGCCAGAGCCATGAGACGAAAATTGGTATGCATTGGATCAGATTGTTCCCAACTGATTTTCACTTCGTGCCTTAGTGTCTTCGTGGCCAGGTTGATCAGTAACCTGGTGGTTACGGTGCGGCGGTAATCTGCGAGGAGTGGTTCACGAGGGTACCGTTCGGATCGAATTTCAGCGTCAGCTTGTTTTGTACCTGACTGATATGTCCCGCATACGGTCCGAGCACCGGAATATGAGTATCGCCGCTGGCTTGCTGTTGATTGATCATATAGACGACCGTCCTGCTGCCGTCGGCATCGCCGTAGTCCTGATAGGGCTTTCCCAAGCTGGCAATCGCCTGCTCATAGGTGGTCGAGCCGTCGTGCAGACTGGCTATTCGCGAATCGGGATTATCCTGCGCGACGCCGCCGCATCCGGCCAACAGCGCGATCACGCCCGCGACGATTAAAATCGAGATTAGCCTTTTGCTCATCGCCGTACCCTCCCGCGCCTCAACGCACGTAAACCGGATTCGACAGGATCCACGGATGACCGCGGCGCCAAGCCTCGACTCTATACGCGCCCGCGGCCGTGGGCGAGAATTCCAGATCCATCGCGTCGCTGGCGGAGGCGACCTGCGCGCCGTCTTTGAGCATCACGATTCGATCGGCGTTGGCCGGCAACTCGGTCTTCAGCACAAGGCCGGGCTCCAGATGAACCTCATCGCCCATCATCGTTTTGGCGCCGGTTTTGGCGTCGCCGCTTTGCGCAAAGAACGCGAACTCGCCGACGTAGCCCAGCAGATCGAAGCTCACGTAGGCGTGCCCGCGGCGCATCGCATCCATCAGCGGATCGATTCCGCGCTCGCGCGCGAGCAGATGAGTCGTATAGAAGAGGAACAACTGCTCGAAGGTGCCGACCTTGGTTCCCATCACGGAAAAATTATCCGGCGCGCCCATCCCGGCCAGCAGCGTCACGCGCGCCCCGGCGGTCATCGTGTCGTAGAGCGCAAGATTCGCGTCGGGGTGCGGCTCGAGCGCGAGCAGAAAGTGATCGGTCTGATAGAAGATCGCGCGCCAGTAGAGCGCGCTCGGATTCGCGGCGGCGAACGCCGCATTCTGATTGTACACTTCCATCGCGTCGGCCAGCGCGTAGTCGCCGGACGACTTGAACCCCGCGGGGTCGGCGGCAATCGCGAGTGCGCCCTGGTCGTGGATCGCGCCGATAAGTTCGGTCGGCGCCGGCGACGCGTCGATTGGCTGACGCAGATTTACCCCGACAATTTCGCCGCCATCGACTTTGAACGTCGCGCCGGGGATAAACAGAATCTGCGAGGTGAAGCCGCCCACTCCGTAATTGCTCTGTCCCGGGCGCACCGGATCTCCGATCGTCACGAAATCGATCTGCGCGGTCCGCGCCAGATCCGCGACCTTGGTCTCGTCGAGGCCCGCCGCATTCATCCGGCAATCGATAATTCCACGATAATCGCGCAGCCCCGGAAATTCGAGTGCCGGCGCGACCAGCCGCGTCGGCGGCAACTCGGTTGAGGGCAACGGCGCCGAGCATCCCGCCGCAAACCCAATCGTGAACAGTGCGATAAGCACGCGAACGAAAGCGGACGTGCGACGTGCGATGCTCACAGGATCGAGCGGCCCTGCGCGCCATCGACGGGGATGTTGGCGCCCGTAATCCAGCTCGCGCGCGGCGACGCGAGCATCGCGACCGCGTAGGCGACTTCGGCGGCGCTGCCGAGGCGCCCTGCCGGCATCTCGCGCGCGAGGAAATCTCTTTCGAACGCGGGGCTTTCCTTGAAACGCCGTTCCCAGTTTCCGCCCGCGACCAGAATCGAACCCGGCGCCACGGTGTTGACGCGGATTTTTTTTGGCGCGAACTCGCGCGCGAGCAGCTTGGTAAACGAATGCAGCGCCGCTTTCGACGCGTTGTAGGTCAGCGGACCGCCCGACTCGCGCCCGTAAATCGATCCGATATTGATGATCGATCCACCGCCGCGCTTTTCCATGTGCGGCGCTACCATCCGGGATAAGCGCACTGGTGCGAACAGGTTCAGATCGAACTGCTCCTGCCACGCCGATTCCGGCAGCTCCGCCAGCGCGCCCGGACGCGCCGCGCCCGCATTGTTTACCAGCACGTCGATTCGGCCGCATTCGCGCGCGACCGCCGCGACCCATTTTTCCATCTGCGATGCGCTTGTGACGTCGCCCGCAAATCCGCTCGCGGCCTTGACGCCGCTGTTCTTGCTGACTTCCGCAAGCGCCGCCTGCGCCTCGCTCAGTGCGCTGGCGTCGCGCGCACAGATACTGACGCTCATACCCTCCGCCGCGAGCGCTAATGCCATCGCACGACCGAGCCCCCGGCTGCCGCCGGTGACCATCGCGACTTTTCCCGCAAGTTCCAAATCCATCGTAAGGCTCCTGGCGTTCGCCCGCCTTCGGGCGGGGATGTCCAATAATATTTACCAGAGCGCAGGCGTGCCGCCGAACCGCGCTGAAGAGGCCTGGCAGAGCCACTGCTCGATCCGAAATCAAAATCTACGTTTTGACATAACGCTGCACTAGTAGTAGGAGAATGCGCCAGTCGGATAAGCGGAGGTCAAGATGCAAGTTTCGAGGACGCTCGTATCGCGGAAGATCCCGGCGGCGCTGGGAATCCTGCTTGCTCTCGCGGTCGGCGGCACTGCTATAGCTGGCCCGCCGTCAGAACCGATCCCGCATTGGGCGCAAATCGTTCTTGAGTATGCGCTCAAGGTCCACGACACCGGAAACTCGAACATGCCGCCGGGAGTATTTCCGCCGGTGTTCGGCCAGAGCTTTTACAGCCTGGACCCGAGCGGACTGGTCGAGACGTTTAATCTCGGCGCGCCGACGATCTCGAACAAGAACCCATTTTTCCAAAGTATCGGCAGCAACGGACGCGCCTGCGCCACCTGCCATGAGGCGCGGAGCGGATGGGGCGTTAGCGTCGCCTCGATTCAGCAGCGCTTCATCGCGAGCGGAGGCACCGACCCGATTTTCCGCGTGATCGATGGTGCCACCTGCACTACCGACGACGTGAGCACGCTCGCCGCGCGCAAGACGGCCTATAGCCTGCTCCTGTCGCAGGGCCTGATACGAATTTTCCTGCCGGTGCCGGATACGCAGCTCGGATCGAGTCCGCCGGTGGCGCGTGACTTCGAAATCACCTCCGTCAACGATCCCTACGGATGCACCGATCTGTCGGGCTCGCCCGCGATGGTGTCGGCATATCGGCGTCCGCTTCCTTCCGCCAACCTGCGCTTTCTTACCGAATGCTCGGCGGGCGATCCCGGATGCGCTCCGCTGTCGATCATGTGGGACGGCCGAGAGCCGAGCCTCGCGAGCCAAGCCACTGACGCGACGCTTGGCCACGCGCAGGCGGCCAATCCACCGACCGGCGTGCAGCTTACGCAGATCGTAAATTTCGAGTCGCAAATCTATGACGCGCAGGCGATGGACTTCTCGGCCCTCTTTCTTAATGCCGGGGGCGCGACCGGCGGACCGGGCGCGCTTTCGCAGCGGGACTTCTTCATCGGCATCAATGATTCTCTCAGCCCCGGGTTCGACGATGTGGTCTTCACGGCGTACGACGCGTGGGCGAACCTGCACGGCAGAGATTTCGTCGCCCGGGCGCGCGCCTCGATCGCACGCGGGGAGACTATCTTCAATACGCGGCAGTTTACGATCAGCGGGGTCAACGGACTGAACGAATTCCCGTCCGATCCGCTCGGGGTAAACGCGACGGTCGGGACCTGCACGACTTGTCACGATTCGCCGGGCGTTGGCAATCATTCGGAGAAGCTTGCGCTCGATATCGGAATCGCCGACGCGAATCCCCCCGCGCTGAATGTCTCAAAGCTGCCGGTATTCACCGTGCAGTGCACCGGGGGCGCGCTCGCCGGCCAGACCTTCACGGTGACCGATCTTGGACGGGCGATGATCAGTGGAAAATGCGCCGACGTAGGCAAGATGAAGGGACCGATCCTGCACGCGCTCGCATCACGCGCGCCGTACTTTCATAACGGCTCGGCCGCGTCGCTCTCAGACGTCGTCGACTTTTACGACCAACGCTTCAGCATCGGCCTGACCAATCAGGACAAAGCCGATCTAATCGCGTTCCTGCAAGCGCTCTGAGCATTGTCGATCCCGTCGCTCAGAGGCCGAGCGGCGCGGGTTGCCCGTTGACTCTCCTTGCGGGCGGACTTAATCTCCATAGGCTAAGTTGCGGACGTAAGGAGAACTATGGAAATTCGAGTTGAAGGCTCCCTCGATCAGGCGATGCGCGTGCTCAAGCGCAAGCTGGCCAAGGAGGGGGTGTTCAAGGAAATGAAGAAGCGGGCTTTTTACGAGAAGCCCAGCGTCCGCCGCAAGCGCAAGCGTTCGGAAGCCCAGCGCCGCCGCCGCAAAGAACAGCGCCGCCGCCGCGCCTCCGCTCTCTAGATTTCCCCCGACATATTCCGATCCGAATCGCAGTCGCTCCTCCCCAACGGCGACCCGTGCGAAGCGCCGCCCTCTGGCGGGAGGGGGCTCCGCGTATCTGTCGCGGCGCTGCGCGCGCGCTACCAGAGTCTGATCGGCAAAGGCAAGCCTCACCTGGTCTGTGTCAATGGCACGTTCTTTTCAGGCGCCGGATCAGAGCGGCGCGCGGCGCTTTGCTACACGATTCTCTTCTGCCCGTGCTTGAAGCCGCCTTGTTCGCCGATTGCCTCATCGGGGCGTTCGCGGACTTTTTCTTCGCGCGGCTTTTCGCGATTGTCGCGATTATCGCGGCGCCGGCCGCGGCCCGGTCCTCCGGGCGCGGGCCCGGGTCCGGGTCCGTCGCCGCCGCGACCCTGTCGCGGCGCACCGGCCGGTAAAATCTCGATCGCGCGCAAGAAGCCGTCTCCCGATGACCTGGTCGTCAGCATCGGATCTTCCTTGAGCGCCAGATGGATCACGCGCCGGTCGCGCGGCGGCATCGGCTCGAGCATCACGCTTTCATGCTCGCGCTTGGCCCGCTCCCCCATCGACAGCGCCATGCGATGCAGTTGCTGGCGGCGGCGCGCCCGATACGCCTCGGTCTCGAGCATGATCGGCACGGCTTCGCGGATCCGCCGCGCGACGATCCGATTGACTACGTACTCGAGGGCGTCGAGCGTCTGGCCGTGGCGGCCGATCAAAATTCCGGAGCCGTCGCCTTTGATTTCGAGCTCGATCGAGTCGGGATCGGTTTCGAGTACGCG
>JBOHWH010000127.1:0-14835 GCA_050736695.1 Binataceae bacterium (SeqCode) | reverse complement strand
CGCGTGCGCGCGCAAGGAGCACGGATTCGGTCTCCGGATTTGCGGGGTCGGGTATGCAGCAATCGACGGGGCATACCGCGGCGCAGGCTTCATGATCGTGGAAGCCGACGCATTCGGTGCATTTCGCCGGCACGATATAGAAAATATCCTGCGCGATCGCGGGACTTATCGCACCGTTGAGCTCCCATTCGACTCCGCCGGCATAAATGGCGGTGTTGGGGCATTCCGGCTCGCAGGCGCCGCAATTGATGCATTCGCTGGTGATGGTCGTTGCCATGTCTTAGGCGTCGTCCCCGTTCATTAAGTCTCGAAAAGATTCTATCATCATTTTTACCCATCTTGCGTAGCCCGGCAAACAGGCGTGAATTCGTTTTTCGGCGCTCGGCGTTTTGACTATGCTTGGTCGCCAGGGCCGCGGTACATCGACCGCCGGAGTTGTTCAATGGATTTGAATTTTAATCGCGAAGAAGACGAGTTTCGGCTAAAGGTCCGCCGTTTCCTGGAAGAGAATTTGCCCAACAGCGGTCTCAGCGCGGCGCGTGAGGGACGCGAGGATAAGGGCTGGCTCGATAAATCAAAAGCGTGGCAGCGCACGCTGAATGACGCTGGTTACGTGGCGCTCGCGTGGCCCAAGGAATACGGCGGGCAGGCGATGGACCCGATTCGGCAATCGATCGTCAACGACGAGATGGTGCGCGCCAATGCACCCTACCTCGCGGGCGGTTCAGGGCTCGGGATGCTTGGGCCGACGCTGATTTCGTGGGGCACCGAGGAACAGAAGAAACGCTACCTGCCGAAGATTCTCACCGGCGAGGAAATCTGGTGCCAGGGGTATTCGGAGCCCGGCTCGGGCTCGGACCTTGCGTCGCTGCGCACGCGCGCGGAGACCGTCGGCGATGAATTCGTAGTCAACGGGCAGAAGGTCTGGACCTCGGGCGCGCAGTACGCCGACATGATGTTCTGCCTGGTGCGCACCGACCCTGAGGCGCCGAAGCATCGCGGCATTTCCTACATCCTGATCGATATGCGCACTCCCGGCATTACGGTGCGCCCCCTGGTGCAGATGACCGGCGACCGCGGCTTCAACGAAGTCTTCTTCGACAACGTCCGCGTGCCGCGCAAAAACCTGGTCGGCAAGCTTAACGAAGGATGGATCGTCGCCAACGCGACGCTGTTCCACGAGCGCAATATGCTCGGCTCCTCGACCGGCAGTACGCAGCGCTTTAACCGGCTGCTCGCGATCGCGAAGAAGATCAAACGGGGCGGGCGCGCGCTCACTGAAGATCCGGTGTTTCGCCAACGTCTGGCCGACCTGGAAATCCGGGTCGAGGCGATGCGCTATCATTCGCTTCGGCAGTTGAACGATCAGATTCGCGGCAAGAATCCCGGCGTCGAGGGCTGGATCAACAAGCTCGTCGGCACCGAGCTCAATCACGATCTCGCGACCGCCGCGATGGAAGCGCTGGGCGACTATTCGATGCTCTCGCGCGATGAGGGCGCGGCGCTCGATCATGGCTACTGGCCGTACGAATGGATGTTCTCGCTGGGGTTGGTGATCGGCGGCGGAACCTCACACATCCAGAAGAACATCATCGCGGAGCGCGGCCTCAAGATGCCGAAGTCGCGTTAGCGTGGTGAGTTTGAAATTGATAGCCAAACGTCGTAGTAGCCGGTGTCACTTCCGCGCGTGGCTGCCGCGCGAGGAATCCCGAGCTTCGCTTGTGTGGTTCTGAGGTTGACCGAAGAAAGATCCGGGATTCCTCGCGCGCGGCAGCCACGCGCGCGGGAATGACAGGTTGATTTGGCGCAATTGGTTCTGACTCCTTCCGGGTTAAGTCGCTCTTTGTTTCTGCTACGAACTTCAAACTAAGCGGACAGGAACTTTATCAAGATGGATTTCGGACTCAGCGAAGAACAGCAGCAACTGAAAACCAGCGCGCGCGAATTTCTTTCCGGCGAATGCGCGACCGCGGTGGTGCGCAAGGCGATGGCGTCCGATGAGGGGCGCGCGCCGGAGCTCGAGCGCGAGATCGCAAAGCTCGGATGGACCGGGCTCGTTGTGCCGGAGAAATTCGGCGGCTCGGGCCTCGGAATGCTCGACATGGCGGTGATCCTCGAAGAGCAGGGCTACGCGGCGATGCCGGGGCCGTTCCTTTTTTCCTCCGCGCTCGCAGCCGACGCGCTCGCACGCGGCGGCTCGGACGAACTGAATGCGCGATGGCTTCGCGCGATCACGGACGGCAGCGCAGTCGGCACGGTTGCGATTGTCGAGAGCGAAGACAGCCTCTCACCGGCGGATTTTGCGACCGTCGCCCGAAAGGACGGAGCGACCGCGCGAATCTCGGGCGTGAAGATGTTTGTGCCGTACGGTGACGCAGCCGACTTTGTCGTCGTCGCGGCGCGCACCGGCGACGACACCACTGACGCGGGCCTCTACCTCGTCGAGACGAAGGCGGCGGGGGTCCGCGCAATGGCGCTCAAGAATCTCGATCAGACGCGGCGCGTCGCGCGGCTCGAGTTCGACGGCGCCATGGCAACACCGCTTTCGGGGGGCGCGAGGCTTTATTCGCGGCTGCTCGATATCGGAGCGCTCGCGATCGCAGCCGATTCGCTGGGCGGAGTCGAGCGCGCGCTTGACATGGCGGTCGATTACTCGAAGGTGCGCGAACAATTCGGCAAACCGATCGGATCTTTTCAGGCGCTCAAGCATGCCGCGGCCGAGATCCTTTCGGAGCTGGAGCCCGGTCGCGCGCTTTTGTGGTACGCGGCATATGCGCAGGACGCCGCGTCCGATACCGCGTCGCGCGCCGCCTCGATGGCGAAGGCGCGACTGTGCGACGTCTTCATGCGCGGCGCCGATCGCGCGGTTCTGATGCACGGCGGAATCGGCTTCACCTGGGAACACGACATCCACCTGTGGTTCAAGCGCGCGCGCTTCAACGAAGCATACTTCGGCTCGCCGGCGTATCATCGCGAATGCGTTGCACAGCTCGGCGATTACTGATGGCGCCCGAGCCGGAGTTCGACGCCGCGCGCGTGCACTTTCGCACGCTTGCGCATGACGACTTGCGGCGGATGCATCGATGGATCAACGACGATCCGGAGGTGCGGCAATGGTGGTCGCGCGAGGCCGGTCCGTTGGAGAAGATCGTGGCCAAGTACGCGCCACGAATCGGCGCCCCCGGTCCGACCCGAAGCTACATTATTCAGTACGATACAAATCCGATCGGCTATATTCAGGAATATCTAATCAGCGAGCATCGGGATTGGCAGCGGATCGTAGGCGTTGCGGAAGTGTGCGCGGGTGTTGACCTGTTCGTCGGCGAGGCTGCGTATCGGGGGCGGGGCCGCGGCGCCGCGATTCTTCGCAAATTCGTGCGCGAGGTGGTTTTCGCGCGGCCAGAGGTCGAAAGCTGCATCATCGGACCCGACGAAAACAACGCGCGCGCGATCCGATCCTACGAAAAGGCGGGCTTCCGGCCGCTCAAGCGGATTTACGATCCCGATTCAAATGAGCACGACCTTCTGCTGCGGATCTGGCGCGATGAAGCGCCGGGCGGCGCTCGCCATGCCTTGCGGAGAACTTCGTGAAGTTCGACATCTTCTATCAGCTCCCGCAGGCGGATTCGCAGCGCGCTTCGGATCGTGATCTCGTAGGCGGCGAAGGGGACTGGCCGGTCGCGATGAGACCCTGGTAGCGGCGCACCTGTTCGGTGAACGAAGCGGCAGAAATCGGGAGTCGGCGTCGCATTAGTCGAAGCGGCGTGGGAGGAGCTTCGTCGTTGTGGCGCCTCCGGGATTTCCGCGGCCGTGACCGAAACCAGCTTTCCCGTCTGGAATCGCGCCGGGTTCTCGCGACTCCCGGTGTTTCCGATGCTCAGGGCCGCGTAACGCGCGCAGGTTGCGTGGGACGTCCGGAGATTGTCTGTGGAGTAGGGGCGGAGCGATTTTCGATCGCGCGCAGGATGTCGGTTTTGGTGATGAGGCCGGAAACTTCGGCGCCGTGATCGTGCGTGACCAGCAGCATTTGGTCGCCATCCTCGCGCACCAGGAGCCGCAGCGCCTCGCTTAAATCGCAATCTTCTGCGACTCTGGTGACCGTGCAATCCGCGATCGAACCGACGGTGGTTTTCTCCCACTCTGACGGCGCGATGCGGCCGAGATCCGCCGCCGAAGCGAGACCGATCACTTTGTTGTCATCGAACACCGGGTAATGCGTATGATCTTGATGCGCCGCGACCGCGCGCGCAAAATCGGCGATCGTGGCCGACGCCTCCACCGACACGATCTTGCGCTGCATTACGTCGCGCACCGAAAGATTGCTGAGCTCCGATATTTTGACGGTTTCGTGCAGATGCTGATCGCCGGAGACCGACGCCTCGCCGGAAACCGCGTAGGCGACCGCGGCGCCGATCAAGCTTGGGATAATGTAAGCATGGCCGCCGGTGGTCTCGGCGATGAAGACCACCGCGGTGAGCGGAGTTTTGTAGCCGGCCGCGATGAACGAAGCCATCCCGACCGCGGCGAACATATCGACCGCGGGCGAGTGCAGAACCGATTGCGCGAAGGCGCTGCCGAGGCATCCTCCGACCAGCAGCAGCGGCACGAACATCGCGCTAACGCCGCCCGAGGCGAGCGAGCAGATCGTGGCGGCGAGCTTGAGGATCGCAAAGGTGATCAGCAGATGCGAGGGAAACGGCGTGCTCAGCACGTAGCGCACGGCCTCGTAGTTCGGGCCGATTGGAATCAACTTGCCGGGGTACATCGAGACGAAGGCGAGTCCGCAAAGCGCGGTGCCGAATCCGCCCGCCAGAAGTTTGAAGGTGTGCGGCACGCGGCTATGCACGAAGAACACGCGCACCCGTCGAAACGTGATGTCGAACACGATCGCGATTAGCCCGATTCCGACACCCAGCAATGCCGACCAGATTACGTCCGAGGCCCGGAAGACGTGGCTTGCGTGAAACCCGAACAGAGGCTCGGCGCTGATGATCGTCACCAGGGTTGCGTACGCGACCACCGACGATATCAGCGACGGCAGCAGCGCCTCGTGCGCGAGGTCGTCCTTGTAAGGCATCTCGAGTGCAAACACGATTCCGGTAAGCGGCGCGCGAAAGACTGCCGCCATTCCGGCCGCCGCGCCGCTGATCAGCATGATCCGGCGGTCGCGCGACTCCAGGCGCGCATAGCGGCGCAGCTTGATCCATAGCCATGACCCGATTGCACCCCCGCCGTAGATGCTCGGGCCCTCGAGCGCGGCACTCCCGCCCGATCCGACGGTGGTTATCGCGGCGAGCAGCTTCCACCAGAAGGGTTTGAAGTCGATGTCGCCCTGATGATCGTGGTAGGAGCGGATGATCTCTTCGGTTGAATGTTCGTCGGGATCGGACGTGCGGAACTGCATGATCAATCCGGTGAGCAGAAAGCCGATCAGCAGGCCGGGGATGATCATCCAATGATGAGCGAGATAGAGCGGCAGCAGTGTCGCCCAGATCTCGCCCAGGATCAGAATTGTGATTCCAGCGATTATGACGCCGGTGGCGACTCCGATAATTGGCGCGACCAGAAGCCACTTCTGGATGTCGCGGGAATACGTCGCGCGAAGGTCATCGCTGACCAGCGCGGTGTATTTCTTTAGCAGAGGATGCTGAAACAGCGGCAAATCGAGAATACGAGCTACGACACCCACCCCACAGAACTCCCTTTTCTTCTTCTACAACTTGTCCTACATCCCGCCATGCAGTTCACGGCATCGAACGGTGTCACGCGGCGGACGCCGGCCGGGAAGCTGTGCCGATATGAAACAAAAGGAACCATTGATTGTAGCATTTTAGCCACAGCTATAAAGCCGGCTGTTCCGTAATCTCTTGTAGTTGATAGCAAGCCGCGACACGAGAGCCAGATCAGGGCGCAAAACTCTACGTTTGCGGCATATCGTCTGAATCAGGCGCCACGGAGGCTTCTAAAGATGACAAGGCTAAACAACCCGATTGATATCACTGTAGCGATTAATCGGCTTGCTGATGGCACGGCAATTGAATCATGAGAGCTACGCGAAAATTGTTTGTCGGTCGTGATTTTTCTTTCAAAAAAATAAAGATTTATCGCCGCGATTGAAGTAACCTGACGGCGCTGGCATACAACTGGAGAGGAATGGAGAACGACGAAAAAGATCTCGAAGGAGTTGGCTCCTGCGTACGGATTTTTCTCGTCGAGGATAATCCGGATCATGTTTTTATCGCACTTACCGTGATCCGCCAGGTCCTTGGCGACGCGATCGAAATGCTTCATGCGCAGAACGCCGAAGAAGCGCTGGACATGATCGCCCAGTTCACTGAGCACGATCGCCCCGACCTGTTCTTTGTCGATTTACGTTTGCCCGACAACGGCGGCTTTTCGGTCCTGACCGCGGTTCGCGGCAGCGAAGTATGCTCGATGGTTCCGCTGTTCGTCGTGACCAGCTCGATGTACGATCGCGATATCGCCGAGAGCTATGAGCTCGGCGCGTCGGCGGTGCTGTCGAAACCGTTGTCGCGCGCGAAGTTGCGCGAAGAACTGACCCGAATTGGCGCGCTGCCGCCATCGGCGCAGCCTGTTCCGGGCACGACCTACCGGCATTGAGACTGAGTTAGTCCTTCCCTCGTCTGACTTCGCGCGCTGCGATAGCCGTGTGCTTGACCGCCTGAGTCGCGAGTAGGATTCTCGGTTACAGCACGGCGCAACTGGCGCATCCGAGGTCCCACGTGAAACCTTATTCCTTCGACAAGAGCAACGCGCTCATGGAGCGCGCGCGCAAAGTCGTTCCCGGCGGCATCTATGGGCATCAAAATCCGGCGATGCTGACCCGCGGCGCGTTCCCATCTTTCTTCGCCCGCGGCCAGGGCTCTCACGTCTGGGACGTCGATGGCAACGAGTACATAGACTACATGGCGTCGTACGGACCGATCGTGCTCGGCCATCGGCATCCCCGCGTCGAAGAGGCGGTGCGCCGCCAGATGGAACTCGGCAACTGCTTTAATGCGCCCGGTCCGCTATGGGTCGAGCTGGCGGAATATATGGTGTCGATCACCCCGTTCGCCGACTGGACCGTGTTCGCGAAAAACGGCTCCGACGTATGTACTTGGGCGACGGTGCTGGCGCGGCATGCGACCGGACGAAAAAAGATCGCGATGTGTTCGGGCGCGTATCATGGCGCCCACGTCTGGTGTACCCCGGCGCCCGGCGGCGTGATGCCGGAAGATCGCGCCAACGTCGTGTACTTCAACTACAACAGCCTGGCGAGCCTGCGCGACGTAATCGGCGACAACGATGGCGAGATCGCAGGTCTGATTCTCTCTCCGTTTCGCCATGACGCGGGCCACGATCAGGAACTTCCCGTCGAAGGATTTATGACCGGGGTGCGCGACCTGTGCGATCGCAACGGGATCGTGTTTATCCTCGACGACGTGCGCGCGGGTTTCCGCCTGAACATGGGCGGCTCGGGCGAACTGTTCGGCGTGCGTCCGGACCTGTCGACCTACTGCAAGGCTATGGGCAACGGCTATCCGATCTCGGCGTGCATGGGACGCGACAGCCTGCGGCAGGCCGCGCAGGAAGTGTTTTTCACCGGCTCGTATTTCACCAGCTCGATTCCGATGGCGGCGTCGCTCGCATGTTTACAGGAACTCGCGGCGACCGGAGGAATCGAGCGGATGCGGATGCTCGGCGAGAAGCTGCGCGACGGACTGCTGGCGCAGGCGCGCACGCATAACTTCGAGGTGACGTATTCGGGACCGCCCGCGATACCGTACATGACGTTCAAAGACGATCACGGCCGTCACGATCGCATGAAGACGTTCGCCGGCGCGTGCTCGCTAAACGGCGTCTACCTGGCGCCGCGCCACAACTGGTTCCTGACCGCGGCGCACACTGAAGAGGACATCGCGCGCACGCTCGAGGTGACCGACGCCGCTTTCGCCGCCGTCCGCAAGCAATTCGCGGCATAAGCGCCGGGCACTTCGGGACCCCGAGCTTTGCCGCCAAAGCGGCAAAGAAGCAGATCGCGTTCCGCTCGAGTAAGACGGCGGTCGATGAGCAGACAGTCCAAGTCAGCGAAGATCTAAACCCTGAGGACTCTCGACATGCTGACTGCGCTCGGCCAGAGGTGGCAGGCACCCCCTCCTTAATCCTCCCCCGTGACCAAGAACGGGGGAGGAATTTGAGCTCTGAATCCTCCCCCATTGTCTGAAATGGGGGAGGATTGAAGGAGGGGGTGCCGCGAAAGGAATCTAATTTTTTTGCGCCATGAGCAGTCTTTCATCTAAGTCATTCGCGCCGCGCTGCCGCAGCGACGTGGCAGCTCGGTGACGCTTTCGTGTTGACGGCCAACCCGGCCCCGCCCCAATCCTGGACATCGAAGGAAAGGCTTGCGCGATGGAATCAAATCTCAGGCCATTTGTTGTTCCAGGGCCGGGCCTGTTCGTAGGCATATGACGCCTGGAGCACAAGATCTTCGCGTTGGCGCTCAGCTATGATCTGCAAGCCGGCGGGCAAGCCTGTGTCGGTCAGACCGGCGCGAACGTTCGCACCCGGATGTCCGCTCATGTTGAATGGATAGGTAAATCCGGCGACGGCTCTTAGCTGGTCGGCGGGCTTCCCGTTGATCGTATCAAAGGGGGGGCCGGCGGCGGGAAACGCCTCGGTCGCGATCGTTGGCGTCAGCAGCAGATCGTAGCGCTCGAAAATCTTGCGGCACCATTCGTTGAATTGATGGCGGAGCCGATAAGCCTGCCCATAATGCCTCCAGGTGATGTGCTCGGCGGAGAGAGTTCCTGTCGCGAACGCGCGGCCGAAATCGTCTCGATTGCTCGCCAGCAACTCGTAGAGCTGCGCATAGGATTGCGTCGCGCCGAGGCGTTGCCATTCGCGGCCGAGGTCGGTGATCGGATCGTTGATTAGCGTGATCTCGTGTCCGAGGTCTTTGAATACGTCCACGGCCTTTGCGACCTCGCGCGCGACATCGCTCTGCACGGGCAAGCCGAAGTCGGGATGAAACGCGATGCGCAACTTTTTGGGAATCCGTTCGAGGATCGCCAAATAGGAAATTCCCGGATGTGGCAGCGAATCGGGATCCGCCGCATGGTAGCCAACCGCCGCGTCCAGATACATCGCGGCGTCGCGCACCGTGCGCGTCAGCGGCCCGTACACGCTGGTGTCGTTCCATCCGAGCATCCCGAGAGAAGGTTCAAGCGGGATCCGCCCCTTGCTCGGCTTGAGTCCGAAGCATCCGACGTAACACGCGGGAATTCGCACCGAGCCGCCGCCGTCGGATCCGGTCGCGATCGGAACGGCTCCGCCCGCGATCGCAGCCGAGCTTCCGCCCGACGATCCGCCCGGTGTGCGTTCGAGGTTCCACGGATTGCGCGTCACTCCGAAGAGCAGATTCTTTGTGAAACCGGTGTATCCGAACTCGGGTGCGTTGGTCTTGCCGAGCACGATCGCGCCCGCGGCCTTGAGGCGTCCGACCTGCACCGAGTCGCCTTCGGGCATGTGATCCTTGTAGGCTTTCGATCCGTGCGTGGTCGGCAAGCCCTCGGCATCTTCCAGATCCTTGACGCCAAGCGGCAATCCGGCCAGAGGGCCGAGTTCCTCGCGGTGCGCGATTTTCTCGTCCATCGCGCGCGCGTCGCTGAGCGCCTGTTCGGTGCGCAATGCCACAAACGCATTGACCTTTGGATTGACCTTTTCGAGCCGCGCGAGTGTCGCCGTCATCAATTCGCTGGGCTTGAGTTCGCGCCGCCGGATCATCGCGGCTAGTTCGTGCGCGGGTTTCCAATAGAGTTCGGTCATGGTTCAAACCTCCGCCAGACATCCGGCAACGCCCTGCTGGCACTGATGAGAGGTTTTCTACTACGGTTTGCACGGAATCAAAAGGCCGAGGACGCGGCGGACGATGACGGACAAGCGGCATTTAATGGCCGCAGACCCGCGCGCGCGGCGATTTGACTGCCTAACGACTGTTAGATAGAATTTTTAGGGCGAGCGAGGGAACTCTCATGCGATCTCAATCCAAAATGCCCGCCGCGCGCGCGGGCGCCAAAGTCGTTCCGCTGCATCGCGGAGTCGATACTCGCGACCGCGTCCTTGCCGTCGCGCTGCCGCTGTTTGCGGAGCGCGGCTATCGCGGCACCAGCTTGCGCGATATCGCGCGCCGGATCGGAATCAAGGCGCCCTCGCTGCTGCATCATTTTCCCTCCAAGCAGCAGCTCTACCTGGCTGTGCTCGATAAGATTTTCGAAGGGATGGAAGCCGCGGCCCAGCGGGTCGCGACCGGAGCGGGTACCCGGCAGGAGCGGCTGGTGCAAGCGATCGAAGACGCGATCGACTATATCGCGAAGCATCCCGATTCGATGAAACTCTTGTGGAAAGAGATGTCGGAAGAGAGTGGAGTCGGGCGCAACCTGCTGAAGCGCCGGATGCCGCCGCTCGACGCGATCGTGTTGAACTTTATTTTTCACGGTCAGCGTGAGGGCGAGTTTCGCGCCGAGCTGGATCCGTTTCATTTCATCCGCAGCCTCGAATCGATCACGATCGGATATTTCGGGACCGCCGCGATGATCAAACGGTTATGGAACGTGAACCTGCTCGAGCCCGCGATTATCGAACGCCGCAAACGCGAGGTCGTGGACATGGTCGGGCGTACGCTATTCGTTAAGCCCGCGGATAGAGCCTAGACCGGGCGTTTAGTTCGAGCATTACACCCAGTGGAGAAGAGGGTAATAGCCATATGAAGTTTGGAACGTTTTATGAACATCAGCTACCGCGTCCATGGAAACCCGGCTCGGAGCTGAAGCTGTTTCAGGATGCGCTCGATCAGGTCGAATTGGCCGACAAGGTTGGCATCGATCATATGTGGGAAGTCGAGCATCATTTTCTCGAAGAGTACGCGCATTCGTCGGCGCCCGAGATTTTTCTCGCGGCCTGCAGCCAGCGGACCAAACGAATCCGGCTCGGTCACGGAATTGTGCTACTGCCGGCGGGATACAATCATCCGGCACGCGTCGCCGAACGGATCGCGACGCTGGATCTGGTGAGCGGCGGACGCGTCGAGTTCGGCACCGGCGAATCTTCGGCCGAGGCGGAACTCGGAGGCTTTCTGATTCCACGCGCCGACAAGCGCGACATGTGGCAGGAATCGCTCGGCGCGATCTGCAGGATGTTCGTCGAGGAGCCGTTCCAGGGCCATGAAGGCAAGTACTTCAGCATGCCGATGCGCAACGTGGTTCCCAAGCCGGTGCAGAAGCCGCATCCTCCGCTGTGGGTCGCGTGCTCGCGGCGCGAGACGATCCTGTTGGCGGCGCGGCTCGGAATCGGCGCGCTGACATTTGCGTTCGTCAGTCCCGACGAGGCCCGCCAGTGGGTGGGTGATTACTATCGAACCCTGGAAACCGAGTGCGAGCCGATTGGTTACGCGATCAATCCGAACATCGCAATCGTCACCGGTTTCATGTGCGATCCGAAACAGGAACGCGCCGTGGCGATGGGCGAGGAGGGGCTGAAGTTTTTCTCCTACGCGCTCGGCCATCACTACGTCTTCGGCCGTCACGAGCCGGGCAAAACCGACATCTGGTCGAACTACAAGGGCTCGCCGATCAATATTCCCGGCGCCGGCGGCGAAAACGCCTGCATCGGCACTCCCGATCTGATCCGCGATCGCTTGCGCGCGTACGAAGAAGCGGGTGTTGATCAGGTGGTCTTCATTTCCCAGGCGGGCAACAACAAGCACGAGGATATCTGCTCGTCGCTGAATCTGTTCGCTGAAAAGGTGATGCCGGAGTTCAAGCCGCGCGAGGAAAAGCGCGCAAAGGAAAAAGCCGAACGGATGGCGCCGATCATCGAAAAGGCGATGAAGCGCAAACGCCCGCCCCAGCTCCCGAAGTCATCGGAGCCGGCGGTGATCCAGGCTGGAATGGCGGTATAGCATCGCTATGGCTAGCAACCTCAAACTTGAAAGGACCGCCGGAGACGGCGGCTCTTTCGCTTATCGAAGCCGGAGATGATCTCACAGGGCCGGTCAGCTAGATTGGTGGGCGATGAAGACGACGATCGGAAGAACAGTAGTTGCGCTTACCATCGCTCTTGCGATGGTACTCATGCTTGCACCGATGAGTGCGCGGGCCTCAGCCGTATCGGCGGCGGTACAGGTCCAGGACGTTCAAGCGCAAATCGCGCTTGCGAGCGCCAAAGTTGCGCCCGGGCACGAGGTCGGCGTGACGGTAGATATCGCGATCGCGCCCGGCTGGCACATCTACGGCAATCCGGTACCTGCGGAGTTCGTGCCGACCAGCGTATCGTTCGACAGTCCGGTAATCGCAAAGCAGCAAATCAAATTTCCGCCGTCGACGCCGGTAAAGTTCGAAGGCCTCGGGCAAACGCTGCCGGTCTATCAGAACTCGGTGAAAGCGGCGGGGACTGTACTGATCGATCCGAAGACGAAGCCCGGGGAATATCAGGTCGCGGGTACGTTCAAGTTCCAGGAATGCAACGATAACATCTGCAAGATCCCGCAGGTGACCAAGTTCGAAATCCCACTGACGGTTGTAGAGAAATAATCCGAGCGGCCACCAAGACACCAAGACACGAAGAAGCGGCGCTCACGAGAGAAACGCACTGCAGTTTTTCGTGCCATTCCCGCGCGTGGCTGCCGCGCGAGAGCCTGCCCTGAGCCTCGCCGAAGAGAATTCCTGACTCCGTTATCGCGGCTTCAAGGTCGAACAGAGAAAGATCCGGGATTCCTCACGCGCGGCAGCCACGCGCGCGGGAATGACAGATCGAGGTGCCGCAATTGGTTCTGGTTCCGCTGCCCGTAGGGTTTACAAATTCACCACTACAGCTTGATCCCTGAAGTGACGAAGAAGGTGACGGCGTACAAAAACCGGCCGGCTCTGATGGTCTCTTCGTACAAATGATTCCATCGGTCCAAGTCTTGCGCGGAGAGATAGCCGCGGGCATGCGCGGGCACCGGTCCAAGCACGCACAAAGGAGAAGCGGCGCTCGCGAAAGGCGCGCGCGCCGCTTTGGTTTCGTACTGCGAGGGATCGCGACTCAAATTCCGTACACCTTTGCGACGCTCTCGCCCAGGATTGCGCGGCGGCCTGATTCGGTCATCGGCGCGACCATCCCTTTTAGCTCTTCGAGGTAGTTGCCCGGATGGTCGGGATGCGGATAGTCGCTGGCCCAGAAGAATTTGTCTTCGCCGACAATCGGCATCAGGCCGGCGATTGTGCGTTCGTCAGGGTCGGCGGAAATCCAGCATTGACGCTTGAAATAGTACGAGGGCTTTTCCTTTAGGCGCACCGTCAGGCCGAGCGTGGTGCCGGAAAAGATCGCGTCGCCGCGATCGAGGAAATAGCCAATCCATCCGGCCTGCGACTCAAGCACGATCAACTTGAGCTTGGGAAAACGATCGAAAACTCCTAGTTGAAAGATCGTCCCGAAGGCGTGCTGCACGCCCTGGCCCGCGAACAGGTCGTAGTACCATGCCGCCCACGCGAAGTTGTCGTAGCGGCGATGAATCCCGAACGATATCGGCTCGAAGGTCGGATGAATCGCGAGCGGCACGCCTAGGTCCTGAGCGGCCGCGAACACCGGATCGTGCGCCGTGTCGCCGTGCGGAACCCGCGTGATCGTAAAAGGGCAGACGAACGCGCCTTTGCATCCGTCCTTCACCGCGCGTTCCAATTCTCGCGCCGCCTCAGCCGGATCACCGAGCGACAGATGCGCGATCGGAATCAAACGTCCGCCCGAATCGCGGCAAAAATCCGCGATCCATCGGTTGTAGGCGCGGCAATACGCCGCCGAAAGTTCCTTGTCGAACAGCTCTGCCTCCCAGAGCAGCCCGAGCGTCGGATACAGGATCGACTTGGCCATCCCCTCCTTGTCCAGGAGCTGGAGGCGCTCTTTCATGTTCATGGTGCCGAAGGCCGCGCCCTTGAGGTACGTGTCCTCAGGCTTGGGCTGCACGGCGCGTAGATCTTCGGGACGCATCCGTTCGCCGCGCATCGCGGCCATGCGCATGCGGTTGGTTTCCTCGACCCGTTTGCCCATTCCACCGAGCGATCCGAGCAATCCGGGACGCGTCATCTCGGCGCGCTTGCGGTCGATTTCTAGATACTCGAAACCGTCGTCGCCGACGCGAATACGCATCGCGCGGTCGCGATACTTCGGGTCGAGGTATTTTTCCCACAGGTCGGGCGGCTCCAGGATGTGCCCGTCGCAATCGATTACCAATGCTTCGCTCTTCATAACCATTCTCCCGCTAAATTTATAATACTCACCGGGCCTAGCGCGTGTCACAGAATCGCGATTGGATTTATCGGCGACGCGGTTCCGCGCTCGAGGATTAGCGGCCCCATCGTGAACAGGAATTCGTAGCGCCTGGCTTTCGCGCAGGCCGCGGAGAGTGCGTCGAAATCGGCGTTATCGATCAGATGCACACCCATCGCAACCAGGGCGCCAACGTGAATCGGCAGCATCACACCGTCGTAGCCGCTGGGCACGACGTCGCTCACGCTGTCGGAACCCAACACCGCGATCTTGCGCGAATGGAGCCATTCCAGACAGGTCGCATCGAGGCCCGGAAGTCCGACGCGATTTGGATCCCATCCGCCTTTGACCTTGCGGCGCGCGGCACGGCCGGTGCGAATCAGCAAGATGTCGCCCTCATCGACGCGGACGTGATGCTCTTTTTCGGCGGCGTCGAGGTCTTCAGGGAAGATCCGGTCGCCGGGCTCCATCCAGTCGATCTTTTTGATTTTGGGAATATCGAGGAGCACACCGCGGCCGATAATTCCCTCG
>JBOHWH010000126.1:0-56103 GCA_050736695.1 Binataceae bacterium (SeqCode) | reverse complement strand
CGCCGCGGCCGGAGTCGAAGGACGACGGAAAAAGAGGGCCGGCGCCGGCCTGCTTGCGCCGGGCGAAAGCCTACCCTGAGGCTGCCGAATGGAATCCCGGATTCCGGATAAATTCACAAACTCTGAGCCTCGCCCGAGAGAAGAGCTGCGACCGGAAATCGAACGTTCTCGAAGTCGAAATTCGATGACCGTGTAGAAAATTCCGGCAATCGATCGAGTACTTTCTGCGGATCCGCACGACTTTACGTTGGTATCAAGCTTGCCTTGTAACCCGTCCGACCGACGTAACCAAAACCGGAGTACAAGATCATGAAGGCAGCTCTTAATCTCTCAGACGAATCGCCAGGCGTTTTCTCCGGAGCTTCGATTCTGCCCGAGCAGTTCCACAGCCCTCGCCGCGATCATCGCTTTGAAGGGGAGCGCAATCTTCTTTCCGCGCTTCTTGAAGACGCGGTCAGATGCTATCTGGATAATTGCAATGATCGGACTGCGCTCAAGCGAATCCAGTACGTCGAGGCGCACGATTGGATCTTTTCGGTAAAGGATCGCGGACCATTCAGCTTTGTCAGCGTATGCGAAAACCTGGACATCGAACCGGATTCGTTGCGCGCCGGTCTGCGGATCAAGCATGCGCGGATCCGTTCCGTCGCGTTGTCTCATCGCGACGCGGCATCAAGGCCAGTATCGCTGGCTGACAGCTTCCATCAGCAAGCCTGAGAGGCACCGATTTCAAGCGCGGGGCTGATCTCTTTCAGCTATATTTTCGCGGCGGCGACCAGGGAAAATAGGACGGCATGTCTTTCGAGATCTTGTCCGGAAATTTAGCCGGGCGCTTCTCGAGAAACGACAGCACGCCCTCCCTGACGTCCGCCGACGAGCCGCGCACGAAAATTCCCTTGCTATCGACCTTGTGCGCTTCCATCGGATGATCCGTGCCCAGCATCTTCCACATCATCTGGCGGATTAGCGCAACCGAGACCTGGGAAGTATTGTCGGCAATCTCGCCCGCGCGAGCGCACGCGGCCGGGATTAGCTCACTCGGCGGATAAAGCTTGCTGACGAGTCGTCCGTCAAGCGCCTCCTGCGCCGAAAACACACGCCCCGAAAACGCCCACTCCAGGGCCTGCGAGATTCCGACGATCCGCGGCAGGAACCAACTCGAGCAAGCCTCGGGCACGATTCCGCGGCGCGAGAAGACGAATCCGAAGCGCGCGTTGTCCGACGCGATCCGCACGTCCATCGCCAGTTGCATCGTAACGCCCACGCCCACTGCGGGACCGTTGACGGCGGCGATTACGGGTTTCAGGCACTCGAAGATCCGAAGAGTCAGGCGTCCGCCGCCGTCGCGAGTCACGTCATTTGCCCAATCGATCGATCCGTCGGCGCGAAATGCGCTCTTGCGGTCGGGACGATCGGCGCGCGAAACCGCGAAGGTTTCCGGTCCCGACGACAGGTCGGCACCGGCACAGAAGGCGCGGCCGGCGCCGGTAACGATAATCGCGCGGATCTGGTCGTCCCTGTCGGCACGATCGAACGCGTCGATCATCTCGGTCATCATGACGCCGGTGAAAGCATTCAGCTTTTCGGGCCGATTGAGCGTGATCGTCAGGATGCTGTCCTTGACGTCATAAAGAATCTGTTCGTAAGCCACCTTCACTTCTCCACGCTGGTTATCGCGCGCATAATCACGACTGGGCGCGGACCTCATGCTCGATCCGGTCCGCGTATTTTTTAATCGCCGCTTCGCGCAGCTTCGGGATATGCTGGCTCGGGAACAGACCCGTTGTCGCCTTATATTCGCGCAGCACCTGGCGCGCGACAGTGATTTTGTGGACTTCAGTCGGTCCGTCGGCAAGACCCATGTGGAAGCTCTGAATTACCTGCTCTACGAACGGCATTTCTCCGGTCGCTCCGAGCGAACCGTGCAGATGCAGCGCGCGCGCGGCGACATCGTGGAAAACCTTGGGCATCAAGGCCTTCACGGCCGCGATATCTTTGCGAACCTTCAGATAATCCTTATAGCGATCGATCTTCCATGCGGTGCGGAGCACGAGCAGCCGGAACTGCTCGATCTCCATCCACGAGTCCGCAATTTTTTCCTGCACCATCTGCTTGTCCGCAAGGCGTGAGCCCTGCGTGGTGCGCGAGAGCACCCGCTCGCACATCATGTCGAAGGCTTTGCGTACCTGTCCGATCGTCCGCATCGCATGATGAATCCTGCCGCCGCCCAATCGCGTCTGCGCGACGACGAAGGCGCCGCCGCGGGGTCCAAGCATATGATCCTTTGGGACAGTCACGTCTTCGTACCGGATGTACGCGTGGCTGCCCTCGGCCTCATGAGTGCCGACTCCCATATTGCGCAGAATTTTCACACCGGCGGTCTCTTTCGGCACGATGAACATCGACATCCGGTTGTATTCTTTGGCCTCCGGATCGGTCACCGCCATCACGATGAGAAACGAAGCCAGATGCGCGTTCGACGAGAACCACTTCTCGCCGTTGATCACCCAGTTATCGCCGCGGAGCTCGGCCTTGGTGGTGAACACCTTGGGGTCGGCGCCGCCTTGCGGCTCGGTCATCGAAAATGCGGAGACGATTTCGTTGTCGAGCAGCGGTTGCAGAAAGCGTTTCTTCTGCTCGGGAGTGCCGTAATGCGCCAAAATTTCGGCGTTGCCCGAGTCGGGCGCCTGGCATCCGAACACAATCGGAGCAAACCGCGAGCGACCGAGGATTTCGTTCATCAGCGCCAGCTTGATTTGGCCGAAACCCGGTCCGCCGAGGTCGGGTCCGAGATGGCACGCCCAAAGCTTGCGCTTTCGGACTTCGGCCTGGAGCGGACGCACCAGAGCGTTGCGTTTGGCATCGCGCACGTCATACGGATGGCCCAGCACGTAATCGAGCGGCTCGACTTCCTCGCGCACGAATTGATCGATCCAGTCGAGTTCCTTTTGGAACTCAGGTTCAGTTTCAAAATCCCAGCTCATGAAAACTCCTCCAGTTGAAAGTGTTGTTCAGCGCCTGATTGCTCGGGCTGCCGACCCGGGCGCCGGTCTTCAGATAGAGCGATTGGAGCGAGTAGGTGACTGCCGGTGCCGAAGCCCGGCATCTCTCGCATCAAGGAGGCTCATCTATTCAAGTATCTCGGGCTTTAGACTGAATTACCAGTTCCGCCAAGTGTGTAAAACCGGCCGGATGTCGCAGGGGAAAGCGGCTCGCTCTTCACTCCTCTAGTGACTCCTTATGGAGTCACTATCGCCGCAATTCTACCGCGGCTCGCAATCCCTCGATTCATCTTCCATTCGCTTTGCCGGGTAAAGGAGAAATCGCGGAGAGAACCGATGGTGCCTCAGGTTTCTTGTCCGAGCCGTTCGTCATATGCATCGCCTCAAGTATCTCGGGGCGGATGTTCTCTGAGCCTTTTTCTGAAATGTGCTGCGCGATTCGTGAGCTGACGGCGGCCATCGCCGCGCCTATGAAGCTTTCGCGGTTCGACTTCGCCCATTGCAGAGAGGTGTCGCGATTGAGGTTGAGGTCTTGAAATTTCGGCATCACGTAACGCGCGATCAGTTCGTATGAACGCTTGGTAGCTTCCCAGCTCGCCCAGTTGTGCGCGAGCTGCAGAAAGCAGCCGAAGCCTCCGGACTGCTTCTGGAGCCGCTCGATTTGCGCAATACAATCGTCAGGCGTGCCGACGACAGCCAGTCCCGAGGCGATCAGCGCGTCAATCGGATCGGAGCCATCGTCAGGCGCGACCGGAAGCGCGGCAACCTCGCGAAAATAAAACAGCCACTTGTCGAGACCGAAGCGGACGTTAGCGCGCGCCTGCTCCCGCGTTTCAGCGACGTGCACCGGTCCGACCAAACGCCATCGCTGGCGATCCATCACGGTCCCGCTGTCGCGCGCCATCTCTTCGGCTATCGCCCAATTAGACGAAAGCGCGTTAAAACCTCCGGCGGTAGTTGCGCCGAGAGAAAGGAGGCCAACGCCATGCTTGCCCGCCGCGCGCGATCCGGTCGGCGACACCTGACTCGCGACCGCGACCTCGACTGAGGGACGCGAATACGGCGTCATCTGGAGGCGCGCGTCTTTCAGTGTGAACCAGTCGGTTTTCTTCGTGACTGTTTCGCCCCGGAGCAGTGGCACCAGCACTTCGAGCGCCTGGTCCATCATGTCGCGTTGCTTGGCGACCTCGATTCCCATCATCGCGGCGTCAGAGGGTAAAGCGCCCGGTCCAACTCCGAACATCACGCGCCCGCGGGTGAGGTGATCGAGCAGGTTGATACGGTCCGCGAGCATCAACGGATGATGATAGGGCAGCGACGATACTCCCGTGCCGAGCCGGATATGGCGGGTGCGTTCGGCAGCGGTTGCGATGAAGATTTCAGGGCTTGCGATAATTTCGTAGCCGGCCGAGTGATGCTCGCCGATCCATGCTTCGTCGTAGGACAGTTTGTCCATCCACTGCACGAGTTCAAGATCGCGCTCGATCGCGAGTGTCGGATTTTCAGCTATCGGATGAAAGGGCGCGATAAACGCGCCGAAGCGAAGCTTGGTTGCGGCCATATGTCGTCCTCGAACCTCTCCGGGGCTTTGTTTTTAGTACCGGACTGATGATCTAATTAAACGTTCGTTTAAGACCTGACGCAATCCTGAAAACTGCGCCGGTTCAGAGCCTTGTGTGCACTTCCTTGGCGGCCTCGATCCCGGCTCGCACGGCGCCGTTCATGCCCCCGTATGAGATCGGCGAGCTTTCAGCTCCGCCCCAGACGATCCTGCCAATCGAGGGCCACATCGCCGCGCCGTAGCGGGTTAAAAAGCCCGGAGGCAAGGGGGTCACGCAGCCTGCGCTCCAGCGCTGCCCGCCCCAATCAACAGTTTCGTATCCTATAGGCTTGAGCGCTTCCGGTCCGAAGACCTTCGCGAGCGCGCCCGCCACCGCCGCACGCTGGGCAGCCGGCTCCCGCGGCGGCCATGGTCCTTGCGTGAAGCCTACAATCACGCCTGGCTTGCCAGACGGCGGAGAGTTGTCCAGCGTAGTAATGAGGGTGGGAGTATCACTCATCGACTGTCCGTTGAGCCCTTGCTCGCGCCAGAACGGACGTTCATAGACGATGTTGAACTTGGTTCCCACGCCGGCGACGAAATCGCGGATAAGTCCGGCGCGCATCGGTGGAAGTGCGGGCGCGAAAGCGATGCGCCGGTTGTCGGCCGGCATCATCGCGACCACGACCTGCTTGGCTTCGATTCCGCGTCCGGCCGCCTCGATCACGACTGGCCCGCGATCCCATTTCGAGATCGATTTAACCGGCGAATTGAGCATCACGAGACCGCCGAGTTGCTGCGCAATTTTGAGGCTAACGAGTTGCGAGCCGCCGACGAATCGCGATTGTTCGTCGCCGCCCTTCACCGCGATCATCTCTGCAATGCCGCCGACCGATTTTGCCTGGAACAGCGTGAACAGCAGTGACATGGTTGCGGGATTTCCAAATACCGAGGTGCTGATAACGTTTCCCAGCAACAAGCCTGCTGTCGGATCCTTGACGTTTTTGGCGAGCCATCCGCCGAGGGTCTGCTTGTCGAGCGCGGCCGCATCGGGGGTGTTCCAAGGAGCGTCGAGCACGACGGTCTTCGCAAGCGCCTCGAGTTTGCCGGCCGCTTCCATCATGGCCTGCATGCCCGAAGCTCCGGACGTATCCAACCCGTCTGCGACCACGCGCCGCCCACAAAGATAGAAGACGGTCTTGCCGGTGTCGTAAGTATCAAAGGTGGCGATTCCGAGTTCCCGCGCGAGCACATGAATATCGGTTTGGTTTGGGCCGATCCATTCGCCGCCGCCCTCGACGACATTGCCGCCCGCTATCGGCATGTTGACGGTGCGTCCGCCCACACGGTCGCGCGCCTCAAGCACGACAATCGATTTGACGCCGGCCTTGCCGAGTTCGCGCGCGGTGACGAGGCCCGAGATTCCCGCGCCGATAATCGCGACATCGACGGATTGCGAACGCGCCGCGCCCTCCGCGGTGGCAGCTAACAATCGCGAACCGCCCAGCATCGTGGCCGCCGTCGCCGCGGCGGAGGTGGCAATAGATTTTCTGCGTGATATTTTTCGCGACATCAAGAGTATCCTTTCAACCAGGCGGGTAAAGAAGAACGAACCTAACCCGCGCGCGCGCAGACAAGCAACCGAGACTTCGTGTGAAGTTCAGGCGGTTCGCGGCTTCACTTTGGAGAACGAAATGGAGCTCTCAATCAGGCGGATTGTTGTCTTTACGAATCAGATGGAAGCGATGGCGTCGTTTTATCGGGACATAATGGGTCTCCGGCAAATCGCCGACGAAAAAGGCTGGAAGGAGTTCGATGCCGGAGGCTGCATTGTTGGCTTGCACAACGGCACGCCGGCTGTCGGCCGGAGACCACCGAAAATGGTTTTCTATGCCGCCGAAGTAGCCGCGGTCCGCACCGTCCTGCTGAAACGCGGCGCTTCGTTTGGCAAGGTCAAGTCGGGCAACGGCCTCGATCTCTGCGAAGGCCACGACCCCGACGGCAATCCGATACAACTTTCGAATCGAAAGTGAGTGTATTAATTCCCGATCATTGCGAGCGAGGGAAAGTCGATGCCGCTTAATGTCTATGCCTTCACCTGCGGATGGTTGACGCTGCCGGCCGCGGTTTTGCTCAAAGGCGAGAAGGGCAGTCTCACGGTGCCAGTCCCGTCCTATCTGATCGACCATCCCAAAGGACGTGCGATTTTCGATAGCGGCCTGCACGTCGAGATGCAGACGGAACCCGATCGCCGGCTGGGGCGGCTGGCGCCGTTTCACAAGATTGGATTCAAACCGGGCGAGGAGATTGGGGCGCGGCTCAGCGCGCTTGGGCGCAAGCCGGAAGATATCGACCTGATCATCAACTCGCATCTGCACTTCGATCACTGCGGCGGAAACGATCAGCTTCCCAACGCGTCGCTGCTGATTCAGCGACGCGAATGGGAGGCCGCTCACAACGCCGAACTGATCGAGAGCGTCTATTACGATCCGCACGACTACGACCACGGGCATCGCGTGAAGATGATTGATGGCGAGCACGACGTATTCGGCGACGGCTCGGTGGTATGCATCCCGACCCATGGGCATACCCCCGGGCATCAGTCGCTGCGCGTCCGAATCGGCTCCGGCAATGTGGTTTTGACCGGTGATGCGTGCTACTTGCGCCGGACGCTGGACAACCTGCATCTGCCGGCCACGATGTACGATCGCGAGCAGATGCTCGCGTCGCTTATGCGGCTGCGCGCGATGCGCGACGCGGGCATGATGATCATCACGGGTCACGATCCCGAGCTCTGGCAAACAATCCCGCAAGCGCCGATGCTGCTCACTTTCGGGCCACACGCCGCGCCTCAGAGATAATCGGGTTCGGAGTACCAGGACGCGATCTACTTCTACTTGAATACGCTGGCGACCAGCGCCTGCGCTTCGTCCTGAATTCGCTTCAGATGCTCGGCGCCTTTGAAGCTCTCGGCGTAGATTTTATAAATCTCCTCAGTGCCTGAAGGGCGCGCGGCAAACCATCCGTGCTCGGTCGTGACCTTTAGCCCGCCGATAGCGGCGCTGTTGCCCGGCGCCTTCGTCTGCATCGAGATGATCTTTTCGCCGGCGAGATCGCGTGCGTGAAGCTGATCCGGCGTCAGCTTTTTCAGAATCTCTTTTTGCGCGGCGGTTGCAGGCGCATCGATTCGTTCATAGGCCGGCGCGCCGAATTCTCGGGTCAGCGATTTGTAGTGCTTTCCGGGGTCGCGTCCGGTAAGTGCAGTGATTTCCGCGGCGAGCAGGCCCAGGATGATGCCGTCCTTGTCAGTGGTCCAGACACTTCCGTCGATCTGCAGCATCGAGGCGCCCGCGCTCTCTTCGCCCCCGAAACCGAGGCTGCCGTCCAGCAGGCCGGGAACGAACCATTTGAAACCGACCGGAACCTCGAACAGGCGCCGTCCGAGTCCCGCGGCCACGCGATCGATAAGCGAGCTGCTTACGATCGTTTTGCCGACCGCCGCGTGTTTCGGCCAGGCGTCGCGATGCGTGAACAGGTATGAGATTGCGACGGCCAGATAGTGATTTGGATTCATCAGTCCGGTTGATGGAGTGACTATTCCGTGGCGATCGTTATCGGTGTCGTTGCCGAACGCGACGTCGAATCGGTCCTTCATCGCAACGATCGGCACCATCGCGTACGGCGACGAGCAGTCCATCCGGATCTTGCCGTCCCAATCCACGGTCATGAAGCGAAAAGTGGGATCGATCGCGTTGTTAACCACGGTCGCGTTGATTTTGTATCGGTCTATGATCGGCGCCCAGTAATGAACGCCCGCGCCGCCGAGCGGATCGATCCCGATCCGAACGCCCGCCGAGCGGATAGCATCCATGTTCACCACGTTGCCGAGGTCGCTGACGTACGCGTCGATAAAGTCGTGGCGATGCGTGCTCGACGCGCGCAGTGCGCGTTCGAATGGGATTCGCTCGACCGCGCGCAGACGGTCTTCGAGTATCGAGTTGGCAGTCTGCTCGATCCAACTGGTGACGCCGGTGTCGGCGGGGCCGCCGTTGGGCGGATTGTATTTGAAGCCGCCGTCGGCGGGTGGATTGTGCGACGGGGTAATCACGATCCCGTCTGCGAGGCCGGATGTGCGGCCGCGGTTATAAGTCAGAACCGCGTGCGAGATGGTTGGCGTGGGCGTGTATCCGCGGCGGGTGTCGATCATAACCTCGACCCCGCCAGCAGCCAGCACCTCTAGCGCGCTCGCAAACGCGGGCTCTGAAAGTGCGTGCGTATCGATCCCGAGAAAAAGCGGACCATCAATATTTTGTTTCTTGCGGTAGAGACAGATCGCCTGAGAAATCGCGAGGATGTGCGCCTCGTTGAAGCTGCGCTCGAAAGCGCTTCCACGATGGCCCGAGGTGCCGAACGCGACGCGCTCAGCAGCGACCTTTGGATCGGGATGCTCCGCATAGTACGCGGTCACCAGCCGCGGGACGTTCACCAGCATCGAGGGCGAAGCCGGCTTTCCCGCAAGCTCACTGACTTTCATGATTCAGTTCTCGCCGGTTTGGATTCGCGCAAGTCGCATAATCCAATATGAGCCTAACGCGACCGGTGGCGCCATCAAGAAAATTCTCCGAAGCGTAACCAAGTGATGCGATTGGGCTCAGGTCACCGCTGAAAACATCACGATCAAGCTTTCATAGAAAAACAGCACCTTCACCGGATCGAGCCGCCGATGCCGGTATCGGTCCAGAGCGCGATCGGACCGGACTGGCAGAAAGGTTGCCGGCAGCCGGATTAATAGATTCATCGCGATTTTTCTTCTGAGTTAAGACGGACGAGATAGCCTTTGACCGGATCGCTATGGTGCAGCGCTTCGAGCGCGAGGCACGGCCCGGACTCGAGAGTATTGAAGCGCTCAGAGCTTTGAGCGCCGGTCAGCGGCGTACCGTGCTTGTCGAGAACGATTATCTGCCGTTCGCAAACGAGAAAACTCCACTTGCAGCGGATGCAGAAATACAGTCGCGCTTTCCGCTGAAACAGCGGGTTGTCACTTGGCGGACCAATGACAAACTCATGTCGGAGAGCCCTACGAGCCGGCGGGGCTGCCAGACTACGCTTTCTCCAGATGTTCACGATACAGGCCCAAGGCAATTCCCAGACCAATCGAGAATCGCGATAAATCGCGGCTAAATCGTAATCGGCGTCGAAGCAAGCGGATACGTTCGTGCCGCAAAATAAACTGCCGGAATGCAACTTGCCATGTGGCGGCATTCCCGCGTGGCGGGTGCGTGCCAATTACTGAGAGCGGAAGCGGCAGGGAAGGGCGCGGTCTAGTAGGGCCGCGCCGAGCGGAGAGACTACTTCGACGCGACTATCAGCTCTTCTACGTCGCGGAGACGATCTTTGCCGAAAAAGATCTCGTTGCCAACGAAAAACGTCGGCGAACCGAAAGTACCGCGCTCGACCGAGCGCTTCGTGTTCTCGAGCAGCCGCTCCTTGACCTCGGGTGTCTGAACCATCTCGAGGATCCGCTCGATCGGCATTTGTGATTCATCGAGCGCCGCGCGAAACACCGCGGGATCGTCCATCTTCTTGGGTTCGGCCCACATGTGCCGATACATCTCGTCAACGTATCGTTCGAAAATGCCGAGCGACTGAGTCGCGATCGCACCGCGCATCATCACCAGCGTGTTCACGGGGAAAAACGGATTGGGCCTGAATCGGCTGATCTTATGACGCCGCACGAAGCGCTGGGTTTCGAGCCGCTCGTAGTCCGGCTTGTTCCTGATGCCTGCCAAGCTCTCGGCGGGCGAACGGTTGTTGGTGAGTTTGAAAACGCCGCCCAGCAGGACCGGGACGTACTCGAACTTCACCCGGGTGCGCTTCTCGATCTCCGGAATGACCAGATGGCTCAGATAGGCATTGGGGCTGCCAAAGTCGAAATGGAATTCTACTTTGTCCATCGCGTTACCACTTCTCGCCGAATGGGCGAATTTCCTGCTCACACGTCCACGCATCGCGAGGCTGTTGGTACAGTTGCCAATATGATTCCGCGACTGCGGCGGGCCGCATCAGGCGCCCAGGATCAAGGTTCTTGAGAGCGTCCTCGCCCTCGCGCTGCTTGATCCGCTCGCGCACCCAAGCCGTATCAACTCCGGCGTCGACGATGAGATGAGCGACGTGAATATTCTTTGGGCCGAGTTCTCGCGCAATACTCTGTGCGATCGCGCGCAAACCAAACTTCGCGCTGGCGAATGCCGCATAGCCAATTCCGCCGCGAACGCTGGCGGTCGCGCCGGTGAAGAAGATACATCCGCGTCCGCGCGGCAACATCAGGCGCGCAGCTTCCCGCCCGGCCAGAAATCCGGAATAGCAGGCCATCTCCCAGACCTTGCGGAACACGCGCTCGGTAGTGTCGAGGATTGGGTAATTGACGTTGGCTCCCACATTGAAGATGCACACCTCCAGCGGCGCGTGTTTATCGGCGTCCCGCAGAAATGCGCCCACGTCTTCTTCCTTGCGCGCATCAAGTCCCCTGGCGACTACGCTGCCTCCCGCGCCCTCGATATCCGCGACCAACGGCGCGAGCTTGTCGGCGCTGCGGCGCCCCGCGAAGACCGTGAAACCCTCGGCCGCGAACTTTTCGGCGATTGCGCCGCCGATATAATCCCCAGCGCCAATCACCGCTACTGTGGCGTTCCTTGATCCCAAAGACGATCCTCCGTGCGTTCGAGGCGTCAGACTTGTCGCCGCGGCCAGTTGCGCGTTTTCTTTCCGCTGATTCTGGTGAAGTCCGCCACGCGCGCGGCCGCAGCCTTCATGATTCGATTCGACAATGCATCGTCATTTACCGCACGCGCGAGAATCAGCGCGCCGACCATACACGAGAACGCGGTGGCGGCACTCTCGAATTGGTCCGATGGATTCTTGCCGGGCATCACGCCACCTAGAAATTTGAGCGTGCTCTTCAGCTCGCGCGTGAAGGCTTTGCGAATCGCCTTGGGTTGCCGCCCGACCTCTGTCGCAAGAGCCGCGATCACGCAGCCATGGCCGGGAGCATCGCGATGCGCGGGCGTCAGGTAGGTTTCTACGATCGACGGGAATATCTGCGCGGCGCCGCCGCGTTCCGCTGCTCGCTGCCAGCGGCGTCTCGATTGGGCGGAGGCAAGGCGAATCGCCTCGGCTGCTATCGCTTCTTTCGATCCGAACTGGCTGTAGAGCCCGCCGTGCGTGAGGCCGGCCGCCCGGGTAATTGAATCGACGCCGGTCGCGGTAATTCCGTGTTCGCGGAACAACCGCGCGGCGGCGGCCAGGATCTGTTCGTGGTTGTGCGCGGCTTTTTCTTTCGATACCCGCATCAGATTATTCCGGAGTTTCCAATCGCACTTGACACGTTTGATTACGAGCGTCATGAATGTACCAAACATGACGGACGCCATCAATAGGCGGATTCCGGAATGAAGCCTGCAATCGCCGGCGCGTTCTGGTGCCTCGCGCATCGGGATCGCAGCGCATGGACTCGCGAGATGGAGGTCAGGCCTTTCACGGAAACGTTTGAGCCCAAGAAGATTGGAGAACTGACGTGCCGAACGAATTGATTTTATGGGGCGCCGGCACCAGCCGCACGATGCGACCGCATTGGATGCTGCTGGAACTCGGACTGGAGTACGATTTCGAGCCTACTGGAGCGCGGACCGGAGAGACCCGGACCGACGCGTTCAAGTTGCTCAACCCGAGACACAAGATTCCGGTTCTTCGCCATGGCCAATTCGTATTGACCGAAAGCGCCGCGATTATTCAGTACCTGAGCGAGACCTTTGCCAAGCCCGAACAGGTGTACGTTCCAGCCGAACCCAAAGACCGCGCGAGATTGAACGAGTGGTGTTTCTTCGTGATTTCCGAACTCGACGCCGGATCACTTTACATCATGCGGCGTCATGAGGGACTGAAGCAGACATATGGCGAAGCGCCGGTGGCGGTTGAAGCGGCAAGGAATTACTTCATTCACAATCTGGAGGCGATGGATTCGCGAGTCGGCGATCAATACTTGCTCGGTGCCCGGTTGAGCGCGGCGGATATCCTTCTGACTACCTGCCTGGATTGGGCGGCTTCCATCGGTCTTCCGCTTTCGGATACCTTCTCCAATTATCGGCAAAGGATCGGCCAGCGTCCTGCCTATCGGGCCGCGTTCAAACGAAATTTCTCGCAGACGTAAGCAGCCGCCGATCGTTAAGGAGTCAAGCAAATGTCCGGAGCGTTAGAAGGCGTCCGCGTGTTGGACTTCACGAGCATGGTCGCGGGACCGGTCGCAACCATGATGCTGGCGGACCAGGGCGCGGAGGTTATCAAGCTGGAACCGCCAAACGGCGAGTTGATGCGCCATCTGAGTCACGGGCCGAATGGAATGTCCGCGTCCTTTCTCTCCTGCAATCGCAACAAGCGCTCGTTGGCGGTGGATCTTAAATCAGCGCAGGGACTTGAAATAGTCAGAATGCTCATCGCGTCGGCGGCCGTTGTGGTGCACAACTTCCGCCCCGGAGTCGCGGAGCGCATGGGCCTCGGCGAAGAGGCTGTGCGCGCGGTTCGCCCGGACATCATCTATGTATCGATAACCGGATTCGGAGAAACCGGTCCGTATTCCAGCCAGCGCGCATATGATCCCGTGATCCAGGCGCTCTCGGGCCTTGCGGAAATTCAGCGCGACCGGGACACCGGGCGGCCGCGGATGGTGCGCACGATTATCGCCGACTACACCACCGCACTGACCGCCGCGCAGGCTATCACGGCGGCGCTGTTCGCCAGAGAGCGGTCCGGGCAGGGACAGCACGTCAGGCTCGCGATGCTGGATGCGATGATCTCCTATCTGTGGCCGGAAGCGATGCCGACGCTGACCTTTGTCGGCGAAGAAATTGACCCCTCCGACGGCGAGGTCGGGCCCGACCTGGTGTTCGCAACACAAGATCGCTACATCACCGCGGGAGCTTTGTCCGACGACGAATGGGCCGGGATGTGCCGCGCGTTGAACCGCGAGGATCTGATCGGCGATCCTCGGTTCAAGACGGCGCATCTGCGATCCAAAAATGGGGTCGAGCGCCGCGAGATTGCCACCGCCGAGTTCGAAAAGTGGAAAGCGAGTGATATTCTGCCGCGTCTTCTGGCTAATGATGTCCCTTCGGCTCCGGTCCTCAGCCGCTTCGAGCTTCTGAAGGAACCGCAAGTGCGCGAAAACCACATCCTCGAAGAACACGAGAGTCCGGTGTTCGGCAAAGTCAGAATGCCGCGTCCCGCGGCGCTCTTCGACCGCACTCCCGCCGGCATCCGCCAACTCGCGCCTCTGCTCGGCGGGGATAGCGCTGCCGTTCTGGGCGAGTTGGGCTATAGCGCCGAAGACATAGCTCGCCTCGAACGTGATGGAGTAGTGCGCTCTACCGGTAGCCACTCGCGCAAAGAGTAAGTAAAAGCTAAGAAGGACACTGCAATAATGCTAATCCTGTCGCGGCAGTGACCGGAGTCGGCCCAAAGAACTAACATTGCGATCGTACGCGATTGGCGAGGAGATCTGGCACGTCGCGCATCAGGATCGCAGTGGATTCTCGTGAGTTCCTGGTCGGAGACAAGGGTCGTCGATGAATCGTCCTCGCAACGGTTTTTCTCCAGGTTAACGCCGTTAGGGTTTTTGCCAGATTTGTTCATGGCTGAACTGTTCAGCCTTATGTTTTTCGTCGCACTGCTTTAGAATGGAACGCATGGCGACGCCACCCGATATCGCTCGAACGCGGCCTCATCGGGAAAGGTTACGATGTGTACTTCATGCGGAAGCTTCGCGTCGCTGCCGCCGACGTATCCAATCCGGCGCTCGATTTCTCCGCCATGGCGTCGCATGATTGCAGTCGCCCCAAATTCGAATTAATCAAATTCGGCTTCATACCCGGCGTGGATGAACAACGAAACGATCAGCGTGAGCCGTTTGCTTTTGTCTGAATCCATTGCGCAGCGATTATGCTGGAAAAGGGATTGGCCAGCGAGGTATCCAGATGATGCAGAACCTCACTCTCCGTCGTGAACGCGTGTCGAGCGTGCTTGGCGAAATTCTGGTCTTGACGGACGAGCAGGATCGGATCCGGGTCCTGGATTTCGAAGACGACGCCGATCGCATTGAGCGGCTGCTTCGGCTCCGTTTCGGCGAGGTTACGATGCTCGACCTCGACGATCGCTCGCCCTCGAAAGCGCGGCGCGCGATCGAGAATTATTTCGCGGGCAATCTCTCCGCGCTTGATGACCTCGAGGTCGAAACGGGCGGCACCGCGTTTCAGCGCGAGGTCTGGGCCGCGCTGCGAAAGATCCCGGCCGGTCAGACGCGCACTTACGGCGAGCTCGCCGCGCAGATCAATCGGTCGAAGGCCGTGCGCGCCGTTGGTCTCGCCAACGGCGCCAATCCCGTCGCGATCGTCGTGCCTTGTCATCGTGTGATCGGCGCCGACGGTTCTCTTACGGGCTATGGCGGCGGACTGCCACGCAAGCGCTGGCTGCTCGCGCATGAAGGTGCGGAGTTGGCGCTGGATAAATTGAAGTAACCGCAAACACTAGAACGGGCACGCGAGATGCTTGACGCGCCTCGGCTTCCGGAGTATTTAACTAGTAGGTTATCTAATCAAACGGTTTAGTACCGATGCCACTCGATCGCCTCAGCACCACCTTCAGCGCCCTTGCCGATCCTACCCGCAGAGCGATCCTTGCACGCCTCGCTTCGGGTGAAACCTCGGTCACCGAGCTGGCCAAGCCGTTCGAGATGAGCCTTCCGGCTATCTCGAAGCATCTCAAGGTGCTCGAACACGCCGGCCTGATCGCGCGCGGCCGGCAGGCGCAATGGCGTCCGAGCCGGCTGAAAGCGGGACCGCTTAAGAACGCGGCGGCGTGGCTGGAGCACTATCGGCGTTTCTGGGAAGAGAGTTTCGATCGCCTGGACGATTACCTGCGCGAGTTGCAGAAAACCGAATCGCACAAAATCGAGCTGCAGAAAAAGGAGAAGCGGAATGGACGCACAAAGTAATCCTGCCGCGCAATCGACGGACTGCGAACTCGTCATCACGCGGATTTTCGACGCGCCGCGCACCCTCGTTTACAAAATGTGGTCTGACCCGGAACACATGGTGCGCTGGCTCGGTCCGGAAGGATTCGCGGGCGCCATTATCAAGCTGGAGGCGCGGCCGGGCGGCACCTTTCGCATCAAGATGCGCGCGCCGGACGGCTCTGACCATTGGCAGCAGGGTGTCTTTCGCGAAATCGTTCCGCTCGAGCGTATCGTGCGTACCTTTATGTGGACGGATGCTGACGGCAAGCCGACCTCGCCGGAAACTCTCCTGACAGTGACCTTCGAGGATCAGGGTCCGAAGACAAAGCTGACCCTGCGTCAAGCGGTATTCGAATCGGTCACGGCGCGCGATATGCATCGCGGCGGATGGACGAGCTCGCTCGATCGGCTCGCGGAAATCTTGGCGGCCGTCTGACCGCCGGCTGCGAAGTATGGAGAAGCGACATGGAAGCCGCGAGATAGGCACGCTGCGGGGTCGGCGGAACTGCAACTCGATATCGCGCGCGTGCTCGACGCACCTCGCGCCCTGGTCTGGAAGGCCTGGACCGAGCCCGAGTATCTGGCGCGATCGATGATCAACCCCGAGCCGCTTGAGGATCACTTATGAAGATTCGCAATCATATGGGAGTCGGCTTCGAAGTGCGCAAGGAACAGCATTCCTGGTTCTGGCTCGTGATCAATCCCGATCGCGATGGCGCCGCGATCGGCGCCGCCGCGACCGAAGCGGAAGCGATAAGCGAGGCATGCTCGCTTATCGAGGAGGCTTCCTTCGCGCGAGTCGCCGCCGACGGCGCCGGCAATCATTCGTTCTCGAGTCGGCTGGCCGCGATCGAATGGGATCGTGCGCTCGCAAATCTCGAGCGGTATCTCACGAAGGCTTGCGCCGTCTGACCAGATCGCCGGTATTCAGTTCGATCGCGATGGCTGGATGCCGATCCGAATCCGCTCGGTGCTACGGATCACATCGAGCTCGCTTTGCCGACCGATTCGCTCTTCGGACAGCATCCGATGCAGGTCGTCAATTTCGGCAACAGGCGCTCCCGCGAATCCTACGACGATGTCGCGGGGAGTAAGACCCGCCAGTGCCGCGGGGCTTCCGGGCTCGATCGAGGTGACGATCACACCGGTCTCTTTTGGCAGCCGAAAGAAGCGCACGATCCGGCGCGCGAGCGGCGTCGTCATCCCCGCGATGCCGATATAGGCGCGCTTGATCACTCCGTCGCGGATGAGCCGCGCCGCCACGTACTTGGCGGAGTTGATCGCGATCGCAAAGCAGATTCCCTGCGCCGGCAGAATTACCGCGGTGTTGACCCCGACGACCTCACCGCGCGAGTTCAGCAAAGGACCGCCCGAGTTACCCGGATTTAGCGCCGCATCGGTCTGGATTACATCGTCGATCAGCCGTCCCGAAATCGAGCGCAACGATCGTCCGAGCGCGCTTACCACTCCTGCCGTCACGGTGCATTGGAAGCCGTAGGGACTGCCGATCGCGATCGCCAACTGGCCCACGCGCACCCGGTTCGAGTCGCCCATCAGTGCCGGCGCCAGCCCGCCCGCCGCAATCCGAACCACGGCAAGGTCGCTGTCCGGATCCACGCCGACAACAGTGCCTTCGACGCGCCGGCCGTCGAACAGCGTGACGCTTATCCGGTCGGCGCCAGCCACCACATGGCTGTTTGTGAGGACGAAACCGTCCGGGGTAAACACGAACCCGGAGCCCGAGCCGGAAGGACGCTCCGCGGACCCTTCGCGTCTGACGGTTTCAAGATTCACGACCGACGGCGTAACCCGCTCCGCCGCTCCCGAGACGCTTTCCGAATAGACATCGAGCAGCTCACGGTCGGACAACTCGGGCTGTTGCCGCGCGTTTTCTCGGCGTCCGGAATCATCCAGCACCCGGCGCAACTTAGGTCTCATCCACTGTTTAGTCTCCACAGGCTCAATCCTTGGAGGTAAAGATAACCACGGTGTCAATCCCGCGCCGCAATCGTCCCGGCTTGTTGCAGCCCAGGTTATTTCATAAGTGTTTCGGGGGATTTGCGAATGCCAGAAGATGAAGCGTTGTCGCCGTGGTGGCGCCGCAGCGCGCTGGTCACGATTGTGTTGTGCTTCTGCGTTCTTGGATGGCTCGCGAAGCTGACCTACTCCGGCGCGCCGCCAATTCCAGAGCGAGTCGTCGGTCCAGACGGCGCGGTATTGTTCACCAGCGCCGATATCGCGTTGGGCCAACAGGTGTTTCTCCGCTATGGGTTAATGGAGAACGGCACTATCTGGGGACATGGGGCTTATCTCGGTCCCGATTTCTCCGCTGAGTATCTGCACACGCTCGCGCTCGATGTCGAAAAGACCGTCGCTCGGCGCCACGGCTTTGTCATGCAGGCGACTTTCCCGCTGCGGCAGCGAATAGTAGTCAACGCCGAAGTCGCGCGGCTCCTCAAGCAGAATCGTTACGACCAGGCCTCGAAGACTCTCACCTTCACCGAAGCCGAGGCCGCATCCTATCAGCAGCAGATTGGCATTTGGACAAACTACTTCAAGGATCCTCAAGACGACGGCGGCCTGCCGCGCAATTACATCAGCGACTCCGGCGAGCTTCGCGAGCTGACCTCGTTCTTCGCATGGACGGCGTGGGTTTCAGTCAGCGACCGCCCGGGACATCGCTACTCGTACACGAATAATTTTCCGTACGATCCGGCGGTGGGAAACGGGCCGACCAGCGGCGCGGTGCTATGGAGCGCGCTCAGTCTCATCACGCTGCTCGGGGCGACGGCAGCGGTGCTGTTCGCGTTTGGTAAGTTCGACTTCCTCGGATGGCGGCGGCGGCGCGGACATGCGCATCCGAAGATGCTTCCTGGAGTTGCGACGCCGAGCCAACGCGCCACGATCAAGTACTTCGTCATCGTCGCGTTGCTCTTCCTGGTGCAGACTCTCGTCGGTGGCGGCACTGCGCATTACCGCGCCGATGCGAACAGCTTTTATGGGATCCAGCTCTCGTCGATTTTGCCGAGCCAGATCCTGCGCACCTGGCATCTGCAGCTCGCGATTTTCTGGATCGCGGCATCGTTCGTTGCGGGCGGACTATTCCTGGCTCCCTCGATCGGTGGCGGCGAGCCGCGCGGGCAACGCCTGTGGATGAACGTATTGTTTGTCGCGCTGGTGCTCGTCGTCGTCGGCAGTCTGCTCGGCGAATTCGCGGGAGTGCATCAGTGGCTCGGACCGATGTGGAGCTGGTTCGGTGATCAGGGATGGGAATATCTCGACCTCGGACGCGCATGGCAAATGATGCTGGCCGCTGGTTTGGTGCTGTGGGTGATCTTGCTTTACCGCGCGATCGCACCACGCCTGCGCGGGCACGAATCGAGCGAGCTTTCCGGCCTGTTCATCGCCGCCGCGATTACGATTCCGGTCTTCTATGTGCCGGCGTTCTTTTACAACACCGCGACGAACTTCACCGTCGTCGATCTTTGGCGCTTCTGGATTATCCATCTGTGGGTTGAGAATTTTCTCGAGCTCTTCGTGACCTGCGCGGTCGCAATCATCTTCTACCAGCTCGGAATCGTTTCAAGCACGACCGCGTCGCGCGTGGTTTATCTCGACGCGCTGCTCTATCTGGGAGCCGGGATCATCGGCACCGGCCATCATTGGTATTTCACCGGGCAGGGAGAAATCGCTATGGCGCTCAGCGCGATCTTCTCGGCGATGGAGGTCGTGCCACTTACACTGCTGACGCTCGACGCCTGGGATTTTATTGCGCTGACGAGCGCGCGATGTGACATCTGTGGCGAAGAACTTGCCGTGCCGCATCGATGGACGTTCTACTTCCTGATGGCCGTCGGGGTCTGGAATTTCGTCGGTGCCGGGGTGTTCGGATTTCTGATCAATATGCCGATCGTGAGCTATTTCGAGGCTGGGACGATGCTCACGCCCAATCATGCGCACGCTGCGTTCATGGGCGTATTTGGAATGCTCGCGGTTGCGCTCATGGTTTTCGCATTCCGGCAGGTAACGCCCGACGAACGATGGCCGGATACGGAAAAGTACATTCGCGTCTCGTTCTGGGGACTTAACGCCGGCCTTGCGCTGATGCTCGTGACCAACCTTTTCCCGGGCGGCGTTCTGCAACTTTATGATGTGCTGCAAAACGGCTACTGGCATGCGCGGAGCACGGCGTTCGGGCATAGCGCGCTGATGCATTCGCTCGAGTGGGCGCGGCTTCCGGGCGATCTGATCTTTATCTTTGTCGGCGTAGTTCCGCTGGTGATTGCAGCGCTAAGGACGTACGTCGGCCTCGAGCGCTTACCGGAAGAAGCGGAAGCGCCGGAGCAGCCGATATCTGGCGAAGCGGCGTAACGGCAACGATGTCAGACGGGCACGGAAGTCTCGCTGCCGGCGATGCCCATCGACGCAAATCCGTTAAGGATCGAACGATGCTCATCCTCCATCTTTTGCAGGCATCACCTCGAATAGCACGATGAAGCGATGATCGACATCAAGGAACCGCGGCGCGCGGACGCTCGCGTAATCTGAAAATCCTGCCGTCGATGTTAATTTCATAGTCTTCGACCCGGCGCCGATGTAATCTGAGGGTGCCGGGTTCGAAATAGGAATCGGCCCGGTTTTGGTCCAACCGCATCGCGGCCCTAAATCATCTTGGGCCCGCGCTTCGCTGGACCAGTTACCAAAACCCGATAAGCCACGCCGCGGCGGGGTCCCGCATGTGACGTCCATTTGTTTTCTGGGGAGCGTCGCGATCATCGACGCCGGAATTAGAGGCGCGGCCGGAAGGAGGAGATCGTGCAGGAGAAAATCGAAGTAGGTTTCCAAACCTTCGTTTCCGATGGCGGCGAGGAATTCGGCGCGGTCCGCGCGGTCAAACCGGATGGCCGCCCTGAGCTCGTGATCTACGTCGAGAACACGGGCGAATTCACGGTACCGCTGAACGCAGTCGAAGCGGTGCATTCGGAAAAGGTGATCTTCAACTGCGCCAAGCTGGATCTTCAGCTGCGCAACGCGATCGGCCATGCGCACAGCGCTGAGAAACCCGGCCTCTAATGTGGGTTTGTCCGAGGAATGCGGGGCGGAACAAATGAGAATGGAGAACGAAAGGTGAAAACGCCGTTCGCTCCCAAGCTGGTTTTGCCGGTGAGCGCCCGCGATCACATGCGGACCGGCGACTGCCGCGGTTACCCTGGTCGAATACGGCGACTATCAGTGTCCCTATTGTGGAATGGCGTGCTCGATGGTCGAGGAAGTGCGAAACGCGTTAGGCGGCAGGCTCCGGTTCGTGTTCCGCAATTTTCCTTTGACCGAGGTGCATCCGCGCGCGGAGCATGCAGCGGAAATCGCGGAGGCCGCCGGTGCGCACGACCTGTACTGGGAGATGCATGACATGCCCAGTTCGAGCAGCGTAATCGTGACGTTCGTGAAGGCCGAGGTTCAGGAAACCGGAACTGCACAGGAGCAGACGGTACCACTGCGGTAAGTCGTGCTCATGAAATGTTCTGAATGCGGGCTCTGCACTATGCATCGTAATGTCGTTGAAACCTTTCCAGCCAAGAGTGCCGACTCTGCAATCATTGTAAGCCCCGCACTGAAAATCGAGCCGGCTATACATGAAAGGAATCGATGCCTGCTGTTCGTTGCTCGTATATGAAGTACGCTTGTGCAAGAGCAAGCGTGACTTGCGAGACCCGAAGAAGTCCGGCGCGGGTATGCACGACGACAAGCCTCCTGAGGATCGCATGAACCGCGATAAGTAATTCGCGGTTTCTGCGAAATTCCCTCGAACCGGCCTTGGCGCAAACTCGCCGAGGCCGTTTTTATTTTTCATCGATTGCGATCGGAAGCTTCTATCGCATCGCGAATTTATCTGTGGCGCGAGTCAGTTCCTCGGTAATTCCCGCGGCGGACGCGTCGTGGCCCGCATCGTCCACGATCACATATTCGGCGCCCGGCCACGCGCGTTTCAAATCCCACGCCCAACCGACAGGTGCTTGAAGATCAAAGCGTCCGTTCACGATTATTCCGGGAATGTCCACCAGAGAGCCGGCCCCGCGAAGCAGACTCTCGTCTTCGAGCCACGCATTGTGCAGCACGTAGTGAGTCACGATGCGTGCGTACGCCATAGCGAAAGCAGGATCGGCGAAACGGGGCGATAGCTTATGCGCCGGCGGCCACGCCGGCGTCGCGGACTCCCAAGTACACCACGCCAGCGCGGCTTGCTCGCGAATTGCAGGATCGGGATCACGCAGCAGCCTGTAGTACGTCTCGACGACATCGCGATCGCTCTCGGCAGCGGGGACATTAGCGCGCAATCGCTCCCACTGTTCTGGAAACAGAACAGCCACGCCGCCGCGAAATAGCCAGTCGAACTCTTTGTGCCTGCCCGTAGAGACGCCCCACAAAATCATTTGCGTGACACGCTCGGGATAAGTCTCGGCATAAGCAAGCGCCAGGACGCTGCCCCACGATCCTCCTGCTATTAGCCATCGATCGATGTGCAAATGTTGTCTCAGCAACTCGATGTCCGCGACGAGGTTCGACGTGTTGTTGCTCGCGAGGTCAGTCCCGGGTGCGCTCGCGTGGGGCGTGCTGCGTCCGCAGTTGCGTTGATCGAACAGCACGAGGCGATATGCGGCAGGATCGAATAGCCTCCGATGCCACCCGGTACATCCCGAGCCTGGACCACCGTGCAAAACGACGGCCGGCTTCCCGCCAGGATCGCCGCATGCCTCCCAATACAAGAGGTTGCCGTCACCAACCGCCAGCATGCCGCGATCGTAAGGTGCGATTGCTGGATATAACCCGGGCATGACTGACAGCTTGCCAGTCTCGAAGAAATAGCGAAAGCGGCCAGATGATCCTCAAGTTTTTGGCCGCGCCAATCGAGGCTTGCTCGATCATGCAAAACTCTAAGCTTCCGCTATCCGGCGATACGCTTGGTGTGCCCGGCCCAGTAACGATCTTTGATCAGCCGTTTATACAGCTTGCCAGTCGGATGACGCGGCAGCTCAGCGTCGAAATCGATCGTTCGCGGGCATTTGATCGCCGACAGATGTTGCCGGCAAAACGCGATCAACTCCGCGGCCAAATCGGGTCCGGCCATCTTCATATCGACCGGTTGCACCACGGCCTTGACCTCTTCGCCGAAGTCCTCATTGGGCACGCCGAACACCGCCGCATCCTGGACCTTCGGATGTGTCACCAAAAGATTTTCCGCTTCCTGCGGATAGATATTCACACCGCCGCTGATGATCATGTTGGCTTTGCGATCGGTCAGGTAGAGAAATCCGTCCGACTCGAGATAGCCGATATCGCCCAGCGTCGACCATCCTTCTTTTGATCGCGAACTCGCGGTCTTCGCGGCGTCGTTGTGATACTCGAACTTGGCTCCGCCCTCGAAATAGATCATTCCCGCTTCGCCCGGAGGCAGCTCATGGCCGTCGTCGTCGAGGATGTGGATTTTTCCGACCAACGGTTTGCCGACCGATCCCTTATGTTGAAGCCATTCCTCGCTGTTGATCGCGACGAAGCCATTGCCCTCGGTACCCGCGTAGTATTCGAAAATCTTCGGCCCCCACCATTCGATCATTCGTTGTTTGATCTCGACCGGGCAGGGCGCGGCCGCATGGATGACCACTTGCAAGCTCGAGACGTCATATTGCCCGCGGACATTCTCGGGAAGTCTGAGCATCCGCGTGAACATCGTCGGGACCATCTGCATATGTGTCACGCGATATTTCGCGATTAGCCGGAGCGTTTCCTCCGCATCGAAATGCTCCATCACTACGACGGTGCCGCCGAGCTGATGCACCGCCATCGTGAATCGCAAGGGTGCGGAGTGATACAACGGCGCGGGCGACAGATAAATCTTGTCCGGGGTGAAGCTGTAGAGACCAGCCATGAGCATCGCTAAACCGCCCGATCCGAGTGGACGCCCACTCAGGGGATTCTTGACTCCCTTGGGTTTGCCCGTGGTGCCCGAGGAATAGAGCATCGGCGCGCCCTCGGTTTCGTCCGCAATCGGCGTCGCCGGCTGCCCGGCGACGGCGGCTTCCCACGACGCGAAGCCTTGGACGACTCCGTCCATCATGTAGCATTGAACGCTTGAGGGTATCGCGGTGCGCGCTCCCGAGGCGGCGTCGGCCATCGGGCGTGAGCTGATGAATACCTTCGCTCCGCAATCGGTGACGATGTAGCCAAGCTCTTCGGCTGTCAAGCGCGAGCTGATCGCCGTGTAATACAGGCCCGCGCGCTCCGCTGCCCACAAAATCTCATGGTATCGCGGATGATTCTCGGCCATCAGCGCGATTCCGTCTCCGGCCTTGAGTCCGAGCGATCGAAAGAGATTCGCCGCGCGATTCGATTCGTCCTCGAGCTCGCGATAGGTGATGGTCTTGCCGCTCGCGGCCATGATGACCGCGGCTTTGTCAGGATTTGTCTTAGCGTGAATTCCAGGGTGCATGCGTGTGGCTGCCTTTTGTGAAGTCTTCTTTTATTTTGACCGAAAACTCCCGAGGGAGTCGACTGCGTGCGCGGCCCCACGGCGCTCATGCCCGGCGCGGAAGAGAACGCCTCCTGAACCAAAGATAGAATACGATCGATAGCATTATCGGCAGCAGAACTTCGGCATTGTACACATGGCCGCGCTGAGAGTCGTCGTGGAAGTAGATGACCATGAATAAAATCTGGCTCGCCCCGACATAGGTCCAGTAGATGCAGGCGAGCAGCAGCGCCCAGCTCATTCTCAGAAGAATTCCAATCGAGAACGCAGCGAAAATCAGCGCCTGAACTGCCATCGCAACGCGCGCCGGATTGTCGTAGAGCTTCAGCCCGAAGACAACGTCCTGAAATTGTTCCGTGCTGCCCGGATGCGCTCCAAAGAAAGCTCGCAACGCTAGCTGCGCCGCCCAAAGCAGAAAAATTACCGCGAAGATCCGCAGATCGAGCGGCCAGCGGCTGTGCGATTCGTCAGACATGCGGCGCTGACGCTACCATCGTCGCGCGCGGTGGTCGATGCGCAGAACACGACCGTGGCATTTTGGCGCGTGATCTATGATACTTCGATGACCATAAACGCACGGAGCGGGTGAATGGAGAAGTCCGAGATTAGGCACCAAGAGCCAAGCGCGGGAAAACCACAGCCCGCCAATTTGAAGGCGCCCAAGGCGGAGCGGCCGCAATCGTACTACGACGCGATAAAGAAAAAGTTCGCTGAAGAGCGCGACCTGCGGCTCAACTACCGGCCCGAAGGCACTTCGCAATACACTTCCGATTTGTCCGGCTCGCTGGCCAGGTACGCGATCGATACGTTCGGCAGCGAGGTCACACCTCGCGAAGCCATCAATGACACTGTGGAATGCCTCTTCATCGGGGGAGGGTTTTCGGCGCTTCTGACCTCGGCGCGGCTCCGCGAGCGCGGCGTCGAAAGCATCCGCATCGTAGAGCGCGGCGCCGATGTAGGCGGCACATGGTACTGGAACAGGTATCCTGGCGTGGCTTGCGACGTCGTGGCCTACGACTACCTGCCGCTCCTTGACGAGATGGATTACGTGCCCAAGGATCATTACGCCAAGGGTCCGGAGATCTTCGCCCACTGCCAGGCAATCGCGAGGAAGTACAAACTCTACGAGCTTGCCACCTTCCAGACCACTGTTACTTCGACTGTTTGGAACGAAGCCGAACAGATGTGGGACAATCGCAACGGACAGAGGCGATCGAATGAAGGCGCGATTCGTCATCTGCGCCAACGGAACTTTGTCCAAACCGAAACTCGCAAAGATCAAAGGGATGGAGACCTTCAAAGGCCATTCATTTCACACCTCGCGGTGGGACTACGAGTACACGAAACCTGATCTGTCGGGCCTCGCGAAAAAGATCGTCGGCATCATCGGCACCGGAGCGACGGCGGTGCAGGCCGTACCCGGCTTGGGCGCTTCATCCAGAGAGCTGTTCGTATTTCAACGCACACCGTCCTCGATCGATATCCGCGAGGATTGGCCGACCGATCCCAACTGGGCGCGCAAACTGAAGCCCGGATGGCAAGCCGTCAGGCGCGCGCGTGCACGGATGGGAGTGCAGCTCACCGAGGAACAGAAGGCGCGGCAAGCCGCGATGTCTCGCGAAGAAAAGATCCGCAGACAAGAGAACGCGAATATCGATGCAATGATGCGGATCCATAAACGTATCGATGAGACCGTGCGGGATAAGCAGACTGCGGACGCGCTCAAGCCGTGGTACATGCTCCTGTGCAAGCGTCCATGCTTCCACAACGATTATCTACCGACTTTCAACCGGCCCAACGTTCATCTGATCGACACCAAGGGTAAGGGAATCACTGAAATCGGGGAGAAGGGTCCGGTGTTCGAGGGCAAACAGTACGAACTCGACTTGCTGATCTACGCGACCGGCTTCGAGGTGCAGAAGACCGGCATCTACAATCAGATCAAGGGAGAGAACGGACGCGACCTGAATGACAAGTACAACGAAGGTATCCGCACCCTGCTCGGAATCCATACGCAGGGCTACCCGAATCTGTTCATCATGGGCGGCTATCAGGCCTCATTTCAGTTCAACCTGACCGATATGCTTCAGGCGCAGGGCGATCACATCGCCGAGTGTATCGACTACGCGCGCCGTCATGGATATCAGTCCATCAACGTTACCGCGGAGGCGGAAGAGTGGTGGGTGCAGGAGGTTATCAGGCATCGCGGAAAGACCACGCGCAACCAGGATTGCACTCCCGGCTACTACAACTTTGAGGGTGAGTTTCAGCGCAGGCAGGACGGCAACTACAACGGCGGCTTTACCCAGTATTGCGACCATCTGAACGAGGTTAGCGCGGCGATGGGCGAACGCTTCATCTTCGTCAGCAAGTAAAGCAGCAGGAGGCACGGGATCCTCGGGCGCGATCGCAGGCGCGGGCCGGCCCTGACCGGTCCTTCGACCGGTCAAAATCGAGACTCGGCCGTTTTCGGGTGCGAGCATGAAGTTTGGCGTTCTCCAGTTTTTCAGTTGGCCCGATCGGCGCCTGCCGCTGGCGACCGTGTACGAACGGGCGTTGCAGCGTATCGAGATCATGGATCGCACCGGTTACGACGCGGTGTGGATAACCGAACACCATTTCAACGACTACAGCGTCTGCCCTTCAATTCCGGTGATGGGAGCGTATGCGGCGGCGCGGACCAAAAAGCTGCATATCGCGACCGGAGTAACCCTGGCGGCTTTCTATCATCCATTGAGGCTTGCGGAAGAAATCGGGCTACTTGATATTCTATCCGGCGGACGAGTCTATTGGGGCGCGGGACGCGGTTTCGATCCGAAAGAATTCCGCACCTTCGGCATGACGCCCGAGGATAGCTATCCACGATTTCGTGAGGCGGTGGATATTGTGATGAGCGCGTGGCGAAATCAGCGCGTGAGCTACCAAGGCAAGTATTTCTCATTTGAAAACATCGAAGTGTTGCCGAAGCCTTTGCAGCAACCTCATCCGCCTATGTGGGTCGCAGCGTATTCTCCGCCGGCAATCGAGTGGGCGGCCGAACAGGGATATTCCATAATGCTGGATCCGCATTCTCCACCCGCGCTTATCGGAGAGAAGATGGAGACTTGGCGGAGACTCCTCACCCAGCATGGCTACAGCGCAAAGGGCCGCGTTATTCCGACGGTCCGGCTGGTAGCAATCGCTCGCACCGATTCAGAGGCCGCGGAGGTAGCGCGCGACGGCGCAAAATGGCTGCTGCGCACTTATGTCAACCCACAAGGTGAGCGCGGCGACAGCGACGCGATGCTGCGGCGGTACGTCGACTCGATGGTGATTCATGGCACTCCGGAACGGGTAGTCGGGAAGATCGGTCGTCTTCACGAGGAGATCCACCTCGACTACATGATCACCGCCCCGCTTAGCCATGAGACTTTTCTTTCTTTCACCGATCACGTTTTACCGAAACTGGCAACCTCCGAACCGGCGATAGTTCCGATTGTCAAATGATTGGGTAATAGGCGATTGCCACCGCGAAGACTTTCCTGCGCCGCGGCTTCATCGTGTTGCGATGGCGATGCGGGAAGCGGTCGTTCGTCACGAGCGCCTCGTACATGATTGGACGGCCGCTGCCCTCGGCGATCTTCTCGAAATGATCGGCGTCCTTCTTCGGGTCCCAACTCGCCAGCGTATCTATTAGGAAAATGGAAATCTGACACGATATTGCCGCGCAGAGAAAAGGGAAATCCAGGTCAAGATAGGTCGAAGACTCATAGAAGACTTATAAATGTCTGCGCAACTCGAACCTCATAATGCTGCTTTTACCTGATTGCATGTTTGCTGGCCAAAAGGCGGCGCCGTTTGGACGAGCGTTTATTGACCGGGGCCTCGCGATGCCTGGCCCCGACGCGAAGGCCATCTACGAGCACGTCCACGAAGGGGAGGACGTTCGCCTGCCATCCCGGCTGATTGTGCACCAGGCACATGCCGACGACCGCTCGCATCAGATCTCCGGGGTCTATACCGGAACGTATTTCGCCTGCGGCGACAGCCCGCTCCAACAGGATGCGGGCTGCTCTCTCGAGCCGCGGGGACGAGCGGGCGTGGAGTTCCGAGAAACCGGTTACGGCAAGCGCCAACGCCGCGGACATACCCTTCTTGGTCGCGACGAATTCGACAATTGCACGCATCCCGAGACGCAGAGCCTCCACCGGGGAAGCCTCGTCTTTCAACCGCTCCGCGAGCTCCCACAGCTGCCGCACTTCATGCTGATAGACGGCCTCGTACAATGCTTCACGCGTGGGGAAGTGGCGGTAGAGCGTTCCGATTCCGACTCCGGCGCGCCGCGCCACGGCTTCGAGGCTCGCATCCGCGCCGCCTGCACTGAAAACCGCCCTCGCTGCCGAAAGCACGCGCTCGCGATTGCGGACCGCATCGGCGCGTAGTTTCCGCGACTTCTCTGCCGATTGTTCCATCACTTTTATCTGCTGCCCCCGCTCCCTTCTGAGAAACGGAGAACGTCTCCATTTGGTCTTGACAAGCCGGAGAAGTCCTCCGTATATTGTAAGACAACCGGAGGCTGGCTCCACTTCTAGCAGAGGGGTGCCGATCTGTCTATCAAACTCGCATCCTTGCTCACGAGTGAAGGAGTTCAGGATGGCTCGCGGTCGATGGAGGTTCGTCCCAGCTTTGAAGCGGAAAGGTTTGAAGCGCTTCGAAAACTAAGAATAACCGTACAATCGCCGGAGGAACTCAATGGTTAAACCGATCAGCCTCGGTGGAAGCTTCATGTTCGGAGAGACTTCGCTTTCCGTGAACCGCGTGGGCTATGGAGCTATGCAACTTGCAGGTTCGGGAGTGTGGGGTCCGCCGCGGGATCTCGACGGTGCCGTCAGAGTTCTGCGTGAGGCGGTTGAAGCTGGTGTGAATCACATCGATACCAGCGACTTCTATGGGCCTCACGTGACCAACCAGATAATCAAGCAGGCGCTCCATCCGTATCCGGACGGTTTGGTAATCGTTACCAAGCTGGGCGCCCGCCGGGGATCTGACAAGTCCTGGATTCACGCTCTGTCGCGCCAGGAACTCATCGATGGGGTTCATGACAATCTGCGAAATCTCGGTCTCGACAGGCTCGATATCGTGAACTTGCGCGTGGGAGATCCCACGGGACCTACGGACGGCTCAATCGAGCAACCGCTGACGGTGCTGGCCGAACTCAAGCGCAAGGGACTCATCGGTCATCTCGGCCTGAGCAATGTGACTCCGCGGCAGTTCGCAGAAGCGCAGAAAATATCGGAGATCGTTTGCGTGCAGAACCTGTACAACGTCGCTCACCGACGTGACGACGCTTTCATTGATGATCTTGAACGGCAGGGCATCGCTTACGTCCCATTCTTCCCATTGGGAGGATTCAGCCCGCTGCAGTCCACCAAGCTCGACACGGCTGCGGCGTCCTTGAAGGTGAAACCGATGCAGGTCGCGCTAGCGTGGCTACTTCATCGCGCGCGAAACGTCCTGCTGATTCCCGGTACGTCGTCGATCGACCATCTACGAGAAAATCTCGATGCTGCGGCGATCAAACTATCTCCCGAAGCGATCGCTAACCTCGAGTCAATCACCCGCGTCCCTGATTAGGTGCCGATCTGTCTATTCGGCAAAGGAGAAATCTCATGCGTGTATTCGTTACCGGCGCTACAGGATTCATCGGCTCCGCAATTGTTCGGGAGCTAATCGATTCGGGTCATCAGGTGCTCGGTCTTGCTCGCTCCGACGCGGCCGCGAAGGTTCTTGTCGCGGCTGGCGTCGAGGTGTTTCGAGGTGATCTCGAAGACCTGGAAAGCCTCCGCCGTGGGGCTTCGATTTCGGATGGAGTGATTCACTGCGCTTTCAATCACGACTTCTCGAAGTACCAGGCTAACTGCGAGGCGGACCGGCGCGTGATCGAGGCGATGGGCTCGGTGTTGATAGGATCCGACCGTCCCTTCGTCGTGTCAGCGGGGGTTGGAGTCTCCACTCCCGGACGCGTCGCGACCGAGAACGACGCGTGCGTGCCCAGCTCGATCTTCCCGCGGAGCGCCTCGGAAGAAGCTGCCCTATCTCTTGCACAGCGTGGCGTGCGCGTATCAGTAATGCGCCTTCCCCAAGTCCATAACCTGGAGATGCAAGGATTGATCACACTCCTGATCATTATCGCCCGCGAGCAGCGAGTCTCGGCGTACGTCGGCGACGGCGCGAACCGCTGGCCCGCGGCACACCGGCTTGATTTCGCCCACCTCTACACGCTGGCGCTCGAAAAGGGCGTTGCCGGAGCCCGCTATCACGCGATCGCCGAAGAGGGCGTTCCCCTGCGGCAGATCGCCGAAGTCATCGGCCGCCGCCTGAACTTGCCGGTAGTCGCGAAATCACCCGAAGAGGCGGCCGACCATTTTGGATGGATGGCGTTCGTTGCCGGCGGTGACAATCTTGCTTCAAGCGCGCTAACGCAGAAACGTTTGGGATGGCGGTCGGTTGGGCCTGGTCTGATTGCTGATCTTGAGCGCGCACACAATCTGGAAATCTGAACCATTCTCCGTACCTGCCGCGCGCGCGAGTGGTCGTCAAGCACCTGGGGAGAAAACCCAAAGCGCTGCGGCGCGAAGCTCTCTCGGAGGTATAGATCGATGGGAACACGAGCGCTGGTTTTGGGTGGCGGTGGTTTGGTCGGGGCCGTCCTTCACGATCAGTTTCGGTGGCAGTCAGGTCTTAGCACGCCCCCCCGTCTTGCCAGGCCGCGGGTGGTCTCTGGTAGTGAATCTGGGAAACCTGTCAAGGAGCAACTACCGTGAAAGAAACACGCCGAGAACTCATAGACAATCTGTCGGTTTGCGTGGACTGGGCGGAAGCCCAAGAGCTGCTGAACCAAGCCGGTTCGGTCGCCGTCGGAGAAGCGATCGCAGGCTTAGGCCACGCCGATCCTCAAGTGCGAAAATGGTGCGCGTCTTTTCTCGACCACAATGCGACTGCCGAAGCGGTCCCCGCGATGATCCGCGCTCTTACAGACAAGTCCACCGATGTGCGCCGTCACGCTGTACATGCGATCGGCTGTCAGCCATGCAAGCTTGAGCCGTTGCCCATCGATGTTGTCGGCCAATTGATCGACAGAGCCACCAACGACTCCAGCGTCCGCGTTCGTCGCGCAGCCGTTCATTTGCTTGGCCTGCAACCGAACGATCCACGGACCGCACCCGCGCTCAAGAAAATCCTTCAATCTGAAGAGGATTCGAAAGTGCGTTCAAACGCTCGCTTCGCGCTAATTCGACCGGACAAGGAAAGCCATAAACGATTTAGAATTCCCGCTCGCTCCGGCACGCGTCGCAATAGGCCGGCGTAACCCATTCTTTTCGTGACAGTCCCGTAGCTAGCAGCGAGACGCCGCTTGTCATTATCCCGGCCGCCGCCTTGCCGCCGCTGATACCGCGTTCGCGCTGTTGGCGTTTTGTGCGTACCGCCCCCTTGTTGGCGCAATGCGGGCAAATGATCATCGGGTTGACGCGCCCAAAGGCGAGGTCCTCCGCCCATCCGGTTTTTGTGCCCACTCCTGCGGATATCCCCACAGTAAAAGCGCCGATCACCAGAAGAGCTGCACAACCAAGAATCACCCACCCCATCGAGGCACTCCCAAGATCTTGGAATACTCGATTGTCAGGAATTTGCTACTACGAGACAACCCCTCCCTCAACGTTCCCGCCGCCTTCAGATTCACGATGCTCGGGACCCCGCGCCCGCAAGCTCACAGCAAACCCGCGCCGCGAAGCTCGTCCTCATACGCCTTTCTGATGGCGCGTGTCCACGTCTCGACTGCCTCCGCGAGGCGTCCTACGTCAGCATAGTTGTCATCCCCGAAGAGTCCGGCATATCCCTGCCGCAGATTTCCGGTGCTCCCCGGGTGAGCCTCGAACGCATCGATTACCGCCGCGGTTCGCTTCTCGTTATTTCTCTGCAATCGCATCCAGTCGAGGGGCCACTCATCCCGATGTTTGAAGTAATTAGCGAACCCGTTCAATCCTTCGACTGCCGAGAACGCCGTGCCTGTAACCGGTATGATTTTGGCGTTTTTCACCCCGAGAATTTCATTTCTTTTGCCTTCAATTCCCAACATGAGCTTGCTGCCAGTCGCACGCTCGTGCCAATCGTGAAACCGCTTGCAAATCGATACGACGCGCGTGATGTGGGTTTGAGCGGCTACGAACGCAAGCCCGAGCTGATCTTCAATCGAGTCGCACTCGTCATCCGTTATCCACGCGGCCGTCATCTCGTCAGGTTCTTGCGCCGCCTTTTCGATCCTCGCGATCGAAGATCGGATCGACGCACCCATCGGAGACAAGAGACGCTCGAGGTCGCCGTCCAATTCGAGGAGCTCGAAAGCGATTCGGTATGATGGGTTGAACTTGACAGGCGCCATATATTCAAAGGCTTAGACGACGAGAATGCTTGATTGCCTGCGCCGGGCCTAACGGCCGCTCGGAGAAAGGCAGGCAAACCACGCGCGCCGTTCGGCTCGAACGGCACAGATTCGGTGGCAGTCAGGTCCTAGAAGTCGCCTCGACGAGGCTTCGGAACTCGCCCCAAGAGTGAACTTTGGCGTTGGCTCCCCCGACATCTAGAGTCGGCGAGTTGCCTCGCTCGAACCACACCGCCACCATCCCGGCCGCGCGCGCGCCCGCGATGTCGGTGTCGATCCGGTCACCCAAATGCCATACGTTCTGTGTCTGCAGTCGCATCTGCCGAGCCGCCGCCTCAAAGAGGTACCGGTGGGGCTTTCTCAGTCCGAAGTCCGACGATGAGATCAAAAAGCCGAAGAACTCTCGCAGTCCTAGCTCGGCGAGTTGGTCAGATAGCGCGGATCCCGAGAACACAGAGTTGCTGATGATGCCCAGGGGGATACCCTCCCCTCGGAAGACCTCGAGAACAGACCGAGCTCCTTCCACGGCGCCGATGGGATTCGCTGCTTTCAGGAACTCTCTCTCGATCTCTTCCCACGTGCCCCGGAACGTCAGACCGTGCCGGCTCGCCAAGAGGCGGATGAAGCTGACAAAGGGAACCTCCAGCAGGCTCGCCTTGCGACGCTGCAGGTCCTCCATCTGCTCCAATGAGAGCTCGTACAGATCACGAGACCCTCGCTCACCGACTAGATACACTTCAATCCGTTGGTAGCCCCGTCGCACGTCAAACGCGAGGTCGTCCACAATCGTCTGGCCGAGATCAAAGACGATCCCTTCAGGTCTTTTACGGTTCATCCGCTCCATAGATCACACGACATCGCCATGCGCCAGAAACGTTCGGTCCTCAATTCCCAGTTGGTGCGAGGATTACGTTAACAAAGTGAGAGTTTGCCGTTGAAATCGAATCGAAGCACTTCTCTTAAATTGGTGGAGGCGGGGGGAATTGAACCCCCGTCCGAAGACACTCCAGCGACGGTCACTACACGCTTAGTCCGCGATTTAATCTCGTCGGCGGGACGCCCGCGGACGGGCTTCCCTGACGACCAGCCGCTTGAAGTTTCGGGCAACCGTCCAACCGGCGTACGGCGGCGTCCTAGCCCACTAAATGACGCCCCGGCCCGCTGCCATGGGCGAGCAGCGGCGGGACGCTAGCGGCCCTTAGGCCGCCAGAGCGTAACCGTTATTGTCTGCGGGTAAATTTCGCAGTCCGCTTGTTTTACGGGCCAGCGGTGCCCGGCGTGCGACCATGGCCCTTGTGACTCCGTCGAATCCAGTTCGCCCCCATCGAATCGATTGGCGAGTGACCCGTGAGCAAGGCCAGTCGGTACGGTTACCTCCTTAATCTAAGGCCTCTGCCGTGCGCTCGCAACCGCCGAGTTCGTGACGATACATCCGGCCCCTTATATCGGATCGCGGGTGCGGCTAGACTTTTACGCGCGATGGCGCACGAGAACGGAAAACCTAAAGGCGGCGGAATCGAGCTCGTGGTCGAGAACCGCAAGGCTCGCCACGACTTCTTTATCGAAGACGCGGTCGAGGCCGGTATGATCCTGACCGGCACCGAGGTTAAGTCGCTGCGCGCGCATAAGGCGAATCTCCGCGACAGCTATATCCGGGTCAAAAACGGCGAGGCGTTTCTGAGCGGCGTCCATATCGGCGCGTATGCGCCAGCCGGGCAGTTCAGCCACGCCGAGACGCGCTCGCGCAAGCTGCTGCTGCATCGGCGCGAGATCGATCGCCTATGGGGCCGCGTGCGCGAGAAAGGTTACTCGATTGTTCCGCTGAAGATCTATTTCAAAGACGGTCGCGCCAAAGTCGAGATCGCGCTGGCCAAGGGCAAACACGCCTATGACAAGCGCGACGCGATCGCGCGTAAGACCTCGCAGCGCGAAATTCAGCGCGCGCTCAAGAGCCGGAATCGGTAGTTGCCAGACCCTCGCGCACGACGAGCGTGCGAAATCTGCCGCATAGCGAGTTCATCGCGCCGACGCTGCGGGCAAGTTCGTCCGGTGTGCGGCCAGGTCTCGCGAGCACCCGCGCGATCGTCACCGCCGCCGCGCGCGGACCGATCGGCATCGAGCGCAATCCCCTGAGCGCACCCTTCTCGTTGATCAGCCATCGCCGATTCATCGCATACGCCACAAGCGTCAAGAAGCTGGCGGCGCGAAACAGGCATCCGGCCACATACATCACATCGCCGCGCAGCGCGGGTTTGTTGGCGATCGCAAGCTCGAAGGCGGCGTCGAACAGATGCTTGCGTGCGATCGCGCGCCGCAGCTTTTCCGGATAGCGCTCGACGAGTTTCTTGAGCCGTTTCACCTGTCCGCCGTGATCGAAAAGGATTCGGCAGCAATTAACCTCGCCCGCATAGATCTGGTTATGAAATCCGTACGGATGCCCGAGCTGATAGATGGTCTTCGGAGCGCCGGCGCGGCATTCGTCGAGCGCCGCACGCACCGCGGCGAGATCGCGATATAAAAAATCGACGTGACGGCCGCCGATCAGGAGCCATCCGCCGCCATTGACTCCCGCTCCCCACGCGCCCAGCGGCGTGACCAGCCCTGCAGCGCCGCGATCGTCAAGCTCGCGCGCGGCTTGTTCCAGATCAGCTAACTGAAACGGACGCCGCGAGTCGTAGTACAGGCCGAGATCGATATCGGAGTGCGTATCCGCGGTCCCCCGCGCACGCGATCCGCCGAGCACCAGCGCGTCGATTCCCTTGACGCCGCCAACGCGCAGAGCAGACCGCTCGAGGATCTTCTGGATTTCGCGATCGTAGCCCACGCGCCGAGGCTAACTTGCGCGACTTGTCCGATCAAAGCGAATACTTCGCCTAGGCTTGCGGATCCCGCGCGGCGCCTTGTGCGACTGCGGCGCCGGCCATTGCGCGCAGGCGCTCGATTCGTTTGGCCAGCGGGGGATGCGTTGAAAGCAGGTTGTCGAAGAAGCCTTCGTCGTCTTCCTTCAGACCTTCCCGCGGATTGACGATGAACAGATGCGCGGTGCCCGCGGTGCCTTCTTTGAGCGGCGACTCGACCTGCGCGATTTTTTCCAGTGCGCGGAGCAGAGCGCGCGGATTGCGCGTGAACTCTACCGACGATGCGTCGGCAAGATATTCGCGCTGCCGCGACACCGCCATCGCAACCAGTTGCGCGATGATTGGTGCGACTGCCGCGAGCACGATCACCGCAACCGCGATCAGTGCGCCGCTGTCGTTGCCGCCACGGCCGGAATCTCCGCGCCCACGTCCACCGCGGCCGCCGCTGAAAAACATGATGCGAAAAACGAAGTCACTCAACATCGCGATTCCCCCGACCATCACCGCGACCATCGTCATCGTGCGGATATCGTAGTCGGCGATATGCGACATTTCGTGCCCGATCACGCCCTGCAACTCCTCGCGATCCATCTGATCGATCAATCCCTGCGTGACGCAAAGCACCGAATGATGCGGGTCGCGGCCGGTTGCGAATGCGTTCGGAGACGGATCGTCGATCACGTACCCGGCGGGCACCGGCATCCGCGATGCGGTAGCCATCTCGCTAATTACGTCGAGCACCGTCTTATGCTCAATCAAGTCGGGTGAGAGCGGTCGCGCATGTACCGACATCAGCACCAGCGATGCGCCTCCGTAGTAAGAAGTGAGGGCTTGAACCGCGCCGAAGGCGAGCGCCGCGACGGTCAGCACCGGAAATCCGACCAATTGCCCGTTCACGATCGCGAAGCTGCCCGACCACAAATCGAGCAGAAAGCCGAGCACGACGAGGAACGTCATGATCACGGCCACCAAGACCAACGTTTCGCGCCGATTGGTGCGTTCCAGCGCGCGAAAATCAGTTGCCGCTGGCGCCATCGTGACTGATTCCCAATTGCGTGCGGCGGTCAGGCGCCCGGCGCGCTGGGCGCGCCAGGAGTGCTGGAACTGCCCGGACTGCTCATAGATAGATCGACTTTCGGGACTGCCTGATCCTCGGGTGCGCCCTTGAAGTACTCGGCCGTATGAAAACCGAAGTTGTTGGCGATCAGGTTGGAGGGAAAGGTCTCGACTCGGGTGTTGAGCGATAGCACGACGTCGTTGTACGCCTGGCGCGAGAATGCGATCTGATTTTCGGTGGTGGTCAGCTCCTCCTGGAGCTTGAGCACATTTTCGTCGGCCTTGAGTTGCGGATAATTCTCCATCACCGCGAGCAGCTTGCCGAGCCCCGTCGTGAGCTGCGTTTCCGCCGCCATCCGCGACGGCTGGTCCGTCGCGCTGACCGCCTTGGCTCGCGCGTCGACTACCTGGGTTAGGGTGCCGCGCTCGAACTGCATGTAGCCTTTGACGGCTTCGACGAGATTGGGAATCAGATCGTGACGGCGCTTGAGTTGCACGTCGATTTGCCGCCACGCGTTGTCAACCTGATTGCGAAGGCTAACCAGCGAATTGTATGCCACCACAATCCATCCAGCGATCGCCAGCACGATTAGCAGAATTATCACCGAGGTCATTACGTCTGCTCCCTTGCGGGCGACAGCCTCGATGCTGCTGGCTTCGCCGGCTCGCGCGCAATCGGACCGGCGCAAGCGCGGTCAGCCTGCGCCGGCCGATGCGGCGATGCGTTACGTTGACTCGTTAGTTCTCGAACTCGATCTTCACCTTGACCGGCTTGGTCTCCGGACGTTTCGGAACCGTCACTGAAAGGACGCCGTCCTTGTACGCGGCGCGAATTCCCTCGTGTGCCGCGTCGTCGGGAAGCTCAAACGCCCGATGCAGTTTACCGTACACGCGCTCCGAGACGCGAACCGTCGCGTCTTTGGGCCATTCTGGACTCTTGCGCTCGGCCTCGACGATAAGGGTGTCGTCTTCGATCCGGACGTCGGCCGAATCGGCGCTGAGACCGGGCATCTCGAAGTGGAAATGATAGCCCTCGGCGTCTTCGACGACGTCTGCGCGAGGCGAAAATCCGCGCTCGGCGCCGCGGTCGAGTTCATTCAAAAGATGGTTCCATCCGCCGAAAAGCAATCCGTCCGGTGCGAATCCATTGGTCATTCTGACTTCCATGCGAAACCTCCTGCCGGCAAGTGATGCCGAGCATGTATGTTATTTTCCGGCGCCAGGCGTTGCGGGAAAACTCTCTGACAACCGCCGATTGCCGTCGCCGTCCACGTTTCAAAAGTAAGTACGAACTTGCTGTCGTCAAGCTGGATGCAGCGCAAAGCTGCGCGTGACATATAAAATCCGCCTATTTGCTGGTATTACCGCCCGTGCTGACGGATTCGATTTCGGCCGCGAACCGACGCGCCATCGAATGGTCGCCCAGCTCTTTGGCCAGCGCGCGGCCTTCCTTCAGTGTGGCGACGGCGCGCGCTATGTTGCCCTTGCCGAGAAAGGTTCCGGCCTTGCGAAATGCGCGGGCGTAGCGCAGTCCTTTTTCGGCGGCATCCATGGCGAAAGTATCAGACGGCGAAACGGTTGACGCAATCCTTGGCGGCTCAATTACGCTCTTGCAGCCGCGGCGCGGGTACCGCTTTTCGGTCGAGGCGATTTTGCTTGCGCGCTTCGCAACGACGAAGCCGCGCGATCGCGTGCTCGACCTCGGCGCGGGATGCGGCGTCGTCGCGATCGCGCTTGCGATGCTTGGCGGCGCGAAGCGGGTGGTTGCGCTCGAGATTCAACCGGCGATGGCGGCGCTCGCGGAGCGCAACGCCGCGCTGAACGATCTGCCTGACGTGCGCGTGATTTGCACAGACCTGCGCAGCCGCCGAATCGCGGGACTCGCGCCTGCGAGTTTCGATCTGGTCGTCGCCAATCCTCCTTTTCATGCGGTCCGCGCTGGGCGCGGCAGCCCGGACCTCTCGCGCCGCGTCGCGCGAGGCGAGAGCGCCGCCTCGATTGTGGATTTCGCCAAAGCGGCGCGCCGCTACGTTCGCAATGGCGGGCGCGTCGCGTTGGTGTTCGCGGCGCCGCGCTCTGCGGAACTTATCTCGACGATGCGCTCGAATCGGCTGGAACCCAAGCGCATCCGTTTCGTGCATCCGCGCGTGGAGCTCGCGGCGACCGCCGTGCTGGTCGAGGCCCGCGCGGACGGCGGAGCGGAAGTGATCGTCGAGCCGCCGCTCGTGCTACACGATCGCGCGGGCCGCTATACTGAGGAGGCTGGCGCGATGCTCGAAGCGCGCTGAACGCGTGAGGGCGCAAGGAGTTCACCGATGCCGACGCATCAGACGATCGCAGCAGTCCTGTTTCCCGGATTTGAATTGCTCGACGTGTTCGGACCGCTCGAAGCATTCGGGATGCTGGCGGAGAAGGATCAGTGCAAAATACTGACGCTCGCCGAAAATGCCGGCGCGGTCGCGAGCCGGCAGGGTCCGCGCGTGGTCGCCGACTTCGGCTTCGACGATTGTCCTGCGCTCGATCTGTTTCTGGTCCCTGGCGGGATGGGCACGCGCACTGAAATCATAAACCAGCGGATGCTTGCGTGGCTGCGCGAGCGTGCCAAGACCACGGCGCTGATGACATCGGTATGCACCGGCGCCGCGATCCTGGCGCAGGCGGGGTTGCTCGACGGGCGTCGCGCGACCACCAACAAGTTTTCGTTCAAGTGGGTCACCGAGCAGGGACCGCGCGTCGACTGGGTGAAAGAAGCGCGTTGGGTCGAGGACGGAAAATTCCTAACCTCTTCAGGCGTGTCTGCGGGTATCGACATGACCCTCGCGATAATCGCGAAACTGTGGGACCTCGCCACCGCTGAACAAACCGCGACGCGGATGGAATACGAATGGCACCGCGACTCGGGATGGGATCCCTTCGCGAAGCTTCACGGATTGGTGTGAGAAAGGAATCGATTCGTCGAATCTACTCTTCCGACAGGAACTCGGCCGACAATCTCGCGACTATTTCCGGCTGCTCCATCGGCAGGAAATGTCCGGCATTCGGTATTTTCACGACGCGGCCCTGCTTCAAGTTCGCCGCGATCTTTTCCGCGAGCGTGACTCCCAGCGAATCGCTGCGTTCGCCGAACAGGATTAACATCGGCCGGTCCGCGCGCAGGATGCGTCCAAGTCCGTCGAAATCGCGCGAGGTACGATAAATCTGCGCCTCGATTTCTGGCGCGCACTTGAGCTCGCGCTTGCCGTCCGCCATCGCACGGGTGCCGAACTCGCAATAGTCGCGCAGGATCTCGCGGTGCCAGGTGTCATACGGAGGCTTATGCTCGAAATTCGCGTACATCGCATCGATACTGTCGAACACGCGGCGGCGCTTGAGCGTCCGCTCGATAAACGGATTGCGCCATTCGAGTTCAGGCGCCTGCGGCGATTCGAACACGATCGGCTCGGCCAGAACCGCGCGCGCAATCAGATCGGGCCGCTCGCAGGCGAGCGATCCGATCGCGGTGGCGCCTGAGGAATGACCGAACGCGCGCACCCCCTTCCATCCCATCGCGGAGATGAATCCCCCGAGGTCATTCATCGTGTAGTCCCAGTTGCGCTCTTCCAGATTCGGCGCCGCGCCGCTGTCACCGTGACCGCGCTGATCGAGGGTGTAGGGATGCCCGATCGCGTGCAGCGCTTCAGCGAACGGTCGATACATCCGGCCGAGAAATCCGGTTGCGTGCAGAATGACAATCGGGTTTCCCGCGCCGCCCCAATCCAGATAATGGAGCCGGACGCCGTTCACATCGATGAAGCCGTCGAGCGCGATATTCATATTGCGCGCGATCATATGCGAGGAGATGCAAAGATGAAACGGCGAAAACTAGCCCGCCGGTTTCGGCTCGGCGCGTGCGGATGCCGCTTTTGCAGGCACATCAGGCGCGTTTATCAAATCGGCGAGATTCATGGCTTCGAGCACGCGAATCTGCGCACTCGAGATCTGGCGCATCACCGCGGCAACCCTTGCGTCGGTATTGCTGGAATTATCGTCGGCGATCACCGCGCGGAGCGCGTCGGCGAGTCTGATCGATCCCGGCGCCTTAACCAGATGCAGCCCCTCGCTTGATTTCGAACCTTTCTCGCCGGGCACCTCGACCACAAATCCTCCCGCCTTCAGGCCCTCGATGATCGGTTCCAGAAACGCCTGTGAGAGTCCCAGTTGATGCGCAAGATCCTCCGTATGCAGCGTGGGCATTGCATTGACCTGCTGATCGGCTAGCCGCACCAGCACGTGCAGCGTGGCGGCGTACGGAAAGTCCGGCGACTCGGGATGCATGGGAGTGTAGTCAATTCCGCGCTGCGCCGCCGCGGTGACTTCCGCTCCGAACAGGATTATTGCCCACGCCAGATAGATCCACACCAGGAAGATCGGAACCGTCGCGAGCGCGCCGTAAATCGCCTTGTAGTTAGCCGCGCCCACCTGGAACCGAACGTAACCCCACTGTGCGAGTTGAAACAGGATTGCGGCGACGAGCGATCCCAGTAGCGCTGGCCCGAGCTTAACCTTGGTGTACGGAAAGAATACGTACAGAAAAAAGAACGCGCCCCAGACAAATAAGTACGGCGCGATCGTAGTCAGTAACGGCAACGACGATACACGCACCGACACCACCGCCGTTACCGCAAGGGCCGCCGCGATCATCAACGGGACCGTGAACAGTACACTAAGATAGTCGGAAAATTTGCGCAGGTAGTTGCGGCTCCTCGACACCCGAAAAATCACGTTGAAGGCCTGTTCGATATTGCCGAGGGTCGAGATGACCGTGAATACCAGGAATGCGGCGCCCGCGGTGCCCAGCGCGGCGGCGTTCACGTTCTGCACGTAGCTCATCAACTGGTCGGCGGTACCGGTCGATCCCAGCGCCAGGTATTTGTCGATCAGCGGGCGCATCTGATCGGCGGCGCCCAATCCCTTAAGCGCCGAAAACCCGAGCGCCAGAATCGGAACAATCGACAGCGCGACCGTATAAGTCAGCGCGGCGGCGCGCAGCAGATCGTTGTTTTCGAAAAAGCCTTCGACCGACGCTTTGGCGAGCCGCCACTCGCGCAGCGTCTCGACGCGCCGGATGGTGCGCAGCTGCACCCGCGCGGTCTCGAACCGGCGTTTTGGGGCGCCGGCGCTCACACGAGGTTCGCTCGGCATCGGCGATTTCTTCGGCGCACGCAAGATTGTCGCGGCCAGACCGGCGATCAGTCAAGTGGGGTTCTCCGCGGCCGTGCCGCTTTCAGAGCGCCGCTTTTTCGCCTCTAAAACAAGCCGCGTTGCGCGCGCAGGGAGATTACGATTAGCTCATCGCCCATGGCTCGGCTGACAGTACGCGGTAAATACCTGTTCGACGGCGAGAGCAAGTACTTCGCGCGCGGAGTTTCGTACGGCCCGTTTTCGCCTAACTCCAGGGGCGAGCGTTATCCCGAGCCCGATCGAGTTCGCGCGGATTTCGCGCTGATGCGCGAGCTTGGTGCGAATCTTCTCCGCTGCTACGTTGCGCCTCCCGAGTGGATGATCGAAGAGGCGGCGCGCGCGGGCCTGCGCCTGATGGTCGGAATTCCGTGGCCGTTCCACATGGCGATTCTCGACTCGCCAAAGATGACGCGCGAAATCCGCGAGACGATTCGCACCGGCGTCGCTGCGACGCGCAAATATGGCGACATCATCGCGGCCTACAGCTTGGGCAATGAGGTGCGCTCGGATATCGTCCGATGGCATGGGCCCGCCGCGGTAAGCCGCTTTCTGGCCGAGCTTTACGATATCGGCAAGCAGAGCGATCCTGACGGGCTTTTCACCTATTCGAACTATCCGCCGGCGGAATATCTCGATCTGAGTTTTCTGGATATAATATCGTTCAATGTCTATCTCCATAAGGAGACTGACTATCGCCGCTATCTCACTCATCTACTGGCGAGTACCGGCGATCGCCCGCTTATCCTGAGCGAGACCGGGATGGACACGATCCGCGAGGGCGAGGCCCATCAGGCCGAGATGCTTTCGTGGCAGGCGCGCTCGGCCTTCGCGCTCGGCCTGTCCGGCTTTATCGTGTTCGCATTCACCGATGAGTGGCATACGGGAGGTGCGGAAATTACGGACTGGGCATTCGGCCTGGTCACGCGCGCGCGCGAGCCGAAGCAGGCATTCGCCGCGCTCGGCGAAGTTTTCAAAAGTGATCTGCCGCCCGCGCTCAGCGCGGCGCCGCGTGTGTCGGTCGTCGTGGCGGCTTATAACGCCGCCGCTACGCTTGGCGGATCGCTCGCCTCGGTGCGCGAGCAAAACTACCCCGACTACGAGACGATCGTCGTCGATGACGGCTCGACCGACGCAACCGCAAAGGTCGCGGAGCAGGGCGGCGCGCGCGTCGTCCGTGCGGACCATCGCGGACTTGGTGGCGCGCGCAATGCCGGAATCGACGCGGCGACGGGAGAGATCGTCGCGTTTCTGGACGCCGACGCACGCGCCGATCGCGACTGGCTATATCATCTGGTCGAATGCATCACGCGGCGCGGCGCTGCCGCCGCGGGCGGCCCCAATTTTACGCCGCCGCCGGAAGGCGCGGGGACGGCCGCGATCGCTGCCGCGCCGGGCTTGCCGTGCGAGGTTCGCGCCGGCGACGATCGGCTCGCGCAGCTATGCGGCTGCAACATGGCGATCACCAAAACTGCGTTGCGCGCAATCGGCGGATTTGATCCTGACTTCACTGCCGCGGGCGATGACGCCGATCTATCGTGGCAGCTGACCGAGTTCGGCGGAGTGCTCGCATCAGCTCCCGGAGCAACCGTGATTCACGAGCGCCGTAAGACTCTCGGCGCGTACCTGTCTCAGCAGCGCGGCTACGGCGCCGGCGAGGGGATGCTCTATCGCCGCTATCCGCTGCGTATCGGCGCGACCGATGCGATGTACGGGCGCGCGCCAGGACTTGCCTCAATTTTCGGGTCGCTTGTGGGCGGCGCTCGAGTCTATTACGGCGCGTTCGGTCGCGGTCTCTTCCAGACCATCTACCCGAGCGCCAGCATAGGACCCGTGGCGGATCTGGTGCTGTCGATCCAGTGGGTCGGCGTTGCGCTTATTTTGATCATCCTCGGAATATTCAGCCGCCTGCTCGGCGTGCTCGGCGCGGCCGGAATAGTACTTTCGCTGATCGTCGCCGCGATTGGCGCCGCGCGAGCACCTTTGCCGCGGCGTTTCAGCGGACTTCATGCGCGCATCCGGTTGTGGCTTCTGAACCTGCTCGGCCCACTGGAGAGAAGCGTCGCGCGCGAGTGGGTCAAATGGAACGCAGGGAAAATGTTTGAGGGTGAGGTGCCGGGGAACGCGGCCGGCATGAAGGGCACGATTGTCCTTGCTCCCGCGGGAGGCGACACGGTTGCGCTGGTCGAGCCGCCAGCGGTGCTGGCCGCGATGCGCCGCGCGCTGATTCGCCGCGGAGTCGCGGTCGCGCTAACCGACGGATTCCAGTCGTACGATCTGCTGGCGATTGCCGCGCCGATGATTCGCGCGCCGCTGAACGTAATCACGCGCGAGCACAGTCGCGTCGCGCTCAAGTGGCGGATGCGCGCCGAGCCGCGCCAAGCGCTGGTCGTCGCCGGATGCTTGTTTGTCGTGCTGCTCGCGGCGGGTCTCTCACTCGGCGAATCTCTGGTCGCTGTCATTCTTTCCTCGCTCGCGGCGGCGGGATTCGCACTCCTGCGCGCGCGCGCACTTGGCGCGGCGATCGCCGCTTCGGCTGCCGAAGTCGCCGCCGCTCTCGGCGTGCAGCTTGGCGAATCGCCGGAAGTCGCGGCGCATGATTCCGGGAACACCGCGCGCGGAGACCGCGGCTGATGGGCTCGCTTGCGCTTTATAGACAGGTGCTGCGCCGGATGCGCCCGTACCTCGGGCGACTGCTCGTCGCCGTGGTTGGGGTGATGCTCGCGTCGTCGGCCGAAGTGTTGAAGCCGTGGCCGCTCAAGATCGTCATCGACAATGTGCTGGGCGGCGTCGCGGTGTCGAATCGGTGGATTCCCGCGATGACGCGCGGCCAGCTTCTGTTCTCGGCATGCGCCGGCTTGGTGGTCATCTACGTGATTCTCGGAATCGTCAACGTGATCAACAACTACCTGACGATCTCGATCGGCCAGAGGATGGTGAACGATCTGCGCGCGCGTCTGTTCGATCATTTACAGCGCCTGTCGCTCGCGTTCCATCGCCGCCGCGAAATCGGAGACCTGATGGTGCGCATCACCTACGACAGCTTTTCGGTTCAGACGATCGCGATGAACGGATTTTTCCCGGTGTTTGCGTCGGCCGTGCTGCTTGGCGGGATGTTCACGGTGATGGTCAGGATGGACGCGACGCTGACGATGGTCGCGCTCGCGATCGTTCCGCTGCTGTTCATTCTGATCATGTCTATCAGCGGGCGGATCGATCGGCTCGCGGGCGCGTCGCGAGTGAAAGAGAGCACGATGTACACGGTTGCGCATCGCGCGCTTTCCGCGATTCACGTGGTGCAGGCGTTCACGCGCGAAGAAACCTCGTACCGCGAATTCGTCGGCGCCAGCGACGCCAGCCTGGGCGAGAATCTTCGCCTCTACACATTGCAAACGCTCTACTCCGGCGGGGTCAACGTGATGATCGCGGTGGGCACCGCGTGCGTGGTTTACCTGGGCGCGCGCCACGTGATGGATGCGCGGCTCTCGATTGGCGACCTGATCGTTTTCACGACCTATCTCGCGTCTCTCTACGCTCCGGTGAATCAGATTTTTCAAACCTATGGCCAGGTTGAGGGCGCGAAAGCTGGGTTGCGCCGATGCCTCGAGTTGCTGGCGCTCGATCCCGAAATCAAAGACGCACCCAATGCTCGCGTTCTCGGCCGCGTGCGCGGCAAGGTTGAGTTCGACCAGGTTGCGTTCGCTTATGAACCAGGTCATCCGGTTCTGTCGGGAATCAGTTTCAGCGCGAGGCCGGGACAGAAGATTGCGATCGTCGGTCCGAGCGGGGCGGGGAAGACCACGATGGCTTCTCTGCTGGCGCGCTTTTACGATCCGCAATTCGGCGCGATTCGGATCGACGGCATCAATGTGCGCGAGGCGACGCTTGCGTCACTCAGGCGGAATATCGCGATCGTGATGCAGCCCCCGCTGGTGCTCGGCGGCACGTTGCGGCTGAATATCGCTTTTGGAAATCCAGAAGTAACCGAGGCCGCGATTTCGCGGGCCGCGGCGATGGCGCGCCTCGACCCGGTGATCGCAAAGCTGCCGGCCCGGCTCGACGAAGCCGTCGGCGCGGGCGGACATACTCTGTCCGAAGGCGAGGCGCAGCGCGTCACAATCGCGCGCGCCCTGGTGAAAGACGCGCCGATTCTAATCATGGACGAGCCGACCAGCGCGCTCGACACCGAGACCGAAGCTCTCGTACTGGCCGCCGTCGAAGAAGCGATGCGTGGACGGACCACACTGGTGATCGCGCATCGCCTATCGACGATCCAGAACGCGGACCGTATCCTGGTGCTGCGCGACGGGGTGATCGAGGAGTCCGGCACGTTCGCGGAGCTGCGCGCGCGCGGCGGCTTTTTCAATCATCTGTATGATATGCAAGCGTGGAGCAGCGCTCCCAGCGCATGAGAGGGATGGAGATGCTGACAATCGGACTGACCGGCGGAATCGGGTCGGGCAAGAGCGCGGTCGCTAAGATCCTCGCGGAGCTTGGCGCGCCGAGTCTCGATGCGGACAAAGTCGGACATTCGATCTACGCGCCCGGCGGACCGGCATATAAGGACGTGGTCGCGGCGTTCGGCGAACAAATTCTCGCTGCCGACGGCACCGTTGATCGCAAGAAGCTCGGGCCGATCGTGTTCGGTGATCCCGCCAAGCTCACGAAGCTCAACTCGATCGTGCATCCGAAGATGCTCGCGGAGATGCGCGCGATGGTCGCCGCGATGCGCACGCGTGGCGAGACCAGGCCGATCGTGGTCGAGGCCGCGATTCTGATTGAGGCCAACTGGACTCCGATGTGTGACGAGATCTGGGTCGTGACTGCCGCGCGCGAGCGCGTGATTGAACGCGTCGAGCGCGACCGCGGGATGGTGCGCGAGCAGACCGAAGCGCGTATTCGCGCGCAAATCTCCGACGCGGATCGGCTGCGCCACGCGAGCCTGGTAATCAAAAACGACGGCACGATGGACGAGTTGCGCACCGAGGTCGAGCGCGTCTGGCGCGGCGCACTCGCCCGCAACGGTTAACGGACCAGAGCGGCGACCGTCGCGAGGACTGTCAGCTCCGCGATCGCGCTGGCTCCTCCGAGCGTGTAGCCTGCCACGCCGCCAAGCCGGCGGCTGAACACCAGCCGCATCAGCAGGACTGCGATCGCGAACGCGACGACGACGATCAACCCGATGTTCTGGTAGAGAACCGTGGTCAGGCCGAGGGCGATTACGCTTGCGACTCCGAACTCGCGAAAGGTGACGGCAACTTCGTAAGGGAGGCCGAGACCCCATCGCTCCAACGGACGCAGTCCGTAGGCGACCGGCACGATCGCGAATCGACCGAGTATCTGCGACATGACGATCGCGCTCGCGCGTCCGGCCGGAGAGGTGATTTGCGCAAGCGCGATGGCTTCCAGAGCGAACGTGCCGATTGCGACGGCCGCGCCAAGCGGACCGATTCGTGAAAGCCCCGTTGGCCCGACCCGCGCGCCCTGGCGAAGCGCCTCCGCGATGTCGGCGATTCCCCGCATCGGTAAACCCAGCATCGCAACGAACGCGATTGCCAGCACGGTGATGGAGCGCGCATCGAGCGAAAGGAACGGAGCGAGGGCGCGATCGACTACCGCCAGGACGACGCCGATTACCAGGCCGATGACCGGCGCAAACTCGAGCGCGCGCATCCGCTCCTCGGGCGTCCCACGCGCGTCATCTTTCAAAATCGGCCACAGCGTCAGCGTCGCAGCGCAGAGCATCGCTTCCCGAACTATCGCACGCGGCGATAGGCCGGAGGGCTGCTGCTCGTCGTCCATTCAGGTTCGCGGCGTTGGTTCGCTGATGGAGGCGCCGTGCGGAATCCGCTCAACGCTTTTCGAACTGTTTGGCGCCGAACAGATTATTCCACGATTCCTGGTCATGCGGTTGCTGCCGCTCTTGCGCCTGTTGGCGCATCTTCTCGACCACGTCGGCCATCACCGCGAAGCCGCGCTGAGTCGCGGGCCGGCTTCGAATCGCTTCATACCAGCGCTTGAGATTCGGAAAATCGTCGAGGTTCTGGCCCTGCATCTTGTGCGGCACCAGCCACGGATAGGTCGCCATGTCCGCAATTGAGTAGTCGCCCGCCAGGAACTCGCCCTCGGCAAGGTGTCGATCGATGACGTTGTAGATGCGCGCGGCCTCGTTGGTGTAGCGCTCGATCGCGTACTTGAGCTGCTCGGGCGCGTAGCGGCGGAAGTGATGCGCCTGCCCGAGCATCGGACCGACGCTCGCCATCTGGAACATCAGCCACTGCAAGACGTTGAAGCGCGCGCGACTGTCAGTTGGCAGGAACCTGCCGTGTTTCTCGGCAAGGTAAATCAGAATCGCGCCGGATTCGAAAATTGCGATCGGCTTTCCGCCGGGCCCTTCCGAATCGACGATCGCAGGCATCTTGTTGTTGGGACTGATTTTCAAAAATTCCGGCTTGAACTGATCGCCCTTACCGATATTGACCGGCACGATGTTGTACTTTTGCCCGAGCTCTTCGAGCAGCATCGTGACTTTGTAACCGTTGGGAGTGGGCCAGAAATACAGATCGATCATCTCGATGCTCCTTTGCGAGGCACGGCGCCGGAAAGCCAATCGCGCCCGGTTTCAGATCGCAACTCTCCTACGCTACGCGCCGCAACGCAACCGCGATCGCGGCACGCGCTCTTCAGACAACTAAAACGGATTTGCAGAAGGATTCCGCGCTACTCCGGCGTTGATTCCGCGTCGCCCTTGCGCACGCCCATCAGGTAGGCCTCGATAAACGGATCGATCGCGCCGTCGAGCACCGCGTCGGTATTGCCGATCTCGACCCCGGTGCGATGATCCTTGACGATGCGGTACGGCTGCAGGACATAGGATCGGATCTGGCTGCCCCACGCGATTTCTTTTTTGTCTTTGCTGAACTTCTCGAGCTCCTCGCGCTTCTTGCGCTCCTCGAGCTCGAACAAACGCGCGCGCAGGATCTTCATCGCCATCGCGCGGTTCTTGTGCTGTGAGCGTTCGTTCTGGCAGGTCACCACAATTCCAGAAGGAATATGCGTCATGCGCACCGCCGAGTCGGTTTTATTGACGTGCTGGCCGCCGGCGCCCGAGGCGCGATAGGTATCGATGCGTAAATCGACCGGATTGATTATCACTTCGATCTTGTCGTCGATCGCGGGGAACACGAACACCGACGCAAATGAGGTATGCCGCCGCGCGTTCGCATCGTACGGCGAGATGCGTACCAATCGATGGATTCCAGCTTCGGCGCGCAGGTAGCCGTAGGCGAATTCGCCCTCGACCTCGAAGGTCGCATTCTTGATTCCGGCGCCTTCTCCGGGTTGCAGATCCGCGAGCTCGGTTTTGAAGCCGCGCCGCTCAGCCCAGCGCAAATAGAGCCGCAACAGCATCTCGGCCCAATCCTGCGCCTCCATTCCGCCGGCGCCAGGATGAATCGAGACGATCGCGCCCAGCCGATCGAACTCGCCGCCGAGCATCAGCTCGAACTCGCGCTGCTTGAGCTCCTCGCGCGCGGAGTCGAGCGCCGCGGCTGCCTCGCGCGCGGCCTCGCTGTCTTCCTTGCCGTCCTTGCCGCTTTCTGCGGGAGCCTCCTCGGCCGCCATCTCGAGAAATAGCCGAGCTTCTTCGAGACGTTTTTTCAGGCGCTCGAAACCGGACAGGTCTTCGCGAATCTGGTCCTGCTCGCGCAGCGCGGTCTGCGCGGCGTCGGGTCGATCCCAGAAATCGGGCTTGCTGGACTGTTCGAGGAGCTGGTTTTTGCGTGAGGTCAGTCCGGGGACGTCAAAGACGCCTCCCGAGCTTTTCGGCGCGTTGCTCGAAATCCGCGAGCTCTTGTCGCATGTCGCTGATCATGATGACTACCTCGCTCGGACCGCGGCGGCCCGTCGCTCCACCAATTGTGCCACAGATTCCCCCGCGAATTAATGGCGGCCTACAGGGTCGTGCCCTCTCAGTTTTTGAACAACTCGTCAGCGACTCGATCGCGCTCCAATTCGAGATATTTGGCGACCTCACTCAAAATGCTCGAAGGCCACCTTCCCGCACGAGCGGAACTCCGACGGCGATAAGCCAGAGGTCATCGTGCGGAACAGTGCCGCGCGATAAGAGCGCAGAAGAAACTCGTTCGCGGGCGATGCCCCACAACCTCAATTGTTGCCCGCGCGGGAGTGGCCGTTTTGCGCGGCCAAGGTTTCGGCGATTGCTTCGAGCGGTTTGAGTTTGCGCGGGAAGCGCCACGCGGCGAGCAGCGCCAGCAGCGTCAGTAGGACGCAAAGCTCCGCGAAGAGGTCGCCTGCGATCGTGTAGAACGTCCGCACCGGGCGCCAGCCAACCACGCCGATTTCGGTGCCGCGCTCGAAGAGTGGCGTCTGTTCGGTTATCTCGCCGCTCGGTTTTATGATTGCCGTGATTCCAGTATTCGCCGCACGAATCATCGGGACTTTGGTTTCTACCGATCGCATCGCCGCCATCGCTAGCGTTTGGTAGGGCGCGGAGCTTTTGCCATACCACGCGTCGTTGGTGATATTGACCAACACGTCGGCGCCGGCTTTTACTTCACGCCGCGTCAGATCCGGAAAGATACTCTCGTAGCAGATCAGCACGCCGAGCTTCGCATCGCCCAGCGGAAACAGTGTCTGCCGGGTTCCCGCGAACATGTCGCCCATGCCGGGCACCACGCGATTGACGACAAAGCCGAGCAGCGCGCGAAACGGCACGTACTCGCCGAACGGCACGAGTTGCATCTTGTCGTAATGCGCGACCACCTCGCCCCTGGCGGAAACCAGATAAGCGCGATTGTAGAATCCCAGACGCCCGCCTTCCTCACCCAGCGCCGGAGCGCCGAACAGAATCGGAACGCCGATCGAGCGCGCCATCGCGAGCAGCGCGGTGCGGTACGCATCGTCGGAGGCGAACTCGGCGGGATAACGATCGTCGGGCTGAAAGTAGAACGCGGCCGCCGCTTCGGGCCATACGATCAGATCGGCGCCGCGTTTGGCGATCGCGGTCGTTTCGTCCTGATAGATTTTGAAACTCTGCGGCAGGAAGTTCGGATCCCATTTGAGCGATTGCGGAATATCGGCCTGAACCATCGCAGCCCGGATCGTTCCCGCGGGCTTGGCGGTGCGCAGATCGCCGATACGCCACGCGCCGAAGCCGAGCACGACAATCATCAGCCCGGTCAAAGTCGAGAGGCTGATAGCCTGCGCGCGCGCGCCGCCACGCCGCAGCAGGACCAGATAAACGACAGCGTTGAAGAACACGATCAGCGCCGAGACCCCATAGACTCCCGTGAACTCGGCGAACTGGATCAACTCGAGATGCTGATACGCCGTGTAGCCGAGCAGGTTCCATGGAAAGCCGATCGGAAAATAGGTGCGCAGCCATTCGACCGCCGCCCACGCGATCGGCATCGTAATGACGATCGAGATGCGCATGCGGCGCGAGACTGCCGCCCCGATCCAGATCGCAAAACCGCTGAACAGCGCCATCACCGCCGCCAAGAGCAGCATCGGCATCAGCGCGAATTCGATTCGCACGCCGGCGAAGTCATGCAACGGCACCACGATCCAGTACATCGAGGTTGCGAAGCTCGCGAAGCCGGCCAGCAGCGCCCAACCAAAGACGCGGCCAAGCGACTCGTCCTCGATCGCGTAGAACAGCGGCACGAACGCCACCCACGCGAGCAGGCTCGCATCGAATTTCGGGAACGCCATGCCCAGCGCCAGGCCGCTTGCGGCGCACAGTGCGAATCGATTGAGGAAGTTCGATGACATCATGCGCCAAACAATTCGCTAAGCGGTATTACTCCGGCGCACGGTGGACGCCCGCCGAAGTGGTCGTAAACGGTCTCCACGTCGCGCCAGCTTTCAACCAGCGCCGCCGAGGTTCGAGGGTCGAGCGGCAGGTCTCCCAGCACGCGCCATTCACGCTCGTGGGTCCAATCCACCGCGGGGTCGCGTTCGATCTCGATACTCACGATACGCCAATGCTCCTGCGGCGCGACGATTTCTCTGGCCTCGCGCCACGGCAGATAGATGACCGGGCGCGCGCCGCGGACGAAAGCATAGCGCCGGTCGATCGCAATTCCGTACGGTTCATAGCGCCGCCGATTCTTGCGCACCAGAATCGTGCGCAGATCGGACAGCGCGGCGTCGAACAGGCATACCGCCGATGCGCCGCCGCGTACCATCCGGCGTCCGCCGCGGATGGTTCCGTGCTCGAGAATCGCGATCAGATTATCGATCGCGCTCGTAGTTTTCGAGGCGCGAGTGAAATGCGTCAGCATCGCGGCCGTTTTCAGATCGCGCGCGCCGCGCTTCATCGCCGGGCGCTCCGTTTGCGCGATACTGCAATTGCCGCCGCGATCTCGCGCTCGCGCGCAAACATCCGCCGCGCGTCGCCCGCGGAGCGTTCGTGGTCGTAGCCGATCAGATGCAGGATGCCGTGGATCAGGAGTGTGCGCAGGCGCTCGCGCGCGGTGACGCCTTGCGCGCGCGCCTGTGCGAGCGCGGTGTCGATCGAGATGACGACATCGCCGAGGAGCGTTGCCGGATCGTCGGTAAGCGCGGCCGGATCAGGCGGCGGCGCGCCCGGCTCTTCCACCTGCGAGAACGACAGCACGTCAGTCGGTTTGTCCTGGCGGCGGTATTCGCGATTGAGCGCGCGAATAGCCGCGTTATCGACGATCGCGACCGACAACTCGCACCGCGCAAGCCCCATCGCGCGCAAGATCAGCGTCGCGTCGGAGCGCAACGCGCTCGCGTAACGATCGGCGCGCGCCGTATCGGCCCGGAAACCGATTGTCACAGAAAGCTAGACCCGCGGAGGCACGTCGCCGGGCCGCGGAGTCGCGCCGTCGCCGTTGAAGGATTCGTAGGCGAGGATCACGGCCGAGACCAGGCGATGGCGCACCACGTCGCGGTCGGTGAAATGGACGAACTTGATTCCCGCGGTGCCGTCCAGCACGGTGCGCGCTTCCTTGAGGCCCGAGAGCTTGCCGCTCGGCAAATCGATCTGCGTGATATCGCCGGTGATGACCGCCTTGGAGTTATAGCCGAGCCGGGTCAGGAACATCTTCATCTGCTCGGAGGTGGTGTTCTGCGCCTCGTCGAGGATGATGAACGAATCGTTGAGGGTGCGTCCGCGCATGAAGGCGAGCGGCGCCACTTCGATCGTGCCGCGCTCGAGCATCCGGCGCGCGCGATCGAAATCGACCATGTCGTGCAGCGCGTCGTAGAGCGGGCGCAGGTAGGGATTCACTTTTTCGGCAAGGTCGCCGGGCAGAAAGCCGAGCTTCTCTCCGGCTTCGACGGCGGGCCGGCACAGCACCATCCGCGTGACCTGGTTTTTCATCAACGCCGCCAGCGCCATCGCCATCGCGAGGTAAGTCTTCCCGGTTCCGGCCGGACCGATCCCGAACACGATATCGTGCGCGCGAATCGCGTCGATGTAGGCCTTCTGGTTGACCGACTTGGGCGAAATGACGCGTTTGTGCGCCGACACGTAGATGGTGTCGAGGAAAATATCCTTGAGCTCGGCATTGCGATCGCCGCGCAGGATTCGCAGCGCGTACTCGACGTCGCTCGGATAGACCGGGTAGCCGCGTTTGAGCAGATCGTAAAGCTCGCCCAAAACTTTTCCAGCGAGCGCTTGTTCGGAATGCGGCCCGGAAATTTTGAGCGCGGTTCCCGCGCCGCTGATTCTTACGCCTAGCGCGGATTCGAGGGTTCGCAGATGAGCGTCATGCTGGCCGAGTAAATCGGTGAAGAGACGCGGATCGTCGAAGTGGAGTTCGAGCGAATCGTGTGAATCGTTAAGATCGCGCGAGTCGTGATGAGTTGCTTCTGAAATCGCCCCGCCTCTTGCGCCGCTATCGCAGCGTCGAATCGATCCTAGTCGATCCCGGTTCCGTTGTGAATCGGCCAAGCGAACAATCCACAGATTGCACAGAATTCACAAATAACGCGGCTAGCGGCGCTGCGCCGCCGGCCGCAAATAATTTCTGAATCTTCAATCGGTGAAATCTGTGTAATCTGTGAATTGTTTTTATCTGATCAGTTCGGCGACTTTCGCTAGCGCTTCATCCAGGCGCGTTGCGTCGCGGCCGCCGGCTTGCGCGAGGTCTGGGCGGCCGCCGCCGGTGCCGCCGACGATCGGCGCGATCTGCTTGATCACGTCGCCGGCTTTGACGCGGCTGGTCAGGTCGGGCGTCACCGCGACCAGGAGCGCAACCTTGCCGTCGCCGGTGTCCGAGCCGAGCGCGATCACCGCCGACGGATATTTCTGGCGCATCCGATCGGCCATCTCGCGCATCGCGCGCGGATCGGTTCCGTCGGCGCGGCGCGTGACGATCTTTACGCCCTTAATTTCGCGGACGTTTTCATCCGAGGCGCCGTTCGCGCCGCCGCCGGAAGCGAGCTTCTGTTCGAGCGCGCGGAGCTTCTTTTCGAGATCTTTTTCGCGCGCGAGAATTTTTTCCAGGCGATCGATCGCCGCCGAATCGCGCGCGCCGAGCTTGCCCGCGAGCTCGTCGAGGATTTTCTCCTGCCGGCGGATCGATTCGAGCGCGCCCTGCCCGGTAACTGCTTCGACCCGGCGCACTCCCGCCGCGACGCCCGACTCGGCCTCGAGCCTGAAAAAGCCGACGTCGCCGGTGCGCGTCACGTGCGTGCCGCCGCATAACTCGACCGAGAAATCGCCCATCCGCACCACGCGGACGCGGTCGCCATACTTGTCGCCGAAAAACGCAAGCGCTCCCGCCTTGAGTGCGTCGTCGTAGGCCATCTCTTCGACCGTGACGGCGGCGTTCTCCCGAATCCGCGCGTTGATCTCTTCTTCGATTGTCAGCAGGCGCTCCGCGCCGACCGGTCCCTGATGCGCAAAATCGAAGCGCAGCCGCTCCGGCGATACGAGCGAGCCCGCCTGATGCACTCCGGTGCCGAGAATATCGCGCAGCGCGTAATGCAGGATGTGCGTCGCCGAATGATTGAGCATCGCGGCATCGCGCCGGACGCGATCGACCTTTAGTGTGACACGCGTGCCGCGCTCGAACTCGCGCGCGTTGCCACGCAGGAGCCTGCCGATATGGACGATTGAGCCCTCGGCCTTGCGCGTCTCGGAGATTTCCACGAGCGCGCCCGATTTGGATTCGATCACGCCGCGGTCGCCGGATTGTCCGCCGCCTTCGGGATAGAAGGGCGTCTCGGCGACGACGATCGCAACCAAGTCTCCGTTGCGGGTGTCGGCGGCGAGAATTTCGGAGTCGGCGTCATACTGATGGTACCCGACGAAGCGCGAGGCCGTTCCCTTCGCGATCGAGAGCTCGGGCGCGGCGCCGTCTTCCTTGCGCGCGGCGCGGGCGCGCTCGCGCTGCTCGTCCATCAGGCGGTCGAAAGTATTGGTATCGACGCCGATTTCGTCGCTGCGCAGAACGTCCTCGGTCAGATCGAGCGGAAAGCCATAAGTGTCGTAGAGCTTGAACGCGACTTCGCCGGAAAGCGCATTGCCGCCGGATTTCTTGAGCCGCGCGCGCTCCTGCTCGATAAGCTCGAGCCCGCGATCGAGGGTCTCTCCGAAGCGCGATTCTTCCTGCGTGATCGCGTCGGCGATTTTCGCGGCGTCCTTGCGAATCTCAGGATATGCGTTGCCCATCGCGTCAACCACGCCCGCGACCGCCGTCGCAAGGAATGGGCGATGAATCCCGAGAAAGCGGCCGTGTCGCGCGGCGCGCCGGATAATTCTGCGCAGCACGTATTCGCGATCGCTGTTCCCGGGCATCACGCCTTCGGCGATTAGAAAGGTCATCGTGCGTGCGTGATCCGCGATCGCGCGCAGCGCAATATCGCTTTCCGGATTCGCGCCGTAGCGGACTCCGTCGCCGAGCTCGCCCGCCGCTACTTCGATCTTCCGGATGATGGTCTGGAACAGATCGATATCGTAGTTGCCCAGCACGCGGCCGGTTTCGAGACTCTGCAGCGCCGCCGCCACGCGCTCGAGGCCGGTCCCCGTATCGACGCATTTCATCGGCAGCGGACTGAGCTTTCCCTGCGCGTCGCGGTTGTACTGGATGAAGACGAGGTTGCCGAGCTCGATAAAGCGCTCGCATCCGTCAACGTTCACTGCGCACGCGACGCCCGGATGGCCGGCGCCGTTGCAGGCCGCCGCGCCGCGATCGATATCGATCTCGGAGCACGGGCCGCACGGTCCAGTGGGCCCCATCTCCCAGAAATTTTCTTTGTCGCCGAAAGTCAGGATGCGCTGGGCGGGCAGCACCTTCATCGCGCGCCAGATATTGCGCGCCTCGTCATCGTCCTTATGCACAGTCGCGTAGAGCAGCCCGGGATCGACGCCCCACACTTTGGTGATCAGCTCCCAGTGCCACGCAATCGCCTCGGTCTTGTAGTA
>JBOHWH010000125.1:0-28159 GCA_050736695.1 Binataceae bacterium (SeqCode) | reverse complement strand
GCTCGGTGCTGGTCGATTCGATCAACGCCACCAATCCGGCGTTCCGCGCGAGCGACCGGGGTTTCCGCGGATTTCTCAGCGGCTACGGATTACAGTCCGGACCGGGCCAGCGCCGCGATATCGCGATGCTCAATTCGCTCATCAATGGCCAGAGCACGATGATGGCGTACAATGATTGTTTCTGGCTCATGGTCCCGCTGCTTCTCACCTCGTTGCCGCTAATATTGCTGCTCCCAAGACGCGGCGTCCCCGAAGATCCCGAAGTCGCCGCGGGGCTGCATTGAACCGGCCCCGCCGACAGCGCATAAACTGCCCGATTGAGTTGAGGCGGCAACCGGCGCGTGCCGGGCAGCGCGCGAATTCCGGATGAATATCGATCGCAATCCCGACTCGGCCGAAAAATTCGCCGCTGCGCCCAGCGTGACCGAGCCGCCCGATGGCGGACTGCTCGGAATCACCTGGCTGAACCGCGACCTCGCATGGCTGTTCGTGCTGCGCGTGCTGCGCAGCGTCTCGCAAGGTTATCTTGGGATCATCCTGCCGTTGTACCTGGTCGCACTTGGCTACGGCGCGGTTGCGCTCGGAATTTTGCTCGCGTTCTCGGCGCTTGCGGCAGCGGGAATCTCGACCTCGGTGGGCGTCCTGGCCGACCGCTTCGGCCGCAAGAATTGCCTGATGGCAATCTCGTTGATGCTTGGCGCGGGCGCGATCGGCTTCGCGCTTGCGACCAGCTTCACCTGGATCGTGATCTTCGCGGCAATCGGATCGATCGGGCGCGGCGGAGCGCTGGCCGGCGGCGCGTGGGGTCCTTTCTATCCCGCGGTGCAGGCGTTGGTCGCCGAGCGCACCACCGACTACAACCGCACGCGGGTCTTCGGCGCGTTTTCGTTCGTGGGCGTGATGGCGGCGGCGGCCGGAACCCTGCTCGCCGGATTGCCGTCGCTTCTGCATCGCGTAGCCGCGATGCCGGAAGTCGAAACCTACCGCGTTCTGTTTGTCCTCGCGGGATTACTCGGCATCGCGATGGCGGTCGCGGTGATTCCGGTTCATGAAGATCGCGACGCCGCGCGCAGCGCTCGTGAGATCGCGGCGGCGTCCGCGGCCACCGACAATTCGCCGGGCCTGCGGATGGGGTTATCGCGCGGGTCGTGGCGGCTCATCATCCGCTTCATGATCACGAATGCGACGAACGGACTCGCAATCGGGATGCTTGGGCCGTTCGTCGTGTACTGGTTTTTCCGGCGCTTCGGCGTCGGCTCGGCGGAGCTGGCCGAGGCTTTCTTCGTGCTGAATATTCTAAGCGCGGCGCCCTACCTGATGGCGGGGCGAATCGCCCTGATGCTCGGGTCGGTGCGCTCAATAGTCTGGACGCGCGGGATTTCGACGGTGTTGCTCTTCATGGTGGTGCTGATGCCGACCTTCGCGTGGGCGGTGGCGGTTTACGGAATCCGCGCGATTTTCAACATGCTCTCGATTCCGGTCAGGCAGTCCTACCTGATGGGGGTGATTCCCCCGTCGGAGCGTTCCAGCGCCTCTGGCTTCGCGAATTTCCCCTCGCAGGTGATGTCGGCGGTCGGTCCGTATATCGCGGGCCTGTTCATGGAACATCTGTACCTGTCGCTGCCGCTTGAGTTCGCCGCAGTGATGCAAGGCCTCAATACATTTCTCTACTGGCTGTTCTTCCGCAACGTCCTCCCGCCGGAGGAGATGGCTCACGCCGCCGGCGAGTAGTGGCCTCAGAACGCCCAATGTCCCATCACGAACTCGCCCGAGAACATCGCGAGAAACAGAATTGACCAAAGCGTAAGTATCCGCATCCAAAAGCGGCTGCGTGATGATAGAGCGAACAGGATGAAAATCGGAAACATCGCAAGCGTATAACGCGGCGAGCTTAGGTCCCACGATAGGCTGGAGACTATCGCCCAGTTGGCGGCCATCCAGACGGTGTACGACGCGCGCAGACACCAGGCCGAAGCGATGGTCGTCACCAGCCCGATTACGACGAAAATGAAAACCTGCACACCCATTGTCTCGGCACCTGCGGGGTTCATCCAGGTAACGACCCCGAGTTGATGCCACGCCGAGAGCGGATTGCGGAGCCGGTTTCCCCAATGTTCGCCGTTGACTTGGATAAAGGCGAGCGGATTCCCCGAGGCGCGCCAATCGACAAACATCAATACAGCGAATCCGGCGGGAATTAGCCCCAGCCACAGCCACGAATTGTCCCATCGACGGGTTTGGCGAAGCCGCTTGAGCGCCTCGACGCCTAACGCCGCAACAAGCACTATTCCGGTGTCATGCGTCAGCGTCGCGAGTCCGCCGTAAAGCCCCGCCAGCATCCACTGGTCTTTCAGGCAGGCTAGGAACGACAACACCACCAGCGCGATAAATAGACTCTCGGTGTACGTCAGATGTAGAAAGTACGATGACGGGAAAATGAACATGAACCACACCGCGTGATGCGCAACCTCGGGTCCATACTCAAGGTTCACAAGTCGCCACAACGCGAGACCCAGTATGATCGACGCGATCGTCGAAACGACCATACCGCCCACAAGCGGGTTGTGCACCACGATTCCTGCCCCGCGCATCAGCCACGGATAGAGTGGAAAGAATGCTAGGCGCAGCCGTGCATCGCCAGCGGCGCCGTAGCCGAGGGTGGCGATATTCGTGTACTGTCCAACGTCCCAATGATTGAACAGGGCGAGCGTGTCAGACAGCGATTTGATCCACTTATCGTTACGGATCTCGTTGGTGACAAACACGTACCAAAAGAGGAGCGCCTTGACTGCGACGATTAGCCCGATCGTCTGCCAATCGTCGCGGCTGATACGCAAGCGGTGCGAAATGCTGCCGATCGAGAGGGCTTCGCCCGCTTTTCCGGTTGACGTTTGCGTCGCGGCGCTTGCCATCTTCTGCCAAGTCGAGCTTCACGAATATCGAAGTTTTACCAACTACAGAAGAAGAGGGATAGTGGAAGGCACAGGAGCGGCAACTTACTAAAAACACCGCCCCGATTTTGCTAGATCCTCGAGCGTCGTGAAGCCGGCATACCAACAACTGATAGGCCCATCCGGCGACCGTATCGCAAGGATGGCGGTCGGTCGTGCCCCCGTGCGGGACGCGAAATATTTTGCGACCGCTCGTGCCTTCTTTCTATTTGCAATCGCGGCGGCGTTCGCCTTTGCTCCGAATTTCCTTACCCAGGATAGAACTTCGAACTTTATCATTTATCTCGCCCTGGCGGGCTGCCTCGCCGGACTTGCAATTATCCGGGGCGCAGAGCGCGGTGCGGACGCGCCGACTATCGCCAGAATTCGCTCGGTGCTGTCGGCGGAGCAATGGACCTGCTTCGCGATATTCGTCGCGTTCCTGGCGTTCTTCGGGGTCACGATGTTTCCACCGTCGCCCTTCAACGAGCAGGTGCGTCAGGCCTTCGCGTTCATCCACGGCCATACCTATATCGACGCGCCCCAATCATTTCTCGAACACGTGCAGATTGGGCAATACAGCTATGCGCTGCATCCGCCGCTGCCGGCGATCATGCTGATGCCGTTTACGGCGATCTGGGGGATGGGCACCAACCAGACCGAATTCTCAGTCGTGGTGGGCGCCGTCGCGGTTGCGCTTTCGTGGGTATTGCTTGGACGATTCAAGCTGAGCCTCAACTCGCGTGTGTGGCTAACGCTGTTTTTCGCGCTGGGCAATGTGTTGTGGTACGAGACCACCCTCGGTACGACCTGGGCGCTGCCGATGAATACCTCGATCATCTTCACGCTGCTCGCGCTGATCGAGTTGTTTGGAGAGGCGCGTCCGCTATGGGTTGGAATCTGGGCGGCGATCGCGACGCTCGGCAGGTACGACCTCGCGCTCGCGGCGCCGATCTATGCGATCCTGCTGATCGCGAAAGGCCGCAGCATCGTCGAGATCCTGGAAATGATCCCGGGATATCTGGCCGTCGGGGTCATCTTCGTTGGCTTGAACGAGGCACGCTTCAACAGCTTCTTCGATCAGGGCGTCATGCTGACCGGCCCGAAGAACGCACCAGTCTTTGCGCTGCGATACTTGCCCGGAAATCTGTACACGGTGCTGTTCATGGCGCCTACGATAAATAGTAATTTTCCATATATCCATCCGGTCTTTTCGGGTCAGGCGGTTGCGCTCACCAGCCCGGCGTTCGTGCTCGCTTTCAGAGCGAGCTTCAAGCGGTTGACGGTCGCGATGATGTGGCTTGCGGCGGTACTGGTCTCAATACCAAGCCTGCTCTGCTATGCGAACGGATTTGCACAATTTGGAACCCGTCATTACATCCCGGCATTTCCGTTTCTGCTCGTGATGATGGCGATTGGGATGCCGCGGCGGACCGACCAGCTCACAAAGATTCTGATTAGTGTATCGATCTTTCTGGTCGCCTTCGGTGTCTGGCAGATTCACATCTGGGGTCTGAGCGGTCCGTAGCATCAGCGCGACCGCGTTATCTTCTAGGCGGGGAAATCCGATGGCTCGTGTGATGCGCAGAATTGTCTCTGCAATCCTAGTCACCCATGCGCGTTTTACGTCGCGACAGCCCCCCTTACGTTGCGACATAGACTTAGGCAAGCTAGTCGAGTCCGGTGCGTGGGGGCTTCGGCGGGTTCGCGCGCGCGGATTGGCACATGCATGAGATACTGAAACCCGAGCATATCGCTGATATCCTCGCGACTTGGGGCTATTTGGGCATCTTCATTTGCGTGTTTGTCGGGAACCTTGGGGTTCCGGTGCCGGAAGAGACCGTCATGCTCGCCGCCGGGTTTCTCGCCGGCAGGGGAATCCTCGACCTGCGCTTCGTCTATGTGATCACGATTGCCAGCGCGGTCAGCGGCGACTGCTGCGGATTTATCCTTGGCCGCACCGGAGGACAGCGGCTGCTCGCGCGTCTGGCCGCGAACTTCAGTTTCGCCCGCCAGCGCTATGATCGTTTACAGATCTTCTTCCAAACCCACGGCGCCAAGGCGGTCTTTATGGCGCGCTTCATCGCGGGGATCCGCTTCATGGCGGGACCGATGGCGGGGGCGGCGGGGATGCCGTTTTTTCGCTTCCTCGGATGGAACGTGTTGGGCGCGATGGTCTGGTGTACGCTCATCACGACAGTAGGTTATCTGGTTGGAGACGAACTTTATCATGCGTTGCATGTGGCGCATCTCGCTTCGCTATGGGTCGCGATTGCGATCCTGCTGGTGGTGGGAGGATTTGTATTCATTTGGCGGCGTGAGAGACATCAGCCCATCGCGCCGCCCCGGACGTAGCCGCGCCGTCGTATTGACGGCGGCATCAGCCGCGCTTGCGCTCGCGCTCGGATGCGGGCGCGCGCCCGCGATGCGCCTGCATTATCTGCCCGGCTTCGTGCCCGGCTCCGAGCGAGTCTTTCGTCCCGCGCAAATTGCGGTGGTGCCGGCTGACGGCGTGTCGGCGATGGGGCGGGTCCGCGTCGGCGGAGTCTATGGGGAGGACGGCTCGCTCGAGCGTCCGCTCTACGTCGAGGATCTCGGCCGCTCGGTTACCGGCGCGACCATCCGCGCGCTGGGCGACGCCGGCCTTAAGCCCGTAGCGGCGGGGCCGCTCAGGCACGGGGCCGCGTCACTGCCGGTTGGCGTCGATTATGTGCTCAATACTTCGATCGAAGAGGCCGCGATCGCCAAACGTTTTGGCGCCGAACAAACCGTGCATGGCCAGTATTTCGTGATGCGGGCGAAAGTGCGGCTCAAGTTCACGCTCGCCTCGCGCTCGAATCCGGATCTCTACACCGGAGAGATGACCGGCAGCGAAGAAGAGCCGCCCGCTCCGGTCGGCGGCGAGATTTTTTTGCCGCTCGAGACTGATCCGCAGGAGTCGATGTCAGTGGCGCTGTCGCGCGCGGTCGGCGCTTTGATGCTGCAAGGCGGCTTCAAGGACGCGCTCGCCGCCGCCACGCCATCGCAGCCGCCACAGGTAACCCCGGTCCCAACTCCGCGCACGTCACCTTAGCGATCTTTTCCGGTCCGCATGATTGAGGATCCCAGCCTGCCCATTCGCTCCCGCAACGCGTTCATGGTAGTAATTATTCATACCGGCCAGGCGGAAGAACTGATTTGGCATCGACAGCGGTAAGACGAACCATCTCTTTGCCCAAAGACCTCGCGCGAGAGGCTGAGGCCATAGCGCGTGCCGAGTCTCGAAGCTTGAGCTCCGTGGTCCAGGAAGCTCTCCGAATCGCGCGTGCGGATAGGCTCAAGCGGGAACTTCGGGGAATCCAGGGCTATTGGAGCCGAAAGGCTCGCGACCAGGGGATTCTCACCGAGCGCGATCTCGAGCGGTATCTGAACGATTGAACGTCGTCTTTGACACCAACATTTTCGTCTCCGCCTTGGTCTTTCCCGGCGGTCGCGCCGACGAAGCCATCAATCGTATTACCGAGGGCCGCGATCAACTGATTTTGTCGCACGCCATCATCGACGAATGCCTTGTCGTGATGTCGCGTAAGTTTGGCCGCGATCTGAATGAATTGGCGCGAGTCGCCGTTTTTCTTGCCGATCTGGGCGTGACCGTCCAACCCAGGCGCAGAATCAGGGCCTTGAAGGACGACGCCGACAATCGCATTCTCGAATGTGCCGCGCCGGGACATGCCGAGGCGATCGTCACGGGCGACCGCGCAATGATCGCACCCAAATCTTTCCGGCACATCGCGATACTGTCGCTGCGGCAGTATCTGGACACCGCCTGATCCGAAAAGAAAACTGATGCGGGCGGGTGCTATTTGCGCTTGCGGTCTTCTTCGCGTTTGCGTAGTTCGACGCGGCGGATTTTTCCGCTGATCGTCTTGGGCAGCTCGTCCACGAACTCGATCTCGCGCGGGTACTTGTAGGGCGCGGTGATGCGTTTGACGTGCTCTTGCAATTCGCGCACGAGCGCGTCGGATTTTCTTTCACCAGGCTTGAGATGCACAAACGCCTTCACTATCGAGCCGCGATCGGCGTCAGGACTCGCTACCACCGCCGATTCGATCACCGCCGGATGCTCGAGCAGCGCGCTTTCGACCTCGAACGGTCCGATGCGATAGCCCGCGGAGATGATCACGTCGTCGGCGCGGCCGACGAACCACAGGTATCCGTCGGCGTCGCGAGTCGCGTGGTCTCCGGTCAAATAGTAGTCGCCCTGAAAGACCGCCGCGGTCTCGTCCGGGTTCTTCCAGTACTCCAAGAACACCGAGGGCGGCCGCTCGGGTGCGACCCGCACCGCGATTTGTCCGACCTCGCCGTCTTTCACGTCGTGCAGGTCTTCGTCGATCACATGCACGTCGTGCCCCGGAAACGGCAGGCCCATCGAGCCCGGCCTCACTTCCATGCCGGGCGTGTTTGCCACCAGGATGGTCGTTTCGGTCTGTCCGTAGCCGTCGTGAATCGAAAGCCCGAGTTTATCTTTCCAGACCTCGATCACTTCCGGATTGAGCGGCTCGCCTGCGCCCGTGCAATGGCGGAGTCTCGGGAACTTAAAGGCGGAGAGATCCTCTTTGATCAGCATCCGATACTCAGTCGGCGGCGCGCAGAAAGTCGTGATGTTATAGCGCGCGAGTAATTCGAGCTCGCGTTTGGGTTCGAAGCGGCCATTGTACATGAACGTCGCGACGCCATTCATCCACGGCCCGAAGAGCACTCCATACGCCGCTTTGGCCCATCCGGTGTCGGACGTGGTCCAGTGGACTCCGTCGGCGGATACGTCGAGCCAGTTCCTGCCGGTGTACTGATGGCTCCAGGTGTAGGCGTGGCTATGCAGCACGGCTTTGGGTTCGCGGGTGGTGCCCGAAGTGTAATAGCAAATTGCGGGATCGGCGGCGCGAGTGGCTATTGGCGCATATTCCGCCGACGCCTGCCGCATCAGCTCAGGCAACCCGTGCCATCCCGAGCGAGAGCTTCCGGCGAGCAGAAAGTGGCGCAGCTCCGGGCACTGGTTTCGCAGCTCCGCCACCATCGAGGCGCTCTCGGAGGAGGCGATAATCGCGCGCGCGCCCGAATGATTCGCGCGAAAGATCAGGTCCTTCTCGCGCAGCATCGCGGCGCACGGAATCACAATCGCGCCCATCTTAAGCGCACCGATGTACGCGGCATGCCACATCGTGACGCGCGGCAGGACCAGCAGGATCGGATCGCCGCGCCTCACGCCCAAGGCCTCGAGTACGCCCGCGATCTGGTTGGATTGCGCGCGCATGTCCGCATAAGTCAGACGCGCACGCCTGCCGTCCTGGTCTTCCCACAAGAGCGCGACGCGGTTGGGATCGCCGGCGAAGTGATCGACGATCGCGCCGAAATTGAATAGCTCCGGCACGCTCCACTTGAAATCGCGATGCTTCGCGCGATGGCGATTGGTTGCGTCAGTCATATGAGTCCGCCATCCCCGCGCCTGACGCGCTGATTCGGAGTCTGCGAGCGTTTGGCCGCGGCGCGGATGTACTTGAGGGTAACCGGCGAGAGGTCGTCGCGTCCGATGCGCACGTCGATAATCGCAAACGAGCGCGAGCGATGCGCCGATCCGAGCGCTCGGCGGAGTTGCGCCAGCGTGCGCGCCTCAAACCCGGCGCCGCCGAAATCGCGCGCGAGCTTCGCGTACGGCCACGGCGGGATGTCGAGCAGTTCGCGGCGCTGGACGATCGGCCGGAAGATGCCCCATCCGCCGTTGTTGATGATCAGCACAATCGGGTTGATACCCCACGTCGGCGCGTGCGAGATTTCCGGGCCTGTCATCTGAAAACCGCCGTCGCCGCACAGCACGATCGGCCGCATCCCGGAGCCCGCCTGCGCGCCCATCGCGGCCGGCACCGCAAATCCCATCGAGGCGTAGAACCCTTGCGCCAGATAGGTGCTGTGATGCGGCACGCGCACGTCGAGTCCGCCGAACAGCATATCGCCCGATTCGGTAACGACCATGTAGTTCTTGTGCGCGGCCAGGAATTCGTTGACCGCAACCAGAATCTGGGCGACGCGAATCTGCTTGTTCTCCGCCGCCGGCGTGTCGGCCAGATTGTTGGCGTATTCGACCTTCTCCTCGTGATGGCGCAGTTTCTGGCGCAGAAGCGCGCGCACGAAATCGCGCACGGCCACGTCATTATACGTGTGATACTTCACGTCCACTTTGCGATCGACGGCCCATACCGTGCGGCTTTGGATGACCTGCGGCGGCCGGTTGCCGAAATTCATGTCGGTCTTTAGGCATCCGAGGTTGAGCACAAAATCCGCCTCGTCCATCCGCGCGACGATCGGCGGCGGACTTATCGGCCCCACGTGCACGCCCATGTACTGCGGATGGTCCATGGGGAACGCGCCCTTGCCGAGCACTGTCGTGCAGACCGGCGTGCCCATCTTTTCGGCTAGCTCGACCAGGTCGTGCGCGGCCTTGTAGCGATGAATCTCGATCCCGGCGATCAGCACCGGATGCTTACTCGCGTCGAACATTTTGGCGGTCTCGCGCGCGGCTTCCTCGACCTTTCGCGAGTCGGATTCGTTGAAGTGCAGATGCCCGTCCCACTCGATCAACTCATCGGGCACCTCGATCACGCGATCGACCATGTCGCGATGAATCTCGACGTAGCCGGGGCGCTGCTCGGCCCAGATGGCGCGGACCACCGCGTGCAGCTCCTGCGCCGCGGTGCGTGGATCGGTTAGCACGCGTGAGGCGCAGGTGACCTCTTCATAGATGCGATGCTGCGATTCGATCTCGCGGGCTTGATGATGAATCAGGGTGCCGAGCTTGCGCTCTTCTTCGCCCGGGCCGCCCGAGAAAATCAGGATCGGCACGCGCTCGGAAAACGATCCGGCGACCGGATTGATCATGTTGTGGCCGCCGGCACCGTAGGTGACGCAGCAGACTCCAATCTTGCCAGTCGCGCGCGCGTAGCCGTCGGCGGCGAAGCCGATGCCGGGCTCGTGCGAAAGGGTGAGGATCCTGATGCCGTGGCGCTTGCCCAGCGCGAAGAACAGCTTGAGCGCAAGATCGCCGGGAATCCCGAAAATCGTATCGACGCCGATTTTGCGCAAGTACGCGACCAGAAAGTCGCCGAGCGCCATATGCCGTTTCAATCCCACCGGTCTCCTTTCCTGAAGCTGCCCCCGTCCAGGATTGTACCAGATATATCCGCATCGGCCCCGGCCCTGAACCGATGGCATTTTCGGGGCGCGCGTGTGCTAATGTATTGGTTGAAGGGGATCTTGTAGATGTTCCGGCAATTCCTGCGTATGCAATTTCTCTCGCCGATGACGGTCGGCAGATTTGTTGCGTACCTGCCCCAGTTCGTACGTGTTTTCTGGCGCCTGATGGCCGACTCGCGCGTGCCGATCCTGCCCAAGATGGTGCCGGTGCTTGCCTTCCTTCTGATGTTCTCTCCGCCCGCGCTCGAGCTTGATTTCATTCCGCTGGTGGGAGAGCTTGACTGGATCCTGGTGGCTGTTGCCGCCCTCAAGCTGTTCGTCTGGCTGTGCCCGCCCGACCTGGTTCGTGAGCACGTAAGCCGGATCGCACGGGGCGAGTAACCGCACTTCGAGTAGCCAAGAAATCCTGATGCGCCCGAGAACAATTCTCTTTGGCATAGCGGCGATAGTGATCGCCGCGCTTATAGCGCTGTCACTCGCCGATCAATTTTTTGTCGATCTGCTGTGGTTCCGCTCGCTCGGTTTCGAGCAGATTTTCGCAACCGAAATAACCGCCGAGGTCCTGATCTTCGTGATCGCATGGCTGATTGCGTTCGCCGCAATCGCCGCAAGCGGCCTTGCCGCCGTTGGGCTGAGCCGCGACCGCGAACGCCTGCACGTCGTGCGCCGCCCCGATCAGATGACCGAAGTCAATCTTCCGGAGCTGATTCGCGCACTCGGCGAGCGGGTTCCGTGGAAGACGATCGTCCTGATCGGAGCCGGGGTGCTGGCGATTCTGGCGGCGCAGGGTGAGGCCTCGAGCTGGGACATCTATCTCAAATCGTTCTACGGCGTGCCGTTCGGCATCACCGAAAAAGCCTTCGGCAACGACGTCGGGTTCTACGTCTTCACGCTGCCGCTGCTCGAAGATCTTCGCGATCTTTTCCTGCTGATCATTTTTCTGGCCGCGGCGGCCGCCGTCGGTGTCTACTGGGTGCGGGGCGGACTGGATTTCCGCGAATCGCCGCCGCGGGTTACGCCCGGCGCCGCCGCTCACCTGTCGGTACTGCTCGGCTTCTTTTTCATCCAGCGTGCGATGAGCTACTGGCTCGCGCGCTTCGGACTTTTGTTTCACACTAACGGCGTGGTCTTTGGCCTGCGCTATGTGGACTCGCTTCTGTGGCGTCCGGGCCTGTGGCTACTGGTCCTGCTCTCGATCGTCGCCGCGCTGATCTGCTTTTCCAATGCCATGGCGAAGGGGCTTCGGCGCCCCGTGATCGCCGCGGTCATTGTCTTTGCTCCGGCGCTGATTTTGAATTTTATCCAGCCGGTGCTTGAGCGTCTGATCGTCAAGCCCGACGAATTGCGCATCGAGCGCCCGTACCTTGAACGAAACATCGCGATGACCCGGAGCGCTTACAAGCTTGACAGCGTGGACGTCAAACCGTTTGGCGGAAAGGGACTCCTTACGATGGCCTCGATCGACCAGGACGCGCCGACGATCAAGAATATCCGATTGTGGGATCCGCGCCCGCTCCTGGCGACCTACCGCCAGCTCCAGGAAATTCGGCTTTACTACGATTTCAAAGACGTCGATATCGATCGCTACAATATCGCGAAGGATTACACCGAAGTAATGCTTTCGGCGCGCGAACTGAATGTCGCGCAGCTTCCCGACAACGCTCAGACCTGGGTGAATCGGCATCTCAAGTTCACCCATGGCGCGGGCGTGGCGATGAGCCCGGTGAACGCGAAAGATGCCGAGGGCCTGCCGGTTTTCTATATCAAGGATATACCGGCGAAATCGGACGTCGGGCTCAAAATCGATCAGCCGGGAATATATTTTGGGGAAGAGCCGGACAACTACTGTATCGTAAATTCGGCCACCCCCGAGTTTGACTATCCCAGCGGTACCGACAATGTGTTCTCGTTCTACAAGGGCTCGGGCGGTGTGCCGATTGCCGGGTTCTGGCGCCGGTTGCTGTTCAGTTTCTTCTATCGCGACATCAACCTGCTGGTGACCGAGAATATCGTCGACAAGAGCAAGATCATGCTGCGGCGTAATATCACCGAACGGATTTCATATATCGCGCCGTTTCTGCATCTGGATCGGGACCCGTATCCGGTTCTGCACGACGGGCATGTCGTCTGGATCGTTGACGGCTACACCACCAGCGATCATTTTCCCTACTCGCAGCGCAACGGCGACGGGATTAACTATATCCGCAATTCCGTCAAGGTCGTGGTTGACGCGTATTCCGGACGCACCGATTTTTATGTCGCCGATCCGGACGACCCGGTGATCAAGACTTGGGAGAAAATTTTCCCCGACCTGTTCAAGCCTCTGGGAGCGATGCCCGCGGATCTGCACGCGCATATCCGTTACCCGGAGGATTTGTTTCTCATCCAGGCCGACATCTACAGCACCTACCATATGACTGATCCGCAAGTGTTCTATAATCGCGAAGATCTGTGGGGCTTCCCGCGCGAAAACTTCGGCGGACAGACCGTGCCCATGCAGCCCTACTACGTCGTCATGCGGCTGCCGGGCGAGGCGCATGAGGAGTACATCCTGATGCTCCCGATGGTGCCGCAGGGGCGCGACAACATGATTTCCTGGCTGGCCGCGCGATGCGATGGCGCCGACTACGGACATCTGTTCGAGTATTCGTTCTCGAAGGACAAATTGTTCTATGGACCGTACCAGATCCAGGCGCGCATTAATCAGAACCCGGACATCTCGCGCCAACTGGCTCTGTGGAATCAGATGGGCTCGAAGGTCGTGCTCGGGAACCTGCTCGTAATCCCAATTCAGGATTCGCTGCTGTATGTAGAGCCATTGTATCTCCGCGCCGAGAATGGACAGCTACCTGAGTTGCAACGCGTGATCGCGTCGTACAGCGACCGCGTCGTGATGGGCGATACGCTCGACTCGGCAATGCAGGCGCTGTTCGCCGCTCAAGTCGCCCCTGCCGCTCCAGTCATATCGAAGGTCGCACCGCCTGCCGAGCAGCCGTCCAAACCGCAAGCCGTCGTGTCTGCCGCGTCCGCGCAGCCGCCAACGCCTGCCGAACTGAAGGCCGCGGCATCGCATTATTCGCGTGCGCTCGACGCGCTCAAGTCTGGCGATTGGACTACGTTTGGCGATGAGATGAACCGGCTCGGCCGGGAACTTGGACAACAGCCCGCGGGAGCGAATCACTAGCGCGTATTGCGAAGCAGACCACTCGCTCCGCCAGAAAAAGGGGATGGCGTGCGCGAAGCGAAACAATTCGAATCTCATAGCGCTTCGGCCGGCGAACCGGAAAGTGCAAATCCAGACGCGGAGCTATGCGCCGCGATAACCACGTTGGCCGAGCTTGGCCGAACCGCGCTTGGCGCTCGCGCATGTGTGATCGCGTGGGATGCTCCGAGCATTGCGCTCGGCGTGTCGTCCGCGGCATCTGGCGCCGATGAGGAGTTGAGCGGCGCGAAAATTGCCCTGGCCGCCTTGGGCGAGCGTCCCGGCGCACGCACGCAGGAAATTCGTCCAACCAAAATTGCACGCAACGTAACCGGCGCGGTGTATTGCGGCGGATCTATCGCCGTGCGAATCGCAGTCGCGGACGCTTGCGCACGCGGCGCGCCAAAAGCTGAAGCGATACTTGAACTTGTCGGACGCGCCGCGATTGCCGGCATATCCGCCGCCGAAAGCGCGCGTTCGCTCGACTTCTGGCGCGGCGCGGGCTCCGCTGCGCTGGCCGAGCGCGCCGCAGTTGCCGAGGCCGGCGTTGTGCGGGACGCCGGCCGCGACGCGCTCGAACGGATCGCGGCGCAAATCGCGGCGCTCGAGGGAGCGGAGCGCTTCGCCACGATGGGTGCGGCCGTCGCGCGCGCGCTTGATTGCGGGAAGTGGATTGTCGCGGCGCCGCGCGACGGCGCGCTGCGAATCGTTGCCGCCGCACGCGGAGTCCCACGTCCGCGCGAGCTTGAAGAAGCGTCGGCGATTTCCGAATGCTCTCGGAGCGGCCGCCCGGCTACGCATCGCGCCGATTTTGCCCCGCGACGCGAGCTGCCGGAGGACAAGCTGCTCGGCGACGCGTGGATCGTGTTTGCCTCGGGTCCCGCGGTGATTGGACTTGGCGAAGGCGATGTATCGGCCGCTGGATTTGGCGAGCGCGCCAAAACTCTCGGCACGCGACTCGCTCCGATCCTGCGAGCATGGATTGCCGAAGACGCGCTCGGAGAGCATCGCGCCCTGGTCACCCAGCTTGCGCTCAGGATGTACGCCGCGATTGACGAGGAGCGCGCGCGAATCGCCCGCGATCTGCACGACGACCAGGCGCAGTTGCTCGCCGCGGCGCAGATCGCACTCGAAGGCGGCGGCCAGGAAGCGCGCAACCTCTTTCGCCAGATCTCGCAAGAGCTGCGCGCGCGCATCCGCGAGCTCAAGCCGCCGTCGCTCAAGCACACTACACTGGCGCAAGCGCTCGAGGCGGAACTCGGCGGCATGCGCCGGCAGGGGATGACGGTTCATCTGCTGCGCGGAAAGGGCGCCGCGCGCATCTCGGCCCCGGTTCAGAGGCTATGCTGGCAGATCGCGCGCGAGGCGCTGGCCAACGTCGCGCGGCACTCCGGCGCGAGCGCGGTCGAAGTTGCGATCGAGCGCGACGATCGCTGCTCGCGCGTGATCGTGCGGGACAACGGCCACGGTATGGCAACCGATCACGCGGCACGGGCGACGCTCGGCATCGGCGGCATCCGCGAACGGCTCGAACTGATGGGCGGAACGCTCGCAATTGAGTCGAGCGCTTCCGGCACCATCTTGCGCGCGGAAATTCCGGAGCCGGCATGAGCGACAATCAAGAACGGATTCGCGTGCTGCTGGCCGATGACCATCGCATATTCCGCGAAGCGTTGCGCCTCGTGCTCCAGCCCGATTGCGAGATCGTCGGCGAGGCGAGCAGCGGCGAGGCTGCGATTCACTTGGCCGCGCAACTGCATCCACACGTCGTGATCCTGGATCTCGGGATGCCCGGACTGGGCGGGCTTGCGGCTGCGCACCGAATCGCGCGCGACTCTCCCGCGTCGAAGGTGCTGGTCCTAAGCCAGTACGACGACGAGGAGTACGTGATCGAAGCGCTCAACGAGGCCGGCGCCGCCGGCTACATGATGAAGACCGACGCCGCAAGCGAGCTGGTGACAGCGGTGCACGCGGTGCACTCAGGGCGGCGTTATTTAAGTCCCTCGATTGCGCCGATCGTCCTCGGGCGTTTGCGGCATCCGCTTGCGGCCGGCGAAAAAAGCGGGCCCACACTGACCCGGCGCGAGCGCGAGGTTTTGCGGCTTATCGGCGACGGCGCGACCACCAAAGAGATCGCCCAGCGCCTGGGCATCAGCCCCAAGACCGCGCAGGTGCATCGCGAGAATCTGAAGCAGAAACTCGATCTCCGCTCGACCGCCGCGATCGTGCGCTACGCGATCAAGCACAAGCTGATCCGAATCGATTGATCTCCTGAACGATTGTTTTGGCAGGTTTTGACTAACCCCCGTGCCGGGGTGCTAGACTGCTGTCAGGTGGTCTGAACCATCGTTCAGATATCGTCGAGAGAACGTTCAGAGGAGGACTTCGCGATGAAACGTACGGGAGTTCATCATCTTGGTCTGGCTACACTCGATATCGAGCGCACGATCGAGTTTTATACGCAGAAGCTCGGATGGGAAGTTGCGTGGGCCGACGTGATCGAGACACCGGGGGACGGCAAAATCAAACACGTCTTCATGAATACCGGCGATGGCTCGCTGGTCGCGTTCATGTGCCCGGAAAGAGTTCAAGGCATTCCGGCCGAGTGGGCGACCGACATCAACAGCGCGCAGGGATTGCCGAGCGGCTTCTATCACTTTGCATTTAACTGCGACTCGATCGAGGAACTCGAAGCCAAGCGCGCGACGCTGATCGGGCGCGGCGTCGATGTGACCGCGGTGGTTGACCACGAATGGTGCCGTTCGATCTACTTCCGCGATCCCAACGGATTGCTGCTGGAGTATTGCGTGACCGTGCGCGAGTTCACCGCCGACGACAAGATCATGCGGCATCATGATCAGCCGGGCGCGATGGTCAAAGATCCCGCCGAGGCGAAAAAGGTCATGAAGTTCCTGATGGGCACGGAGCGGCCCGCGGGCACGCACACTCCCGTCTGATCGCTCAAAGATTATTAGAGAATCGGAAGGGCGGCCTTACCAGGGCCGCTCTTTTTTTCCGCACAAGGATGTCCGATACTCGTCGGGCCGCAATTCAATTTTGGGAGAAATTTCATGGCTGAAATGGGAATTTTCGAAGCGATGTATTCCGCGCGCGCACTGCGCCGGTTCAAACCCGATCCGGTGCCTGACGAAGTGTTGACCAAGGTGCTCGACGCCGCGATTCGCGCACCCTCAGGCAGCAATGAGCAGTCGTGGCTGTTCGTCGTGGTCAAGGACGCCGGCCAGCGTAAAAAGCTCGGCGACATTTATCGCAAGGCCGGCGATATTCTGTTCGCGCTTTACCAGAATCGCACCAAGCCCGAGCATATGGCGCAATCCACTTTCGACAAGCTGATGGCTGCCGCCACTTATTTGGTCGGGCACATGGCCGACGCTCCCGTGCTGCTGCTCGCTTGCCTGAAGCAGAATGCGCCGTCCGGCCCTCCGCCCAAGCTGGCGCCCGAGATCCTCGACAAGATGCGCGGGATGGCGCGGTCCAGCGGCTCGAGCATCTATCCTGCCGTGCAGAACATCATCCTCGCCTGCCGCGCGCAGGGCCTCGGCACCTGCCTGACCACGATTCACATGTTCTATGAAGACGAGGTCCGCGCGGTACTCGGCCTGCCGCCCGAAGTGCAGACCTACGCGCTAATGCCGATCGGCTATCCCAGCGACAAGTTCGGTCCAATCAAGCGCCGCCCCGTAAGCGAGGTCGTATGCCTCGATCGCTACGGCAACGCCTGGAAGTGACAAGCGGGATATGCAGGGGCGGCGGCCCATGCGGCCGCCCGCTTCTTGTTGCGCGAATAGCACGCGAGCAAAGCAGCATCCCCCGACCCGCGCGTCACGGCGATTGCAATGAAGAGTCCGCCGGGACGGCGGGGCCTACTGTAAGAGCAACAAAAGGACCGGCATCTCGCCGGTCCTTGCGCGAATATATGATCCACGCATCACCTATTGCGCTCGTTCGCTAAATCCGCGCGGACTTTTGCGGCGGCGGCCTCAACCGCTTGATGCTGCATCATCAGCGCTGCCAGCCGCGCCGGATCGCGAGCGCCTACCAGGCGGTACTCATCCGCGTTGCGCAGGAAGATGTGGTAGGCGTCGAGCATCGCATCGAAATCGCGATGCGACACGCGCGCGGAACCGTGCGTCATCGCGGCCAGGCCGCGCGCCTTCTTGAGCGCGTAATAAAATTCGCCCATCTCCTCCGACGAGACCGGCCGGTTATCGATTAAAAAATCCGCGTGGCAGTAATCCGCGAGCTTGTCCGAAAGCTCGGAAATCAGATCCGTACTCGCTCCGAGTTCCTTTCGATAGTTCGAGGAATAGCAGGCGGCCGCGCACAGAGTCGCAGCGGCGGCGAGAAAAAAGAGCGCGGGCCGGAAAAGTCCGGCCCGCTTTGCGTCATTCATTTGCTCGCGCCTGGCACGAGTCGCGCCCGATAAATCGAATCATCAAGAAAGGTTCTGTTTGAAGAACGCGATCGTTTTGGCAAACGCTTCCTTGGCGTGCTGCGCATGATGCGACGGACGATCGTCGCACATGAAGCCGTGATCGGCGTCGGGGTAAAACACAACTTCCGCCGGCTTGCCGGCCTTCTTCAGTGCGTCGCGAAACGCGTCAACTTCCGCGATCGGGATGAACGCGTCCTTGCCGCCGAAGAACGCCAGCACCGGAGCCTTGAGCCCCTCGACGTACGCGATCGGCGGCTTCACGTTCGCCTGGCGCGAGGTCACCATCCCGCCGCCATAGTACGGCGCGGTCGCCTTGACTTCTGGATTGCGGCACGCCGCCAGAAAGCTTACGCGCCCGCCCATGCAGAAGCCGACCGTCCCGAACACCGCCTTCACTTCTTTCTGCGTCTTGAGGAAATTTATCGACGCGGTCATGTCAGCGACGATCTGGTCGTCGGTGAGCGAGCCCATCAGGCGGAACGCGCCCGGCAGATCGTTGTATGCCACGACATTATTGGGCTGGCGAAAATAGAGATTCGGCGAAATCGCGACGAAGCCCTCGGCAGCAAATCGGTTCGTGATGTTCTTGATATGATCGTTGAGGCCGAATGCTTCCATCACCACGACCAGCGCGGGGTAGGGGCCCCCCGCCGCGGGACGCGCCAGATGCGCCGGCATCTTTTCGGCGCCAGTCGTCACCATTACTTCCTGCGAGACAACTTCCATGTTCGTAACCTCCTGAAGATCAAACCGCGCGTGCAAGCTTGCTCGAAACGGCGCACACAGGGCTCGCGAAATTTCTTGCACACATCGCCGTGATCCTCAAGTGACGCGCCGCCACGTCTCGCTTCCGCCCAGCGGCAGCCTGTACGATACCGTCGAACTCAGGCTCCGTTGGAGGAGCCCGTCTCGTCCCGATGATCCCGCTTCGCGATAGCGCCGCGCCGCGCCGACTGACTCCGGTGAACTCGGTGCTGATCGCGGTTAACCTGGCGATTTTTATCTACGAACTCATGCTCGGCCCCGATGCGATCGGGTTCATCGCACGTTTTGCGATGGTTCCCGCGCGGCTGTCGGCGGCGACTGGCGCTCTGGGCGCGATGCTGGCGCAGGCGGCCGCGAGCCCTGCGCCTGTGGCAATCGTGGCGCCGCTGGCAACGATCCTCTCTTCGATGTTTCTGCACGGCGGCATCTGGCATATCGCCGGCAACATGCTCTACCTGTTCATCTTCGGCGCGGCAGTGGAATGCCGGATGGGATCGCGGCGTTTCCTCGCTTTCTATTTTGCGTCGGGAATCGCCGCCGCGATCGCGACGGTCGCGATCGCGCCGGCCTCGCCGGTCCCGGTGATCGGTGCCTCGGGCGCGATCGCGGGAGTGCTCGGCGCGTATTTTATTCTCTACCCGCGTGGACGCATCCTGACCGCGCTGCCGATTTTCGTGTACCTCCCGATGTTCGATATTCCGGCGGTGATTTATCTGCTCATATGGTTCGGCGTGCAGCTCTACGCCGGAATCGCCGCAGGTTCGCAGGGCGCGATCGTGGGCGGCGTGGCGTGGTGGGCGCATATCGGTGGATTTCTGTTCGGGATGCTCGCGGGCCCCATGCTGGCGCGCAAGGAAAAGCGCCGCTGCGTCCGCCGAGGCTTGTGGATGCGCGGTTGATAACCTCTTCACAAGCTCGGGACATCATGTTGATCTGGAAAAAGCGCTTGATGGCGCGCACCGCTTCGCGGATAATTCCGCCCCTTACAATAGCTTGCGCGCGCGTCGGAGGTGGTGGTGTGGCAGACGGTGCGGATGACATTCTACGGCGCGTTCCGCCGCAAAATCTTGAAGCCGAACAATCTGTGCTCGGCGCGATCCTGCTCGATAACGACGCGATCAATTTCGCGCTCGAAACCATCACCGCGGAAGATTTCTACCGCGAATCGCATCGCGAAATCTTCCGCGCGATGGTGGAGCTGTCGGATCACAGCCAGCCGGTCGATGCGATCACGCTAACCGACGCGCTGCGTACCCGCGGAAAGCTCGAGATGATCGGCGGCGCCGCGTATATCGCGGAGCTTGCGTCGATCGTGCCGACCGCGGCGAACGTCGCGCACTATGCGCGAATCGTGCGCGAGAAAGCGGTTTTGCGCAGCCTCGCCTCGATCGCGACCGAGATCGCCTCGGGCGCTTACGACGCGCCGCCGAATGTTGAGGAGTTCCTCGACGCCGCCGAGCATCGCGTTTTCGAGATTTCCGAGCGCCGCATCAAGCCCGCGTTCTTTGGGATGAAGGAGCTGACCGTCGATGCGATCAAAATGGTCGAGCGGCTCTACGAGCGCAAAGAAATGGTCACCGGCGTGCCGACGGGCTTCGCCGACCTCGATCGAATCACCGCGGGGTTTCAGCCGTCGGACTTGATCATCATCGCCGCCCGCCCCTCAGTCGGTAAGAGTGCGCTTGCGCTGAACATCGCGGCTAACGCGGCGATGAACGCCGAGCCGCCGATGGGAGTGGCGTTTTTTTCGCTCGAAATGTCCAAGGAACAGCTCGTACTCCGGATGCTTTGCTCGGAGGCGCGGGTGGATAGTTCAAGGGTCCGCACCGGCTACATCGGCAAGAGTGATTTTCCGAAACTGATCGAGGCCGCGGATCGGCTGAGCGCGTCGAACATCCTGATCGACGATTCGTCCGATATCTCGCCGATTGCGCTCAAGGCGAAGTGCCGCCGCCTGATGCGCGACAAAAGCAATAACCTCGGATTGATCGTCGTCGATTACCTGCAACTGATGCGTTCGTCGCGGCCCGGTGAATCCCGCGAAAAAGAAATTTCGGAAATCTCGCGCTCGCTCAAGGCGCTGGCCAAGGAACTTAGAGTGCCGGTGATTGCGCTCTCGCAGTTGAACCGCGCGGTCGAGACGCGGCCCGATCGCCGTCCGCTGCTCGCTGATTTGCGCGAGTCAGGCGCGATCGAGCAGGACGCCGACGTGATCGCCTTCATCTACCGCGACGAGGTCTATCATCGCGACACCAAGGAGCCGGGCGTCGCCGAGATCATCATCGCCAAGCAGCGCAATGGCCCAACCGACACGGTCAAGCTGACCTATCTGAATCAGTACACGCGCTTCGAAAACTACAGCGCAGCCACAGCCGACGCCTTCGAAGACGCGGGAAGTTAGCCGAGGCTGCTCCGCATCGACGGACGCCGCGCGCACGCGCGTGTGACGTATCGGATGAGATCCGCGTAACCCATTGTCAGGTGTGCTGATGCTGAGGACGAGATTTCCTTCGGCTCCGCTCAGGACAGGCTCTCGCGGCAGGTTCAGTGCGGTGTTAAATGCACGACGCTATCTCCCTCGCCAGCTCGCGCTCGGAATGACACAAAAAGCAACGCGAAATGGTCATTCCCCGCGCGAGTGCATTCCTTCGAGGCGTGGTGAGAGGCTTGCGCCTTTTTCGCAAGCATCGTGACGCACAGGTGAGGGCTGCTCTGTCCGGCGGAACGCTGGCGAGCTAATTCGTCCTGTCAGGCTTTTCGGGTGAGGATGTAGTTTCGCTCTCGGCAGGCTCGCTCGGTGCGATGCTCTCCGCCCCGGCCAGCGCAGATTCCTCCGCCGCGGTTGCGACATCTTCAGCAGGCAGTGCATCTTCCGGATGCGTTTCGACGCTTTCTATCGGACCAGTCGTCGTCTGCTCGACCGCGCGTTCGATTTCCTGAAATTCTTTCAGGTCGGGCAGGCTCTCGAGATCCTTCAGGCCGAACACTTCGAGGAATTCAGGCGTCGTCGCGTACATCATCGGCCGTCCCGGCCCTTCCTTGCGCCCCGCGATCTTGATGATCCGCCGCTCGAGCAGCGTCTCGAGCACGCCTCCGGTATCGACGCCCCGCAACTGCTCGATCTCGGGGCGCGTGATCGGCTGGCGATATGCGATGATCGCAACCGTCTCGAGCAGCGGGCGGCTCAGCCGTGGCGGCCGCGTCGCGAGCAGGCGGCGCACATACTGCGCATGTTCTTTCGGCGTGCGAAGCTGGTAGCCGCCGGCGACTTCTTCGATTGCGAGTCCGCGATTGTTCGCGGAATACTGGGCCCCCAGCGTCACGAGCCCATTCTGGATCTCCGCCTTCGGCACGCCTTCGAGTACGCCTGCGATACGTGTAATCGAGACCGGTTCTCCGGCCGCGAGCAGCAGGCTCTCAAGAATTGATTTGAGACGTTCCTCGTCCACCAGATTCCACCATTCCCAGATGCTTATGCGGGTTGTGCGCTCATGGCTGGAACGCGATGCTCCAGCATGATCGGGCCGAAGCGTTCGTCCTGCCACGCCGCGATCGCGCCGCGCCGAATTAGTTCGAGCAGCGCCATGAAGGTCGCGATCACCATCGGCCGGTCGCGCAGGTCGCTGAACAGCGCGGTGAACTCGATTCTCCGTCCGCCCTCGAGTGCGGCCAGAATTGCCGGGATACACTGCGCGACCGGAATATCGCGCAGCACGATTCCACGCGGCGTCGCGTCGGCGATTCGCTTGAGCACCGCGCCCATCGCCTCGACCAAATCAAAAATCGACACGGTGAAGCGCGGTGCGTCACTCTCGGCGCCGGGTGCGGGTTCGCCGCGAGCCGCGAAGACGTCGCGCCCGAGGATCGCCCGCTCGCCCAGCTTCTCCGCCGCCTCGCGATAGCGCTGGTACTCGAGCAGCCGCGCCACCAAATCGCGCTTCAGATCCTCTGCTTCCTCGGCGTCGGCAAGTTCCGGATGCGGCAGCATCGAGAACGACTTGATGAGCAACAGCGTCGCCGCCATCACCAGATACTCGCCCGCCACATCGAGATTGAGCTGATCCAGAAGCTCAAGGTAGGCGAGGTACTGCTCGGTGATGCGGCTCGCGGTGACGTCGTGCGCGTCAAGCTCGGCGCGTTTCAACAGATGCAGCAGCAGGTCGAGCGGCCCTTCATAGATCGGCAGCTTGAAGCGCGGCGAGCCGTCGGCCTCGAGCCGGGGCGTGGTGGTCGAATCGTCGCTCAAAGCCTTACCATCCAGGAGATCGCGTTTATCGCGGCGCGCATGATTGGATCAACCGCGGCATCGAGCCAATGCATGTATAGAAGCAGCAGCAGAATCAGAAAGCCATAGCGCTCGGTCTTTGCATAGGCGCGCGCCGCTCCGATCGGCAGGACTGAGAACAGCACGCGCCCGCCGTCGAGCGGCAACAATGGGAAAAGATTGAACACTCCCAGCTCGACATTCACGATGACCGAGTATTGAAGCATCATCGCAATCGGGCGCACGATCTCCGCTCCGCCTGGTCCGTAAATGCGATGGGCGAGCGCACGCAGAATCAGGCCGCTTATGATCGCAAGTCCGAAGTTGGTAAGCGGTCCCGCCGCCGCGACTTTCAGCATCCCGCTCCGCCCGCCGCGTAGCACCCGGAAATCCACCGGCACCGGCTTCGCATAGCCGAGCACCGGCAATCCGACCAGGAATAACGCAAATGGCAAAATGAGCGTGCCGAACAAGTCCACGTGCGAGATCGGGTTCAGCGTGAGCCGCCCCGCGCGTTTGGCCGTGTCGTCGCCAAGATACAGCGCGACCACGCCGTGCATCACCTCGTGCGCGATGATCGCAAAAATTATCGGGAGCGCGACGATGCAGATGGTCGCGATGGTTCCATTCAGGCCGCCCAAATCAGTCGTTACCTTTTGCGGGCTGCTCGCGAGTGGCGCGTGGATGAAAAGTGCGATGCACCTTGCGCAGATGCGAGCGCGTCAGATGCGTATAAATCTGGGTGGTCGAAATGTCGCTATGCCCCAGCATCTCCTGCACCGCGCGCAAGTCGGCGCCGCCTTCCAGCAGATGAGTTGCGAACGAATGGCGCAGCGTGTGCGGACTGATCCACGCGGTGCGCGCGTCACCTGCGGCCCACTGCTTGAGCGCCTTGAAAAAACCCTGCCGGGTCATCGCGCGCCCGAGCCGCGTGACGAACACCGCGCTGGTCCGGCGCATCGACGCGGTGCGTGCGCGCTTGCCGGCCGACGCCTGCTGAAGTTCCGAATCGCGCCGCATGAGGTAGGCAACGAGAGCGCGGACCGCCGCGCCGCCTATCGGAATCAGCCGCTCTTTCGCTCCCTTGCCGAACGCGGCGATCACGCCCTCGCGCAGATTCACCTGCGCCGTCTGCAGATTCACCAGCTCCGAGACGCGCAAACCGCATCCGTACGCGAGCTCCAGCATCGCGCGATCGCGAAGCCCGCGCGTCGTCGAGGTATCGATCGTTTCGATCAGCATCGCCACGTCGCGCCGCGTAAGGGTGCGCGGGAGCTTGCGCGGATGCGGCCGCAGCTTCACCGACGGCGCCGGGTCGCGTTCGATGATCTTGCGATCGACCAGTTCGCGCGCGAGGCCGCGGATACTGGCCAGATGACGGCGCTGCGTCGCGACCGTATAGCGCGCGCCCAAGTCTTCGAGATACGCCGTGACGAGCGCTGCATCCAGTTGCTTCGGAAGGGCTTCGCGCCGCTCGCAGAAATCGTGAAAGTCGCGCAAATCGCGTGAGTAGGCCTCGAGCGAATGTTGCGCGAGCCCGCGCTCCGCCGCCTGGCGGTTCAGATGCGCGTCGATCAATTCGTCCCAGCCGTCGCCGCTCAAACCGCGCTCCCTTGGATCGGATTTTCGGCGACCCGCGCCTCGAGAGTTTCCTTGAGCTGGCGCATCTGCGCGAGGTCGGTGATTTTTTCGCCGTCGCGATCGCTCACGTAGAAAACGTCGAGCGCCTGATCGGCGTTGGTCGAGATACGCGCCAGATGAATCCGCATCCCGAGCTCGAACAGCGTATGCGTGATCGTGAACAAAAGCCCGACCCGGTCCTGGGTGAACACGTCGAGCACCGTGAACTGCTCCGAGGTGCGGTTATCGAGCGTGACCTCGGTCGCGACGCGGCGGGTGAAGCGGCGTCCGGCGTTTTTCACATGATGCGCCGACGCGACCAGTTGCGCGATATCCTGTTCGCCCGTGATCACTCGTTCGAGGTCCTGCCGCACGCGTTGCCAGCGGTCTTCCTCCATCGCCATCGCGCCCGCGCCCATCAGATGCGACACGCGGAACACGTCGAGCGCAATTCCGCTCGCGCGGGTCGTGATTCGGGCGGACAGGATGTTGAGATTGTTCGCGGTGAGCACGCCGGCGATCATGGAGAACAGGCCCGGCCGATCGCGCGTCACCGCGATAAACTCGCTGAATTCGAGGTCGGGGAAATGGCGATGCCGCGTCACCGCGGGGCGGTCGCCGAGCGCGCGCATCAGATCGAAATGCAGCGCGATGTCGGTTTCCGGCACCGTGAAGAAATAACGGTCCGGCATTTCGGCCAGAAACGCCTCGATCTCCGCGGCCGGCGCTCCCGACGGCGTAAGCTGCTCGCGCACCGCGTTCTTCACCGTCGCAAGGCGCCGCGCCGGATCGACCGCCTCGCGATCGCGCTGCTCCATCAGCTTGAGCGCGCGCAGATAGAGATCGGAGAGCAGCATGTCGCGCCAGTTGTTGTAAACCTTGGGCGCGACCGCGCGCATGTCGGCGTAGGTCAGCAGGTACAGCGCCTTCAGCCGATCGATCGAACCCGCCAGCCGCGCGAATTCATCCACAGTGCGCTGGTCGTCGAGATCTCCCTTCTGCGCGACCTGCGACATCATCAGATGGTTTCGCACCAGGAACACGACCAGATCGACTTCCTCCGGATCGAGTCCGAGCCGGTTCGATACGTCGGCGGCCAGCGTTGCGCCGAGTTCATGATGATCATGGCCGTGGCCCTTGCCGATGTCGTGCAGGAGCAGCGCAAGGAACACCAGCGGCAGGCAATCCAGCTCACGCGCGACTTCGGTCAACAGGGGAGTCGCGTCCTTGAACTCGCCCGTGCGCAGGCGCTCGAGCTCGCGCACCGCGGCCAGCGAATGACGATCGACGGTATAGATGTGGTAAAGGTCGTGCAGCACGCGCGCATAAAGATTTCCGAATTCCGGGATAATCGCGCCCAGCACTCCCGCGCGATGCATCGCCTCCAGCGTTTCGGCGACGCGGCCGCGATGCGCCAGGATCTGCATCAGCGCCTTGCCCGTTGCCGGATCGTTGCGGATCGCGTCGTCGATCAACCCCAGGTTGTCGCGCACGAGCTGATACGAGCTGCCGGACAGCTCGACATCCTGCGCCTGGCAATCGGCGTAGATCGCGATCAGGTTGAGCGGATTTTCTTTGAACAGATCCGGATCGCCGATTGCCAGCAGCTTCTGCTGCACCAGCACTCCCGGGCGGATTTGCCTGACTGGTGTGCGGCGCAGGAATCCGCGCGCCGCGGCACCCTCGACCACGCGCGCAATCAGCCCCTCGGCGAATTGGTAGATCGTGCTCGCGTGCTGATAGTACGCGCGCATCAGCGCCGAACCCGCGGGTTGTCCGTCGAGTGGGACCAGACCCAGGATCGGCTCGATCCGCTCCTGCATCTCGAACGTTAGCTGATCGAAGTGGCGATTATTTATGAAGTGGAGCGAGTTGCGCACACGCCACAAAAAATCGCGCGCCTCGATAACGCCGTCGCGCTCCTCGTCGGTAATGACGGCTCTCTGCACCAGCTCTTCGAGCGAATGAACTTTGTACTTGACCTTCGCCAGCCACATCGCCGTATGCAGATCGCGCAGGCCGCCTTCGCCTTCCTTGATCTGCGGCTCGAGCAGATAGATCGAGTCGCCGTATTTCGCGTGGCGCTCGCGGCTCTCTTCGAGCTTGGCCTTGAAAAATTTCTGCTGATTGCGGTTCAGCACCTCGGCGACCAGCAACTTGTCCAGCTCGGCGTAGAGTTTTTCGTCGCCGCACAGGTAGCGCGCGTCGAGCAGCGCGGTTTTCTCTTTCAGATCGTCGTTGGCAAGCCGCACGCATTCGCGCGCGGTGCGCACGCCCTGGCCGACGGTCAGGCCCGCATCCCACATCGCGTGCAGGATGATCTCGGTCACGATCTCGGCATACGGGCCGCGTTTGTAATCATGCAGGAACAGCAGATCGACGTCGGATTGCGGGTTCAGCTCGCTGCGTCCGTAACCGCCGCGCGCGACGATCGAGAGTCTTTGATTGAGCTTCGGAAAGCGGCGGCAATGCTCGGCGTCGGCGTAGCGGAAAAGCGCGCGCAAAAGATCGTCCATCGCGACCGTGCACAGCCGCACGATCTCGCTGCCGCTGGCGCCTTTGAAATGAACCTCGGCCAGATCCTCGCGCACCGCCGCGATATACGCGCGCGCGGTCTGTCCCGGCGTGCGCGACGCCTCGAATTCGCGCAGCAGGAAATCTTCGCCACGTGGCACCGGCCGCTTGGCGGATTCCTCAGCCGAAGTTCGCACGATCACGCTCACAGGTTGCCCACGGCGGCGTCCGCTTTCAGATAATGCACGATCGCGCCGGCGATACCGTCGGCGAGGGTCTGCTGGTACTGCGCCGACGCAAGGCGCCGCGCCTCGATCTCATTGGACAGAAATCCGCACTCGACCAGCACCGCCGGCATCTGCGCGCCGACCAACACATAGAACGGCCCCATCATCGCTCCGAGTGCGTTCACATTCATGCCAAATTTCGCGTCCAAATCCGCCGCCGCCTGCGCTTCGATCATCCGCGCGAGCGACGCCGCCTCCGTAGCCTTATACTGCTGCCTGAGGTCGGTCAGGATGTAGTGTAAGTTGGGCCCGCCGGGCGCGCCATAGCCGCCCGCCGATTGCGAATTCTCCATTCGCGCCAGCCGGATCGTCGCGCGGTCGGTGGTGTTGTTCAGGTAGTAAACCTCGATTCCGGTAGTCTCGGAATTGGGGCTCGAATTCAGATGGATTGATACGAACAGATCGGCGTCCGCATCGTTGGCGATTCGGGTGCGTCCGCGAAGCGGCACGAACACGTCGCTGGTGCGCGTCATCGCGGCGTTGATCCCGCGCGCCTCGAGCGCGATGCGCACGCGAGTCGCGATTTCCAACGCAAGTGTCTTTTCCTGAATGCCGCCCGCGGAGCTGGTGCCGGGATCGTCGCCGCCATGGCCCGGATCGATCATCACCAGCGGATGCCCCTGCGCGTGCGGCGGGTTGGCCGCGGCGTTTTCGGAACGCGCGGAAGGCGGGCTGGCGCGCGGCGCGACGATCGGAGCGGCGGGCGGCGCCGGATTTTCGGCAGGCGAGGGTGCCTGGCGCGGCGCACTTGATTCATGAAGCGTCAACAAGGCGGCGGCGAGATTCGGCACCGCGCCGGCAGCCGCAACCCGCAAAACGATCTGATGACGCAGCCGCGCGATCGCGTAGTCGATCTTTCCGTCGGCGTGCAGCACGATTCGCACGCCGCCGCCGCCG
>JBOHWH010000124.1:0-35614 GCA_050736695.1 Binataceae bacterium (SeqCode) | reverse complement strand
GCGATGCGCTCGCTGACCCACGACTCGCATATCAACCAGCAGGTGCTGATCCTCGCCTTCGGCGAACAGTGGCAGAACCAGGTCTCCGCTTTCGGCCGAGGCATAAGTTCCGGAGGCAGCAGTCCTTAGCGCACTCATCTGCTCCGGCCTTCCCCGATCTCTCGAAGAAATACTGCAAGGAAACGGTCCACGCGCGATCTGATCATCAGGGAGCCTCCGTTGAGGCGCCCCGGACTTGATCAGGAGGTGTCGCGATGAACCCGTACCTGTTTGTGCTCGTAGGGCTTTGCCTCTCGATTGTCGTCGTCGCTATGGCGATGCCGCGGCTCCGGCGCCACGAGAATCGTGGCGCGGGAATCGCCGCGCGCGTGGTGCGATTTGTCGGCGGCCCATTTCCGCTTTCGGTCGCGATTCATGTGGGCGCGCTGCTGTTTCTGATCATCACGGTGCATGAAAGCCGCGGCCGCGATCTAATCCTCGTCAATCTCGAGGCTGGCGGCGGCGGAGGCGGCGGCGACGAGATGCAGAAGCTCGACCTGCCTGAAGTGCCGATGCCCGACGTCGCGCCGCAGCAAATGGACATGCCACAAACCGCCGACACGCCGCAGGCGGTTGAGCTCGCGAATAGTTATGTTCGCTCAACCAACGGCGGCGGAATCGGGATTCATCGCGGCGGCGGAGTTGGCGCCGGTTACGGCCCCGGCTTTGATGGCGGATGGCCCGGCTTTATCGGCAACCTCCGCCGCAAGGGGCTGGATGTCGTGCTGGTAATCGACGGGACGGACTCGATGCGCCTGGTGATGGCCGATGTGAAGGCGCGAATGCAGTTACTCGTGCGCGCGATTCATCGCCTCGTCCCGACAGCGCGGGTCGGAATCGTTGTGTATGGAGGCGAGGGCGACCCGCTGGACGTGCAGCCGCTGACGATATCGCCGGCGAAGCTGGACGCCTTTTTATCCGCCATCCAAACCAAGGGCGGCGGCGAGTGGGAGGAAAATACTTACGGCGCGATGGAGGCGGCGGTCAATCGGATGGACTGGAAGCCATACGCGCGCAAGGTGATCGTGCTCGCCGGCGACGCGCCGCCAAAGCAGGATAAATTCGCGGCGATCCTCGGCCTCGAGCGGAAATTTCGCGCCGAAAACGGCAGCGTCAGCGTCATCGATCCGACCGCGCAGGAACATCAGCGTTTCGAACGCGAAATGAACATCCGCGTGCATCGCGATCCGAACATCGCTGCCGCGCCGATGCCGGCGTTCTATCAGCAGGCGCGCTCCGCGTTCACCGTGATCGCGCATACCGGAGGCGGCGAGGTGCGCAGCCTTGAGGGTGATGAGGCAATCAATCGGCAGGTGCTGATAATGGCCTTCGGAAGCAAATGGCAGGAGCAACTGGCGGCCTACTCAAGGTAAGCGCGAATGCGCCGCCCGCCCGGCTATTCCCATGATTGAGAACCCGAATCCAATCGAAGATCCTGGACATCGGCTCCCGAAACAATGCCATCCTGTAGGATTCTGGCCGATCTCGCCGAAATCCTTCACTCGAAATTCAAATAGCACGGCGTAACCTTCGAAAAGGCGTCATAAGATTCTGGTGCACCCCGTACCTAACGATGTGTCGCATGAATGATGCAGAATGTAGCAATCGGGAGACACAAAGCTCGGTCTTGCACGCGATGTCAAAATAGGGCAATAATATACTTGACTAATCCTCGCTTTCGCGTTATAATTCAGAGCATGGAAACGAGAACCCCAATGACCCTGATTGATGCCGTTCGCTACTTCGCTGATCCCGATGTCTGCCTGCAAACGATGGTCAAGGTTCGCTGGCCTGACGGTGTGAAGTGTCCGACCTGTGGAAGCGAGAAAGTTTCTTTCCTCGCGAATCAGTATCGCTGGCAGTGCAGCACCAAACATCCTAAGCGGCAGTTTTCCGCGAAGGTAGGAACCATCTTCGAGGATTCGCCCATCGGACTCGATAAGTGGCTTCCGGTCGTCTGGTTGCTGACTAACTGCAAGAACGGCATTTCGAGCTACGAGGTTGCGCGCGATCTTGGCGTCACGCAAAAGACCGGATGGTTCATGCTCCAGCGTGTTCGGCTCGCGATGCAGGCTGGTAAATTCTGGGACAAGCTGGAAGGCGAGATCGAAGCCGACGAGACTTTCATCGGTGGGCTTGCCCGCAATATGCACAAGAACAAGAAGGGAAAGATCACCGGCACGGGCGGCGCTGGGAGCGGCAAAGCCGTCGTCATGGGATTGGTGGATCGCAAGACCAAGCAGGTACGGATCGCTCACGTTCCGAATGTGCAGCGCGACACGCTTCAAACTCAGGTGCGCAAGTATGTGCAGGGCGGATCGTACCTCTTTACCGATGCGTGGCTCGGCTATCACGGATTGGATCGCGAATACGTGCACAAGGTGATCGACCACGCGGAAGCCTATGTTGAGGGCAACGTGCACACGAACACGATTGAGAATTTCTGGTCGCTCTTGAAACGCGGGTTGAAAGGCACCTATATCAGCGTCGAGCCGTTCCATCTGTTCCGCTATCTCGACGAACAGGCGTTCCGCTACAACAATCGCAAAACCGACGATGGTGACCGATTCGAGCGCACCTTGGCGGGAGTCACTGGAAAGCGGCTGACCTACATGGAGTTGACCGGCAAGACCGAGACGCAGGGCGCGATTAGGTAACAGACAGGGGTGCGGCAAGCGCGGCGCTCGCGGCACGCCGCGAAAGAGCGTAGTGTCGGATCGTGGCGAACGATTCCCAACGCAACTCCGGTTCTCCTTTCCAGCGATTCGAGCGGGTAATGAAGGCTCTTGTTCAAGTCCCGAAAAAGGAAGTTGAGCGCAAAGCCCTGCGGACAAGGCGCAAGAGGCGCGAAAAGCGCGCCTAAGTTTCACGCTTCGGATCACTTCCCTTTCTGCGGAGCGCGGACGTTGAGCGCGATGATTTTGTCTAACTCGCGCTCCATAACCTCTCCGTACGCCTCTTGTTCCTGCATTGCTCTAAGCATTCGTTTGCCCGCGAGTAGGGCATGATGCAGCGCACGCGCCACGTCCGGTTTGAGAAAAGCATCCTCATCGAGATTGCCCAATGATTTCAGCTTGTGCAGGACCACTCTCTGCGATTTACTGATCGTCTTCGCCATTTCGTCAAATTGCCTCTGACAAAACACCACGAATTTCTGGTGCTGTTCGATCGCGTCTGCCGCTTCGCCACAGAGCCGATTCAGCTTCGTGACCTTTGCAGCAAGGAGGGCATCGTGCTTGTGCACTTCCGCCGTGACGTAGGCGAGTTCTCTGAACGATTCCTTCGCGTTTGGCATCACCTGATAACCTCCGCCCGTCGATACACCGACGCTGCGGATTAGTCAAGTATATTATTGCCCAAAATAGATACGGACGGACCCTTCGAAGAGTGAATTTTTGGCATTTTCGGGTGGCAGAATTTCTATAACCGGCGTTGATTGGTCACCGCCGTGGTCTGAGTTTTGCACTTCGCTCTGCACAACGAGGTAGAGCAACTATGCCGCTGTGTCGCTCGTCAAAACTATTACGTCCGGCCGCTTCAAGCATCGTTTCAAAGAAAATTCGTCGATGGTCGTCTGGCCAGATGGTGCCGTTGTTTGCCGGTGCAATAATTGCGTTGCTCGCGTGCTTGGCGCTGTGCACCGACATTGGCGTCCACTATTACAATTGGGCGCAGCTACAGAAGGCCGCTGATCTCGGGGTACTGGCTGGTGCGAACTACCTCCCCGATAATCCGACGCAGGCGATCGCAACCGCGCAACAGATGTCGGAGCTCAATGGCGTGGCGGCCTCGGAGATTCAGTCCACCAGTGTTGCGTCTGACGATTCGTCGATCACGATGCAAATGCAGCGGAAAGTTCCCTACTATTTCGCCCGAGTGCTTGGGATGACGAACGCCACCATAGATGTGACATCCGTCGCGGCCCCGCAATATCCACCGAGCACGGTGAACGCGAGCTCTCCATCTCAGATCCCCCCTGGTGGCGACAATAACGGGAACAACGGAAGTACCTGTGCCAATGTGGGTGGCTGCGCGCTCATTCCGATTGGACTCGATTCCAACACTGTCTATAGCGATGGCGAACGGATTGACCTTCAACAGGGTCAGCTCGGCCCCGGCAATTGGGATCTGCTCGCGCTCGGCGGCGTGGGCGGCAATAACCTCAGAGGTAATATTGCCAACGGATATAACGGAGAAGTAAGCGTGGGAGACGCGGTGACCACCGAGCCGGGTAAAAAAGTGGGTCCGGTCGACCAGGGCTTTCAGGATCGGTTGACCCTTGCGCAGAGCGTCGATCCGGATGGTACCTATGCATCGCACACGTTGACGGATCCACGCGTGCTAATACTGCCGATCGTTGACTGGTCACATCCAAACGGACGCACTACGGTCCCGGTGACCGCATTCGCCTCCGTGTGGCTGGACAGTTATTCGAACGGCCAGGTTACCGTCAACCTTATCAGCCAAGTCGCCGCCAACAGCTTCGGCAGCCCGAACGCGCCATCTTTTGGCTTGCGTGGCTCTCCGATCCTAATTTCTAGATGAGGTTTGCCATTGCCCGTCATGAGAGGAAGTTCGCCGGAGATTGGGAGACTGACTATGGACAAACAATCTCTCTATTCCAAGACGATGCGTACAAAAAGGGATACGTTGGCCAATCTTGCCGCAGCCGCGCGCGGGATGACTGGCGCCGGCCGTGCGCAGGCGGCGGTCGAGATGGCGATAATTTTACCTATCGTGCTCATGGTCCTGGTGGTGGGAATCCAGTACGCGGTTATTGGTGAGGCGGCACTGGCCCTGGGTCAAGCAAACTTTCAGGCGGCTCGATATGCGGCGGTGAATACCAGCGCGGATCAGTCAACCGTTCAGAGCTACATGGTCTCAATTGCGTCGCCGGTAATCAGCTCAAGTAACGGCCAATATTTGACTTCCACGTTGAGTCCGACGCCACCATGCACCTTTGGGAGCACCGTCACCGTTTCGGTCACTTATAACGCCAGTCACTTAGTCGCGCTGCCGAATCCTTTTCTTGGAATAAGATTTCCGACGAGCCTAAGTAGTTCCGAATCCGCATTCTGCGAGTAAGAATTTTTGCAAGTAATCAGGATGGAAAAAATGAAACCATTTCGTCTTATCTGCGCTACTCTAATTCTCTTCAGCCTGACTCTGGTTCCCGGCGCGTTCGCCAGTCAAGGCAGCGTGGTGATAACTAATGGTACAAATTATACGATGACCGAGATTTACGCATCACCCTCCGACGCCTCAAGCTGGAACACGTCCAGTAATCTATTCGCCGGACAATCACTCGCGCCAGGTCAGCAGGTCACGATCAACATCGATACCAGCGACGGCACTTGCACGTACGACCTCATGGCTGTGTTGTATGGCGTCGCACAATACGCTTACACATACCAAGTCGACGTCTGTCATGGTAACGGTCAATGGTCAATATCCGCTAACTAGATTTCGATTTCGAATCCGGATTTGGTACCGGCAAAGGGCATGGTATTCGTGGTCGTCGCGCGAGCACCCAACACGATTGGAATACTATCTCTCGTTCACGGGGCGAAGCGGTCGCGCGTCCAGGTGGTCAGGACCTTCATCAGGCGCGGGCGCGGGTCGCCGAGGTTCGATTTCGCGCCACCGGCGCGCATGAAGTGATCCGCGCCTTCGATATGCGCGATGGTTTTGTCGGCGGCGCCTGAGGCCTCGAACTCCGCGCGGACGTCGGAAAGGAAAATATCCTGGTCCGCGTTCGCGCCGACGACGAGCGTCGGCACCGTGACCTTGGGCAGATTTGCCGCGGTCTTCGCGTACGAAGACAGCCCCGACCAGGTCGAGAGCCATGCATCGGGAGTGACGATTCTGCCCAGACCGAAGGCCGAGTAATTCGCGAGGTCAGGGCGCGGCGAGATGATCGAGCCGACGGCGCGCTCCGACGGATCGATCGCGAGATCGCAGTAATTCGGGTTGGCCTGAGTGCGATAGACGATCATGTACCGCGGCGCCATCGCGCGGCGCGCGACGAAGTTTCTGCGCGCGGCCGGCGACGCGGCGAATTCCCTGTCGCGCATCATCGCCCGCGAGTGATTTGCTTCATCGGCATGTCGCCGCGCAATCGCGTCGATCCGCGCGCATCGCGAGCGTTGCGCCGCACGGTACCGCTCGACAAACTCTTTCGAGTAGTGACTTGCGGCGGGCGGTGTGTGAAAGCCGTTGCCTTCGTCGTACATATCGAGCGCCGCGTCTGACGCGAACGGATCTGATTCATCGACGACCGCCGCGTCGAGGCAGTTCATCAGGACCATCCCCTGGCCCGGATGCGCCGCCAGCACGACGAATCCGTCGCACAGCGGCAGCTCGTATTTGTTGAGATCGGGAGGACCGCCCGCGGGAGGCGCCGCAACTCGATTGCCCTTGGGCGTGCGCGCCTGTGCGTCGTAGTACGAAAACAGCGAACCTCCGCCTGAGTTACCGAGCATCACGATATGCTGGAAGCCTTCTTCCTCGCGCAGAAACTTGATGCCGGCCGCGAGGTCGAGCAGCAGGTTCTCGTGCAGCATCATCGCGTCGTTATTTAGATAGCGCGTGTTGAGCGCGAATGCCGCAAACTCCGCATCGACCCAATACGGAATTGAGTAGTGCGTCGAGAAGTCGGCGCGCGGATGCGACATGATCACGACGGCGCGCGGCTTGGTTCGCGCGGGCATCCACAGCACGCCGCGCGATTTGCCATGGTCTGCGGCGTAGAGCTGGACGACGCGGTGGCGAACGTCGGGATTGATGTCGCCAAAATCGATCGGATAACGGGCGGGATAATCAGCAGGCGCCTGGGGCATCGCGTTCTCACCTCACAGTCCGGGCTTATAGCAGGAACCGCGCGAATATGAGGAGCCCGGAAGATGCGGCGTCGAGCGCGCGTGGCGGACTTTCGTCTCTCTCTGCGATATGTCAGCCTCGATTGTTTCGAGGCCTGATCATTTGAAAACCGGAATTATCGGCGCGCGGGGCGCCGGAAAATCTGCCGTCTTCCACGCGTTAACCGGACTGGCGCCAATCTCGGGCGCCGGTGAGGGTAAAAACCGCGCGCGCCCCGGACAGATCAAGGTGGCGGATCCGCGTCTGGATTTCCTCGAGGCCACCTACGGCTCGAAAAAGAAGGTTCCGGTCGAGCTCACGATTTTAGATTTCGCGCCCAATCCGAAGGAACAGAAAGAAGGCGCCGCGCTCGATGCGAGCCTGCTGCCGCTCATCCGAGATCTCGACGCGCTGCTGGTAGTGATTCCGCAGTTCGCCGCGATGCACAAAAATCTGGCGCCGGCGCTCGAGAGTATCGAGAGCGAGCTGGTCTTCGCCGATTTCGATCAGGCGGAGCGCCGGCTCGAACGCGTGAAAAAAGATCGCAGCGCGACCGAGTTCGAAAAGACCGCGCTCGAAAAAGTTCTCAAGTGGCTCGAGGAAGGAAAGCCGCTCAGGCTGATGGAGATGACGGCGCAGGAACTCGCCGTGTTCTCGAGCTTCGGCTTCCTGTCGCGCAAACCGGTTCTCGCGGTCGTCAACTGCGAGATGGACGCCGCCACCGCCGATATCACCGAGGCCGAACGTGGTGCGGTTCACGCCCGGGGAATCGAGGTCTTCAGGCTTGCCGCTTCATTCGAGTCGGAACTTTGGGAGCTCGACGCCGACGGACAAAAGGAGATGCTTGCCGCAGCCGGACTCGAAGCGCCCGCGCGCGATCGGCTGATCACCGCGCTGTACGCGCATCTTGGACTGATTGTTTTCTACACCGCCGGCGAGCCCGAGGCGCATGCGTGGTCGCTCCATCGCGGCGACTCGGCCCTCGATGCGGCCGGCGTGATCCACAGCGATATCGCGCGCGGGTTCATCCGGGCGGAGGTCTTCGGCTACGAGGATTTCGCCGCGCTCAAGTCGGACGCGAAGATCAAGGAAGCCGGCAAGCTGCGCCTTGAGGGACGCGACTACGTGATGCGCGACGGCGATATCATCCATGTCCGCTTCAAGGTCTGAGCGCATGACAGCGCGGCACTGCCGAGTTCGCCAACTCGCCTCGACAGTCCGCCGCGGATAGCATTGAATTTATCCGCGCGGGTCTGATTTAAGACTGGTACATATCGCCAGTCTGCGCGGTGGCGCTGCTGGCGCAGAGTTCTTCGGAGTTCAAATGAACGAGCAAGTCACCCGCCAGATTCTCTGGAACATCCCGATCCCGTTTATCGTCCTGATGTACTCGCTGCTGGTCGTGCTGATCGCCGCGTACGTATGGGTGGGGCTCAGGTGGTCCCGCAGGATTCGCCTGGGAGTCGCCGATTACCGCCTCGACCAGATTCCGCGGCGGCTGTTTCTCTCTCTGCGCGACGCCTTCGGGCAGGGCTACGTCACGCGCGAATCCTGGGGATGGATGCACTACTCGTTTTACGTTGGGTTCGTCGGATTGTTGATCGGCACGACGATTGTCGCGATCAACAGCGACGTGCGCGACCTGGCCGAGTTGTTCGGGCTCAAGCTCTATTTCTATTACGGCGATTTCTACCTGTTCTTCAAAGCCGCGATGGATACGTTCTTCCTCATCCTGATCGCGGGAATTCTGGCCGAAGGCGCGCGCCGCGGCGTGCGCAAGCCCAAGGTCTTGAACGAGCCTCCCGCGGACAAGGTCAACGACAATTTCGAGAACCGGCTCGGCTACTGGTTTCCGATGACGATGCTGGTGCTGGTTGCGCTGACCGGCTTGATGCTCGAAGGGGCACGAATCAACGCGACTCATCCGCGATTCACCGAATGGGCGTATGTCGGGCGCACGATCGGCGCAATCGAAGGGGCGCTCGGCGCGGGCGTGATTTATCATCGCTACCTATGGCTGACGCATATGCTGCTAGTGTACGTGCTGCTCGCGTGTTTCGCGTTCACCAAGCTGCGCCATCTGGCGTTCGGGCCGGTGAATCTGTTCTTCCGCAATCTCGGACCGCGCGGACGCCTTGCGCCGATCAAAGATTTTGAAACCGCCGAAACCTATGGTGTTTCGCAGGTCGAGCAATACACGTGGAAGCAATTGCTCGATATGTCGGCCTGCCTCGAATGCGGGCGCTGCACGATCAACTGCCCGACCGTCAATACCGGAAAAACGCTGAACCCGAAGTTCCTCGTGATTGAGCAGCGCGACCATCTGCTGCAGAAGGCGCCGTATCTGCTCGCCGCGCAGGCCTCGAAAAATAGCGGCGACACCGCCGCTGAGGCATCCACTTGGGACGGACCCGACATGATCACCCAAGTCGCGACCGAAGCCGCGATCTGGGGATGCACGACCTGCGGATGGTGCGAAGAAGGATGCCCGGTCGGGATCGAGCACATCCAGCGCATCGTCGATATGCGGCGCCATCAGGTCCTGATGGAAAGTAAATTTCCGCAGGAGGCGACGAGCGCATTCAAGGGGATTGAGAACCAGGGCAACCCCTGGGGTCTCGCTGCTGAGAAGCGCGCGGATTGGGCCGCCGGACTTGGAATCCCGGAGATGGCAACGGTCGAAGATCCTGCCGATCTCGATGTGCTGTACTGGGTCGGATGCGCGGGATCGTTCGACGAGCGCAATCAGAAAGTGTCGCGTGCGTTCTCGGCGCTGATGCAGCAGGCCGGAGTGAAGTTTGGAATCCTGGGCAAAGAGGAAACCTGCACCGGCGACCCTGCTCGCCGGCTTGGCAATGAGTATTTGTACGCAACGGTGGCGGCGCAGAATGTCGAGACGCTAAATCGCTACAAGCCGCGCCGAATAGTCACTCAATGTCCGCACTGCTTTCACAATCTCAAAAATGAGTATCCCGACTTTGGCGGCAACTATACTGTTCTGCATGAAGCCGAATTCCTGGCCGAACTGGTGCGGGCCGGACGTCTCAAACCGAAAGAGATTCTGAAGGCGCGCGTCACCTATCACGATCCCTGCTACATGGCCCGCCACAATCGCCAATGGGACGGAGCGCGAGAGATGCTCCACGCGATTCCCGGAGCGGAAGTCGCCGATGTCGATCAATCGAAGAACCGGACCTTCTGCTGCGGCGCGGGCGGCGGATGCATGTGGAAGGAAGAGCACGAGGGCACGCGGATCAATCAAAAGCGGCTCGACCAGTTGAGCGAAGCCAAGCCCGAGTGCGTCGCAGTGGGATGTCCCTTCTGCATGACGATGATCGAAGACGCGGTAAAGTCGCGCTCGCTCGAAGAAACCGTCCGCGTGCGCGATTTGTCCGAGCTTCTGGCCGATGCAACCGGCGCCCAGGTAAAGTGACGCTATGGATCTGCATCCGCGAAATCATGATTTCAAATGGACGGCCGTTCGCGGGCCGTTTCGCCTGATCAGCGACGCGCAGGCGCGGTCGTTCAACGAACGCGGATATTTCATCTTGGAGAATGTGCTCGACCGCGTGACGATCGAGCGGACGATCGAGGCGATCGCGCCGTGGGAAGCTAAAGGCGAAGAATTTCTGCGCACTCAGCCGAACAAACGCGCGTTCATCGCGGAGGCCGACGGAATCACCTTCACGATCCATCTGGTGAAACGCGCGCAGGCGTTGCGCGCGCTCTCCGCCGCTCCGGTGTTCACCGACCTGTGCCGCGACCTGATGGGTCCGGACGTGCGGATGTACTGGGATCAGGCGGTGTATAAGAAGCCTGAGTATCCGAAGCCGTTTCCCTGGCATCAGGACAATGGCTACACCTACGTCGAGCCGCAGCAGTATCTGACGTGCTGGATTCCGCTGACCGACGCCGACGAGAAAAACGGTTGTCCCTGGGTAATACCGGGAGGCCATCTCCGCGGTACGCTAAAGCATAACCTGACGGAACTCGGATGGGTCTGCCGCGACGAAGACGGACCAGAAGCGATGCCTGTTCCGGCGCGCGCCGGCAGCGTGGTGGTTTTCTCCTCGCTGATGCCTCATCGCACGGGCCCGAATCTCACCAAAGAAGTTCGCAAGACTTACATCCTGCAATACGCGCCCGACGGCGCTCGGATCGTCGAGACCAACACGCCCTGCACCGCGCCGGATCGCCAATATCCAATCCTGCAGGCCGGCGAGCGCGTAACACCACCTGCGCTCTAAGCATCCGTGCACTTCTGAAAGGGAGGTGCTACCGGCACGCGGTCGGGCAAGGGTCCGATTCCAGCGCCACGCCGCAGCGGCGCGCGATTCTATTTCAGGTCCGCCAAAAACTCGAGCATCGCGCGATTCACCTCGGCCGGCTTTTCCTGCTGCGTCCAATGCCCTGATCCCTTGACCAGCACCGTCTTGCGCAGATTCGGCACCCACGTGTTCATGCCTTCAGCCATCTCGGGGCGCAGGACCACGTCGAGCTCGGCAGTGATCATCAGAGCGGGCGCATCGACGCGTTGCGCGAACTCGGCGCTCTGTTCCCAATTGCGATCGAGGTTGCGATACCAGTTCAGGCCGCCGCGAAATCCGGTCTTCTTGAATGCGGCGACGAACACCTCGAAATCCTTGTCGGTGAGAAACGAGCCGTGCGGACCGTCGGCCAGCTTGTCGAGGATCCCGCCGCCCGCGGCGCCGAACACGCCCGGCATCGTCTTGCGCAGCGCAACCGGATCGATCTTCGGCGGATCCTGATAGAAGCCGCGCAGCGTGCGCGCGACGTCGCGTTCGAGCTCCTCCTCCGCGACCCCGGGCGTTTGGAAATACAGGATGTAATGAAACCCGCCCGCAGACATCGCGGCCATCATCTCAGTCGGCTTCATCGGCGCGCGCGGAATGAACGGAGTATTGATGCCGATCACGCGCTCGATCCGCGCCGGATGCATCATCCCGGCGTTCCACGCGGTCATCCCGCCCCAATCGTGGCCGGCAATTACGCATTTCGGAATCTTGAGCGCGTCGAGCATCCCGATCACGTCGGCGACGATCTGCTTCTGCGTGTACGCCTCGATCGGCGCGGGACGATCCGTCTCGCCGTATCCGCGCTGGTCGGGCGCGATCGCGCGGAAGCCCGCGCCGGCAAGAGCGTTCATCTGATGCCGCCACGAATACCACATCTCCGGAAAGCCGTGACACATGACGACTGGAAAACCCGCACCCGCCTCGGCGACGTGCATGCGAATCCCGTTGGTGTTTACAAAGTGATGCTTGATCTCGGCCATCGAGTCGTCCTCCGAACGGTCACTGTTGATCGCCGGCCACTCGGCCCGCGCATCGGCATCATCCGAAAATCCAGCGAGAGATGCCAGTGCGCGCACGCTCGCAGGTTTGACAAGTATCGAGATGCCACCCTATGCTCTTGAGTTAACCCACTTTATGCTTTTTGTAGGCCGGAGGTGCTCCCATGAGTCGTGATTTTGAATTCAAAGCGTTGCTGCGTGCGTACCGCGGCGGAATTATTGGAGAACAGACGTTCGAGGCCGAGGTTGCGGCGCTTGAAAAATCCGCGCCGGCGATGAACGGCAACGGCGCCGGCGGCTTCCACGCCTTCGGCAAGACCTACAAGAATGAGCGCGCCGCGGTAATCAGTTTCCTGGACAAGGTCCGCGCGGGCGAGGCCAATGGCGGAGAAGCTTTCGCCGCTTGGGCTGAAGCCTGCACCACCGATTGCATTCGATCGGGAATCCGCATGGTTGCCGAGCGCGAGGCCTATCATTCGCGCGTCTTCGCCCAGCGCCTGGCTGAACTCGGCGGCGAGCAGCGCGCCAGCGTCACCGAAGAGGGGCGCAAGTTCACCGCATACTTGGGCGACCGCCGCGTGCCCGACACCGAGAAGCTTCTGAAGTTTGTCGATCGCGTGGGCAAGCCCGAAGACGCGATCAAGCCGATCTGCGAGTTCGCGGCCCTGCTCAAGGAAGATATGGGCACCAAGGAAGCGCTCCGGCTGTTCGCCGAAGACGAGCTTTCCACCGCGAAATGGATTTACGATTCCTGCGCCGCGCTCAACGCGCCGGCGGCGGAAAACCGCGCCTCGATGTAACCCAAGTCGATTTTATCGCTAAAATGCGCGGGGCCGGACGAGTGTCCGGCCCCGTTTTCTTTTTTTCATGCGCGGCGTGCGCGCGATATATGACCTAATGCGCAGACGGCGCAACCCGCGGAGAGCCCGGCGAAGGACCACCCATCATCCCGCTGTGGGCACCGGGTGCGGGTAGGTCGCGCTTGGTGTATCCCGCGGGCACCTCGAACTGATCGGCGCCAACCTTCTGTTCCACAATTTTGGTGACTACGGTCTGCGTCGTGATCGGCTTGCGATTCGCCATCATCTGCTGAAGCTTGGCCTGCTGTTCGGGGGACAGCCCAGGGATATTGATCTTGTTCATCTTCATGGTCGCGTCAGAGGCCAAGGGAACGCCGTCCGGAATATCTCCCGACGGTTGTACGCCGCTGGACTTGAACTTCGCCATGGTCCCCTGCATGAAAGTGTTGTATTCCCGTGCGCCGGGCGCTGTTTTCGAAAAGCATTCGACCATCGTCACGTCGCCGCCCATCGAGGTGGTCTTGGCGGTGTAGTTCTGACACTCGTAGCCGGCGATTTTGCGCGTAGTCGTTTCCTTCTTGAAGTCCATCGCGCCCGCCGATCGCGCCATCATCTTCGCCATGGGACCCGACGGCGGAAACGCGAGCTGGACGTAAGTCTTTTGCGTTGGCTCCATGAAAAACATCTGGCCCTTGTCGAGATCGATGATGATCACATGATCGGAGCCCTCGATCCGTTGCTTGTTGCCCTGCACCATGATCGTCTGGTCGTGTTGCTTCGGTGCGGCCGTGGTGGGTGATCCCTCGATCGTCTCATGCTGCGTGATTACCACGCCTGCCAGCGCGGGAATTGCGGCGAGCATCAGTGCGATGCTGGCCGCGGTGGCGATTGCCTTCTTCATAACGTTTGCTCTCCTTGAGCCTTCTGAATGTCGAGCACTTTTGCGGTTCGCGCAGGCAGCGCGTGCTCTGCGCCGCTCGCTCTTTCCACGACCAGCCGATGCAGCATCAGGCTGATCAGCCCGAATAGCACCCAGACCATTTCTTTTATCCTTCGCAGGAACCCAATCGCAAAACCAACTCCCGCCGGATATCCCAGCATCGCGAGGATCAGCGCTTTGCCGCCCTCCTGGCTGACCAGCTTGGCGGGAATCAGAAAAGTCGCGCGCTCGATCAGCAGCCCTACGCCTTCGACCAGCAGCGCCACCCGTATCGTCGCGGTCTGATGCAGCAGCTTGAGCAGGATAAAAATCTCGACTGGTCCCATGCTCCATGCGACGAAGTAGCACAGGCATGAAAGGATCAGCCGGACGCGATGGCGCGCGTAAAACTCGAGCAGGATCGAATCGGCTTCGTCGGCCGAGTCTTTGATATCGTAGCGGCTCGCGCCGCTGAAATCGAACTTTGCGGCCGCTCGCCACAAATAGGAAAACGGGCGCTTGGTCTGGACGTAAAAGAACCCGCCCGCCAGCACGATCGCGATCGCGAATCCGCCGATAATCGGCCAGAACAGCCGATGCGCCGCCGGAATTCTCTGCATCGAAATCAGCAGTGCGATGCTGACGAATCCGATCTGACCAATCGCTTCCGCCAGCGACGCGACCACTACCGTCGCCAGCCCCACCGGTATCTTAAGCTTGCGCCGCACCATCAGCGCCATCACAAATTGCCCGCCAAGTTGCGCCGACGGCGTAACGTAGTCTATAGCTTCGCCGGCGATTCGCGCGGCGAACAATTCTCCAAACCCGAGCGCGCGCGGATATTCGGCGATCGTCACCCGCCATCCGAGCGTGTTCGCGGCCCGCGAGACGGTTTCCAGAGCGATCGTCAGGGCAAGACCCCATCCCACGATCCGCACATAGCCAAGCACCTCGCGGGTGCCGAAATGCGACAGGAACCAGACGTAAAACGCCACGGCGAGAACGATCAGGATGGTTTCGACGCGGCGCATCGGAAAAGGGCTATCATGCCGCCAAAGCGCTGGCGCGGCGGCATTGGTGCATTGTTTCAGCCGAACCAGCAACGCGCAACCCGGGTATTCATACGTCGGCGGCACAAGTTTCAGGCCGCCCGCGTTGACAGATTCGGGCCGCGGCAGCGAAAATCCCGTCCGGTGCAACAATCAATGCCTCTAGCCGGATATCGAATTATCGACGCGGACGGGCACGTCACCGAGCCTGCCTCGCTCTACACCACGCATATCGATCCGAAATTCCGCGCCGCCGCCGACGCGATGCTTAAGCGAGTGGGCGGTGGGAATCTCGGCATCGTGCCGGCGATCCATCCGAAATGGCGCAGCGCCGAGCGTCCACTCGGCGAGCGCGACGAAGTTCCGGGGCTCGGCAAATTTCCGTCGGGGAAAAATCATCCGCTCGCGTCGGCGACCGGCGGCCTCGATCCGAACGAGCGTATCGCCGACATGGACAAGGAAGGCATCGATGTCGCCGTATGCTTCGCAACCGTCGCGACTTCCGTGTGCGGCGTCGCCGATCCCGCGATGGAAGCGGCGCTCGCGCGCGCATACAACCGATGGATCGGCGAGTACTGCTCGGTCGCGCCCGCGCGGATCAAGGCGGTCGGAATCGTTCCCCAGCGGACCATGCAAACCTGCGTCGCCGAGGTCGAATATCTCGCGCGTGAGCCATGGGCCGTCGGCATCATGACCTTCGGGAATCTCGACGGGATGCTTGCGGACCATCCGTATTTCGATCCGTTCTACCGCGCCGCGGCCGCGAACGATCTGCCGATATGCTTTCACGGTGGCACCGATCGTCCGCCCTTCGCGCCCGGCCGTGCGGATGTCGGCAACAATATGTTCCTGATGCATCTGACCGGCCACGTGTGGCATCAGATGCGCGCGATGGGCGCGGCTATCGGCGGAGGATTGCTTGAGCGTCATCCAAAGCTCATGCTCGGGTTTTTCGAGGGCGGGCTGTCGTGGGTGCCGTGGTGGGCCGAGCGGATGGACGGGCATTACAAGCATTTCGCGCGGCACACGCCGCACCTTTCGTGCAAGCCGAGCGAGCATATGCGCGGTCCGCGATGCTTTTACACCTTCGACGCCGACGAGAATTTGCTGCCCGAGGCGATGCGGATGATCGGCGTATCGCGCGTGATGTGGGCTTCTGACTATCCGCATTTCGACGCGGAATTCCCCGACGCCGCCGAGCTGGTGGTCAACAATTCGCGCATCGATGCCGCAGAGAAGCGTGCGATCCTGTGCGACAATGCGCTCAAGTTTTTCTCCCGAATAAAGTAGCTACGCGATGGCTCCGACAAACGAAATTTGCGCGATGGGCGGCGCGCCTCGCCGTCGCGTTTCGCGCGAACGCTTTCACCGATTGAGGTGATCGACGCGGTGCTCGAGCGGCTGGATCGCGTCGAGGCGCATCTCCACGCTTTCTGCACGCGAACTCCGAAGTATGCTCGCGCCGAAGCGAAACGAATTATAGCGGGCCGAGTCTAGTCGCGGATCGTCCGGCGCTCTCGCTCGACGTCTTCGAACCATCGCGCGAGCGTCGCAGTCATCGCGGCGACGCGCGCCGGCTCCGCGGCGGCAAGATCGTGGCGTTCCATCGGATCATTCTCGATATCGAACAACTGCGCGGGCGGTGCGGCGCCTCTCGTGCGCTCGGGAAGCGGTGAACGGTCAATCTCCGAAAAACTCTCCGGGGCGTATTTCGCGCGGATATCGGAGCGCAGGTCCTCGGGCGTGACGGACATCATCTCGCGGATCGCGGGCCGGACGAGTTTCCACTTGCCGTCGCGCATCGCGGCATTACACTCGCCATCGGGTTCGTAACGGTTCCACTGCCAGAAGCGCTCATCGGGCACCTTGCCGCGCTCGCCCGCAAGCAGCGGCAGCACATTCACACCGTCGAGCTTCAGATCGCGCGGCAGCTCGGCGCCCGCCGCTGCGAGCAGCGTCGGCATCCAGTCGGTGAAGTGGATCATCGCGTCGAGCGCGCGGCTGCCCGTGATTCCCGCGGGCCACCGCAGAACCATCGGCAACCGGATTCCGCCTTCATAGACGTAAAGCTTCGAGCCCGCGAAACCGCGGTTGAAGCGCTCGGTGCACGCGTCGCCCCTGCCTCCGAACTGCGGACCGTTGTCGCTGGTGAACATCACGAGCGTGTTGTTCGCAAGCCCGAGCGCATCGAGTTCTTCGAGCACGCGCGCGATTCCGCGATCCATCGCATGCAGCATCGCGTAGATCGCGCTGACGGCGGTCGTGAATTTTCCGGTCTCAATAAACGGCTGCAACTCCGCTTCGGGAGCCTCGAACGGGAAGTGCGGCGCGTTATATGCCAGATGAAGAAAAAAGTGATCACGGCGATGCCGCCGTAAGAATTCGACCGACTCGTCCGTGAATACATCGGTCAGGTAGCGTCCGTCTGATCCGCTCGTGGAGCCATTGCGGTCGAGACGCCACTGCCAATAAGGTTGCCACCCCCCGGAGAATCCGGCGAATTCGGCGAAGCCGCGGCGATTCGGATGATAGCGTGCGTCGAATGCGCCGTTGTGCCATTTGCCGACCAGGCCGGTGACGTATCCCGCGCGCGCGAGAAGATTAGCAACGGTGCGCTCACGCAGCGCGAGCCGGTCCAACCCGCGCGTCTCGAGCGTATCGAGCACTCCGGTGCGATGCGGATAACGCCCGGTCATCAGCGACGCGCGTGCCGGCGCGCACACCGGAGAGGCAGAGTAGTGCTGCGTCAGGCAAAGGCTATCGCGCACCAACTGGTCGAGCGTCGGCGTATGCGATGCGTCGTTGTTGAAGCACGAGAAATCGCCGTAGCCCATGTCGTCGGCGACGATCTGAATAATATTTGGCCGGGCTGTCACGTTCGATCCGGGATCATTCAGATAACATCCGCCACGCAATGCCGATAGCGCTCAATGACCCAGCAGATAGAGCTTGTCTGGAAATTTGCTGGCCAGTGCGTGCGGATGATTCGCCTTTGCATCCGCTAGCACGCGATCGAACGCGACCACGTCTGGCCCGGCGTTCGGAAGCGGGGTCGGTACCGACGCTGCGAGTTTAGGAAAGGTCGCGGGGTCGGGCGCCGGCGGAAGATCAGTGCGAGGCGCCGCAAGATCCAGCACGTCGGCCAGGCTCTTCACATTGCGTCCATTGACTTCGGGCGAATATCCGCTACCGCGGCCGAACTTATCGCCCAGCAGTTTCAGAACAGACGTATGATCGAAGTTAGAGTGACAGCAGGTCCCGGATGACACCAGCGGCGATACGACAAGTCCCGGCACGCGCAAGCCCGACGTCTCAAACACCGGGTAGCGATCGTCCGATGCGGCAGTTTCCAACGCGAGCGGCTGCTGATGATCGAAGAATCCGCCATGCTCGTCGTAGCTGACGATCAGCATCGAATGATTCCACCTCGGCGTCCGTGCCATCGCCCCGTACACCTGGAACATCAGATCCTGTCCGCCGTATACCGACGAGGGCGAGTGATCGTCACTGCCCTCAGCCCCTTCGTGCGGAGCATCGGTATAGGTGGGCTCGACAAAGATGACCTGCGGAAATGTGGAATCGGGTTCGAACTGAAAATCGATAGCGAGGTGCTCGATCCGCTTGAAGTTGGAACCGAGCGTATAGGGCGCCCAACTCGGCATCATCGCGAAAAATGGGAATACGCCCTGATGATATACGCGCCAGCGCACGTCGTGATTGTCGAGCCAATCGTACGCCAGCGTCTGATCCGGCAGCAGGGTTCGGTTGCCGTCAATTAGCGTGTAACCGCTCATCGCCATCAGGCGGTTTGGCTGGGTGCTTGCCGGCAGGCATGAAAACCATCGGTCGCAGATCCGGAATTTCTTTGCGAAGAAATCGAGCATCGGCACCTGCTCGGGCGTCTGATAATTCATCACTTGGGAGTCGCCTAGCGCACTCGCAATGAATCCGTCCAGTGAGAAATTGCTCCGCGCATCGCACGCGCCCAACTGCATCGCAATATTTGCGCGTTCGTGCGGCGGGTCCGGGATGCGCGGCTCGAAGAGCGGTATCGGCCAATACTTTTCGCCCTGCCACTGGTTGGCGACTTTGTCGAGCCATGCCTGATCGGCGCGCAGCCCGTCAACGTCGGTGCGCCCGCCAAATTGTCTCAGGCTCAGGTAGCCGAGCATGTGGTCGAAAGATCGGTTTTCCATCATCAGAACGACAATCGTATCGATCAGGCTCAAGTCGGCGGCCATCGCGATTACCTCCGTGGCGCGGGATGCGACAGATAGTAGATGCGTCGCGCGGTAGTCGCAATTCGTTATGGCCGGGCCGCGGGCCTTACAAGCGGCGTGAATTCGATCCGGCGGTTTTCGATTCGCCACTCCTCGAGCGTGGTACGCGCGGCAAGCGGATCGTCGTGCGTGACGATCACGAGCGCGCCTGGATACGCGGCGAGCGCTTCTTCGAGCCGTTCGATCGCGGGCATGTCGAGATGATTGGTCGGCTCGTCGAGAACGCAGGCCCACACCTGGCGCCCGAGCCCGTATGCGAGTGCGAGTTTGCGCGCCTCTCCGGGAGAAGGCGACTGGGAGGCCAGGATGCGATCGGGATCGACGCCGAGCGCCGCCGCGAGCGTCAGCACCCGCGCGCGATCTTCCGCGCCAAGCCCGCGCACCGCTTCGAGCATCGCAATTCCGTCGTCCTCGGTCAGTTCCTGCGGCAGATACATTACGCGCTCGCGCGGCAGGTGCGCTACTCGCAGCATCGCGTTGAGAAGAGTGGTCTTGCCTGCGCCGTTGGGCCCTGCGATGCGGACCTTGCTCCGGCGACCAATGACCAGATGAACGTCTTCGAGCACTCGCTGGTTGCCCGCAAAGATTTCGTTTTGGTCGATTGAGAAGATGCGGCTCATTGGCGCGGAAACATAGTCGACGAACAGCGCGCGGCCCTTGGCCTTGCGAAACTCGAACTCGTCTAAGTGTTCGACGACCCTATCGACGCCGCGGCGCAGGTTTCCAACATCGCGCGACAGCCGCGCCGACGCCATCTCGGATTTTCCTTTCGCCATCATGCCCGTCGCGTCATGGTCGCGCGGGCCGCGCATCCTCTTGCCGGCGCCTGCGCTCCAATCGACCGCCGCCGACTGCGCGAGTCGCCGCCTGTCGGCGAGCCGGCGGCTTAGCTTGTCGCGCTCATGTTTCAGGCGTTCGTAGGACGCATGGTACTCGCGTTCCCGAGCCTCCCACGCGCGCTTGGCATCACCGTATGCGCCGCGCCAGATGCGCGCGGAACCGTCGCACACGCGCACAGTGTACGTTGTCAGCCGCTCAAGAAGCGTGCGGTCATGCGAGACGACAATCCCGATTCCGCGAAAGCGGCTGAGCGCGTCGAGCAGCAGCCCGCGCGCGTCGGCGTCGAGATGATCCGTAGGCTCATCCAGGATCAGGACCGCCGGTTCCGCCACCATCGCCGCTCCGACTTGCCATCTTTTGGGCTCGCCCGGCGAGAGTGTGGGCCACCGGTCCAGCGCGCCGGGTTCGAGCGCGAGTTCGCCGTGGAGCCGCCGTGCGACGCCGTCCTCTGCGCGCGCAAGGGCTTCGATCGCCGGCGTGATCGTTTGGACAGTTTGCGCGCACACGCGAATCGATGCCGGCGGCGGATCGATTCGCACATATCCGTGCGCGGGCTCGAGCTCGCCGGTGATCAGGCGAATCAGCGTGGTCTTGCCGGCACCGTTCGGGCCGACCACTCCCGTCCATCCGGGCGCGAGCTGAAAGCTCACGTCGCGCAGGAGCGCAACCGAATCGGAATATGAAAAGGATACTTCTGCCAGATGCACGAACATAGTAACTGCTCCATGGTTCTGCGCTTGCGGACGGAGAAATCGCGCCGCTCGCGCAGGGGTTGTCGCTTGGACGACAATGGAATTCAGTTACTTCCGCACACCGTTGGCCTCTCTTGATGAGATAAGGAGAAACCTAACGCGGCTCTCCGTGAGATGCAATCTATTTTTTATTCCCTCTCGCTCCGAGACCGTCGATAAACGCGAGGCTCGCCTGATTCCTCCCCCATGGTTTGACATGGGGGAGGATTAAAGGAGGGGGTGCAGGATTCATCCGCCGCACCGACAGCCGTCGGCCCACGCGCGAGTCCGCCCAACTGGCCGACGTGCGCGCTTCTGTTCCGGATGGGCGTGCCGCACTACTGACAGAAAGAGAATTCGCATCCAGGAGCGGTCGAATCGCTTCCCGGGCATCCTTCATCCGGGCAGCCTCAGCTCAGGAGGACAGAACAAACTTGCCACTTATCGAAGTCTCGGAGATGCTCGGTGTCCGGAAGAATCCTGCACCCCCTCCTTTAATCCTCCCCCATGTCAAACCATGGAGGAGGAATCAGATGGGTTTGTTCTCGACAGCCTCCGTCCGGGAGAAGGTGCCGCGAAGCGGCGGGAGAGGGTCCTGTTCTGTCATCTCAATGCAGATGCTATTCGCTATGGAGCTAGCGCATGTAGATCAGCGGAAACGCGGCTTCAGAACAATTCGCGCGCCAAGATTCATCGCGAACACGATAACAATCAGCAGCAGCGCTCCGCCCCACGCCTGCGCGTGCCACGATTTGTACGGCGAGATCGCATAGGTGAAGACCTGCAGCGAGAGTTCAGCCATCGGATTGTTCGGATTGAGTTCCCAGAACTGACTGCCGAAGGCGGTGAATAGCAGCGGAGCGGTTTCGCCGGTGACTCTGGCGATCGCGAGCACGATTCCGGTGATGATTCCGGAACGGGCTGACGGCAGGATCACGTGAATAATCGCATGATGGCGTGACACGCCAAGTGCGAGCGCCGCCTCATAGAGTTCATGCGATACGCCTTTGATCGCGGACTCGGTGGTCGTGATAATCACCGGCAGCATCAGGATTGCGAACGCAACTGATGCGGAGAAAGCCGAAAAATGCTGAAGCGGCGCCACCAGGATCGTGTACGCGAAGAGTCCGATCGCGATACTGGGGATTCCGGAAAGTACGTCGGAAAGAAACCGCACCGTTGATGCGAACAGGCCGCGTCCAAAATAAGTCAAGTACAGGCCGGTGAGCGTACCGATCGGAATCGCCATCAGGGTTGCGAGTCCTACGATAATCGCGCTCCCGACGATTCCATTGCTGACGCCGCCGCCGTTGACGCCTACCGGCCGCGGCAGTTGGGTCAGAAAGTCCCAGTTGACCGCCCCGATTCCCTCGCGAACGACGTAGCCTAGAATCAGCAGAAGGATAATAGCCACGCCGCCCGCGCAGAACGCCGAAGCGAATATACCCAATGCGCTGCGCGGATGGCGTAGTGTGATAGGAGTCACCTAGCCCTCCATTGGCCTGAAGATAGTCCAGAGAAGGACCCGGGCAAGCGCGTTTACAATCACGCTGATAATGAAGAGGAGAAGCCCAAGTTCGATAAGCGCGCTCAAATAGACCTGAGTAGTCGCCTCGGTAAATTCATTAGCTATAACGCTCGAAATGCTATAGCCAGGCGCGAACAGAGAGACCGCAATTGCGGGCCGATTGCCGATTACCATGGTGGTCGCGATAGTCTCGCCAAGCGCGCGTCCGAGCGCCAGGATACACGCGCCAAACACGCCTGCGCGCGAGCCCGGCAGAACCACCATCTTGAAACTCTGCCATCGCGTTGCGCCGAGTGCCCAAATCGCTTCGCGCTGGGTCTGCGGAATTGCGGCCATCACGTCGCGCGAGATCGCCGTGACCGTCGGAACGATCATGATCGCCAACAAGACTCCGGCGGTGAGCATCCCGACCCCGTAAATAGTTCCTGAGAAAATGGGCAGGAAGCCGAAGTACTGCTGCAGAAACGGATCGATGTAATCGCGCATCACCGGCGCCAGAATAAAGAGTCCCCACAAGCCGTAAACCACACTCGGAACCGCGGCCAGCAGCTCGATCGCAAAACTGAGCGGTCCCGAGAGCGCATTGGGACAGAACTCCGCCAAGAACGCGCCTGCCAGAACTCCCACTACTCCGGCCAGCAAAATAGCTATTCCGGAACTGACTACGGTTCCATAGATAAAGGGCAGTGCACCGAACTGATTGGTGACCGGGTTCCACGAACTGGTCCACAGAAACGAAAACCCGAACGTCGCAAGCGAAAGGCGCGAACTCCATAACAACTCGATAAACAGTCCGGCCACCAGGAACAGAAATGCGTAGGTCGCGCCGTAAACGCACAGATCGAAGGCTGCGCCGCTGGAAGCGCGAGGCAGCCTGACCCGTACTGGCTCAGTTCGCGGATCGGCCAGAGCCGTGAGTGCGGGTTTTCGAGCAGTTGTTCCGGATGAGAGAGCGAATCCGAAATTTCGGCTGCTATTACGCTCGTCAGTTTCCGCCATCTGAACCTTCCGGAAAAGCTACATCCGTGATTCAGTAACTAGGCCTGCATCTGCGAAATGATCTTCAGCGCGTGCTTCTGAACGTTGTCCGGAAGCGGAACATAATCGACCGCTTCTGCTACCGCCTGCCCTTTTGTGACCAGCCACTGAAGCGTCGCTTTGACGAGCTTCGCGCGCGCAACATCTGACGGCTTCTCATACAGCATCACCCACGAGTAGCCGCTGATCGGATACGATTTGTCGCCCGGAGCATCCACGATCGAAAAGTCAGTCGCGCTTACGTCTGGCTTGCTCGCCGCCGCGGCCGCCACGGTTTCAATCGAAGGATAGACAAACTTCCCGGCCTTGTTTTCCACCTGGGCGTACGTCATTTCGTTTTCAAGGACATAGGCAAGCTCGATATATCCAATCGCGCCCGTAGTCTGCCGCACCTGTCCGGCCACACCTTCGTTGCCCTTGCCGCCAAGTCCTGCGGGCCACTGGACGCTCTTGCCGGCTCCAACCTTTTGCTTCCACTCGGGAGACACGTTGCTCAGAAAGTCAGTAAAGATGTAGGTGGTGCCAGAGCCGTCAGAACGGTGCACGACGGTGATTGGCATATCGGGCAGCTTCAGGTCCGAATTCAATTTTACGATTTGAGGGTCGTTCCAACGGGTGACTTCACCCAAAAAAACTTTAGCGATCAATTCCGGCGACAACTTCAGGCCCTTCGCGATTCCGGGCAGATTGTAGCCCATCGCGGCGCCGCCCAAAGTTACTGGAACCTGCAGCACTGGCCCGGGCGCACGCTTGAGTTCCTCTTCGTTCATCGGGACATCCGATGCGCCGAAATCAATCGTCTTGGCGATGAACTGCTGGATCCCGCCGCCGCTGCCGATCGATTGGTAATTGACCGTCACATCGGAATGACTCTGGCTGTATTCGTAAAACGCTTTCGAGAAAAACGGATAGTCGAAGGTCGAACCCGCTCCCGTTAACTGCGTGGACGCGAACACCGCGGACGCGGCCAGTGTCAGAACGGCGGCGGCCGTGAAGCCGATGGGCCTGCGAATGTGGGACGAAAAGGACATCGATGCACCTCCCAGTGCCGGACGCGATCCAAAGTTTCATCCCGAATCATAACAACCATACTTTATTGGGAGAGGTAGGTTCTGTTACGGATGTGTTAAATCCGGTCCGCCACGATGCTCACAGAAGCGGCGGTTCAGAGGACGGCGAATAGACTGCGAAGTTCTTTCTTGGGCGCGCGCTACAGGATGCGCTCGCAGGTCAGAACCGTTGAGCGAACTTCTCGAGACGACCGCGGATCCTTGAACGGGTTCCCGCCGCCGACTTAGATCAATTCCCGCCGGTTCGTGGAGATCGCACGGGACACGGGTCAGAGTCCTTTTACGAACTCAATTAGGAGCGCGTTTATTTCGCTGGGGCGCTCTTGTTGGATCCAATGGCCGGCACCGGGAATGATGATTTTTTTGCGGCAATTGGGCATCGAAAAATCGACGATTTTCGCCGCATCGGGATACATCGCAAGCACCACGTCATGCTCGCCGGCTGCGAAGACCGAAGGTTGCGTGAGCTTCACGCCGTCGAGGAATCCGCTCATTTCCCAGTTGCGATCGATATTGCGATACCAGTTGATACCGCCGCGGAAGCCCGAGGTGGTGAACTCAGCCGTGAAGAATTCGACGTCTTCCTCGGTGAGCCAACCGGGCAGGCGGCCGGGGATCGTCCCGCTTTCGAGGAATTTCTGCGAGCGCGGAAACAGGAAGTTCCAGCGCTCCGCGGGCGGCGGATCGCCCGACGCCGAGTACAGCATCATCGTAACCGAGCGCCGCGGCTCCGCGTCGAGTTCCTTTTCCACACGGCCCGGCTCTTGAAAATAATTCTGATAGAACCAGTTGTTCTTTCCCTCCAGCGCCTTCATTCCATCGGTCGGACGAACCGGGCCGCGCGGTATGAACGGCACGCTCAAGAGCGCGACTGCGCGAAAAATATCGGGCCGCAACAGCGCGCAGTGCCACGCGACCGGCGCGCCCCAATCGTGCCCGACGATTATCGCCTGCGACTCGCCGAGCGCGCGTACCAGTCCGACTATATCTCCGGTGAGATTAAAGATGTTGTAGGCCTCGATCGCCTCGGGTTTGTCGGTGCGTCCGTAGCCGCGTTGATCCGGTGCGACCACGCGATAGCCTGCTGCCGCAAGCGCCGGGATCTGATGCCGCCACGAGTACCACGACTCGGGCCATCCGTGGCACATCACGATGAGCGGGCCGGTGCCCTGCTCGACGTAGTGCATTTTGATTCCATTGGTCTGGACGAATTTGTGCTGCAGTTCGGGCATTCGTTTTCTCGTTGCCGCCGCGTGTCAGTGCGCTTTGACCTTCTTCAATTCTTCGACCATCTCGGGCACGGCCTTGAACAGGTCGGCGACCAGGCCGTAGTCGGCGACGCTGAAAATCGGCGCCTCTTCGTCTTTGTTGATCGCGACGATAATCTTCGAATCCTTCATCCCCGCCAGATGCTGGATCGCACCGGAAATTCCAACTGCAACGTAGAGTTCGGGCGCCACGACTTTGCCGGTCTGCCCAACCTGCAAATCGTTGGGCACGAAGCCCGCATCGACGGCGGCGCGCGACGCGCCCATCGCGGCGCCCATTTCATCGACCAGAGGTTCGAGTACGATTTTGAAATTCTCACCCGACTTGAGCCCGCGTCCGCCCGACACCACGATACGCGCTTCGGTGAGTTGCGGCCGGTCGCTCTTGGTCTGGTTGAAGGAGACGAACTCCTGCTTGAGCGCGGTGGAATCGATCTCGGCGTCCTGCTTCTCGACCGGCGCGGCAGCCGCTGCCGGTTTGGCTGCGTCGAACGCGGTGCCGCGCACGGTTATCACTTTGACCGGCCCGTCTAACTCGATCGTAGCCATCGCGTTGCCGGCGTACATCGGGCGAACGTAGGTGCCGTCGTCGTTGATCGCGGTGATTTCGGAAGCCATCGGTGCGTTCATCCGCGCGGCGAGCCGCGGCATCAGATCCTTGCCGATCGCGGTCGCGGTCGTGAGTACGAATTCCGCTCCGATCTTCTTGACCAGCGCGGCCAGCGCAGCTGCGTGCGCATCGGCGAGATAGTTCTTAAGCGCGGGATGTGCGAGCGCGATCACTTTAGACGCGCCATACTTGGCGATTTCCGCGGCGACTGCTTCGGGAGCGTCGCCCGCGACGACCGCGATCGCTTTTCCGCCACGCTTTTGCGCGAGGTCCAGGCCCGCGTGAATCGCGGTCAGCGTGGTCTTGGGATAATGACCGCCCAGATGTTCGGCGAAAACAAGAACGTCACCCATTTGCATTCACTCCGGCGCCTGCTCCACGCCGCATGCGCGGTCAATTGCAGGCGATGAGAACAATAACTTTTGGAAATTCTCGAAAATTCCTCGAAACGTTCAGGATCAGATAACTTTAGCTTCGGTATGCAACACTGCCACCAGTTCGGCGACCGAGCCGACTTTCTTCCCGGCTTGCCGCTTGGGCGGCGCGGTCATTGATTTGATCTTGAGCTTGGGCGCGAGATCGAGGCCAAGGCTCTCGGCAGGAACTTCCTTGAGCTCTTTTTTGCGCGCCTTCATGATTCCCGGAAGCGACGCGTAGCGCGGCTCGTTGAGACGCAGGTCGGTGGTCACGACTGCAGGCAGATTGAACGCGATCGTTTCCAGGCCGCCGTCAACCTCGCGGATGACGGTGACCTTCTTATCGGCGAACTCGACCTTGGAGGCGAACGTCGCCTGCGGCCATCCGAGCATCTCGGCCAGCATCTGGCCGACCTGATTCGAGTCGTCGTCGATCGCCTGTTTGCCCAGCAGCACGAGGTCGGCCTTCTCGTCGCCGGCGACCTTCGCGAGAATTCGGGCAAGCGCCAGCGGATCGAGGTAGCCGTCGCTCTTCACCAGGATCGCGCGGTCGGCGCCCATCGCAAGGCCGGTGCGTAGCTGCTCTTGCCATGTCGACTGCCCGATAGTGACCAGCACGACTTCGCTGCCGGCGTGCTTTTCCTTGATCCGCAGGGCTTCTTCGATTGCGATCTCGTCGAACGGGTTGATGACCCACTTGACGTTGTCGGTGGCGATACCCGAGCCGTCGGGAAGGACGCGGATCGTGGTGGCAGGGTCGGGAACTCGTTTGATTGGAACCAGAATCTTCACAGCGATATCACTCCACGCATGCGCTGATGCGGCGATACAGAATCAGATTCGTACAAATTGCCCGGGAATGGAACCGATAAACGAAACGAAACTAACAGCGGATCATTTTTCAGTCAAACTACTACTCGTTATAGCCGAGGCGGCGGGAAATTTCGCTGCCTGCTTCCAGAAGGGTCGGCGCGAGCTCGGAAATGATTCGTTCGGGCGCCATCCTGTAGGCCGGGCCGGCGATTGCCAGCGATCCGACGACCGAGCGCGTGTAATCGCGAATCGGTACCGCGATCGAGTTCACTTCCTCGACGAATTCACCGGCGTCGGTTGCGTATCCGGTGCTCGAAACCCCGGTTAGCTGTTCCAGCAACGCCGCGCGATCGATTATCGTACGATCGGTGAAGCGCTTAAGATGCTCCGGCAGCGCGGCGCGAAGCTGTTCCTCGGTGTCGAAGGCAAGATGCGCCTTGCCGACCGCCGTGCAATGCAGCGGCAGGGTGTTGCCGATTGGTGGAGTGATTCGCACCGCGCGATCCTCGGGCTCGGCCGCCTCCAGCGGCACCACGCCGTCGCGGCGCAGAATCGCGACGTAAGTGCTCTCGCGGCATTTGCGCGCGAGCTCGGCCAGAGTAGGCCGCGCTTGGCGCACGAGACCCATATGATGAATATAGCGCCGGCCGAGCAGGAGGCATTTGATCCCGAGGCGATAGTTCTCGGTGGCCTTGTTCTGCTCGATATAGCCGCGTGCTTCGAGCGTCGCGAGCAGGCGGAAGACGTTGTTCTTGTGCAGCTTGAGGCGCTTGGAGAGCTCCGTTACGCCCAGCTCGTCAACGTCGCCGAAAAATTGTTCGAGCACGTCGAGCGAGTGCGCAACGGATTGTATAACGTAGTTGGTCTTGTCGCGTCTGACCATCGAAGTCCCAGCGCTGCGCGGCCGACGGGACCAAGCCGACGATAAGCGCTTTGGAAAAGTGTTTTACTTTAGACGGTGTGCCAAAACCAAGTCAACGCCATCGTGCATCACAGCGTAAATTTATCTTAAATAGTTGATTTTGCTGCATAATTTATCGATGCTTCCAATCGCCGCACGAGGTTTAGCGATGCCGAATCCGTTCCCGCCGGAATTTTTCGGACGAATCGACGACTCAGACGATGAGCTGTTTTACACAGCGCCGCGACTCGTCGTGCATATCGATGACGGTGCGATCGAAAAGACCCGCCAACTTTACGCACAGCTTCTTCCGAAGGGTGGTGCGATTCTTGATCTGATGAGTAGTTGGCGATCGCATCTGCCCAGAGATTTGCGCGCCGCGCGGGTCGTCGGACTGGGGATGAATCGGCCCGAGATGGCGGATAATCCGCAACTAACGGAGATCGTGCTCCATAATCTCAATCGCACCGCGCGGCTTCCCTTCGCCGACGCCGAGTTCGACGGCGCCGTGGTCACCGTATCGATCCAATACATGATCGAGCCTGTTCGTACCTTTCGCGAGGTGGCGCGAATCTTGCGCCCGGGCGCGCCGTTCGTCGTGACCTTTTCAAATCGGATGTTCCCGACCAAAGCGGTTGCCATCTGGCATCATCTCAATGAACGCGATCGCGTCGGACTCGTCGCGCGGTACTTTATGGACGCTGGCGGGTTTGAGAATATAGACACGATCGACAGGAGCGACCCGACCGATCCGCCGAGCGATCCGATTTGGGCGGTAGTCGGCTACCGCAAGCGCGAGGCATCGATTTGATAAAAAACCGCGGGATGCGCCATCTGGCGCTCAAGGTTAAGGATGTCGAACGCGCCAAGGCATTCTATGCGCGTGTGTTCGGCATGAAAGTCGTCTGGCAGCCCGACCCGGAAAACGCCTACCTGAGCTCGGGATGCGATAATCTCGCGTTGCATCGCGGCGACGGTGGCGAGCCGGATGCGCAGCGCCTTGACCATCTGGGCTTTATCGTCGAGAGCATCGCCGAGGTCGAAGCGGGATGGCGATGGGCGCAGGCCGAGCATCTCGAAATCGTGCATCCGCTGAAGCATCATCGCGACGGCTCGGTCTCATTTTATATTCGCGATCCTGATGGCAATCTGATCCAGGCGCTCTACGAGCCAGCCGTCAGTCCAATCCAGTTCACGCCGTAACGAGCGCATCGATCAGCGCCGGAGAATGATCATGCTCAAAGGCCGCGCAACCGCAGAGGCTTCGGCGGCATACGCCAGTCGATTCCCGAAACTGCCCGGAAGTCTTCGCCCGATGCTCGGGCTCTCCGTCTCATCGATCGGAATCGGCACCTATCTCGGCGATCCGGACGCCGCAACTGACGCGGAGTACGAAGCCGCACTGACCGCGGCGCTCGCGGGCGGAATCAACCTGGTCGATACCGCGGTCAATTATCGCTTCCAGCGCAGCGAACGGACGATCGGCAAAGTCCTCGCCGCGATGACGGCGGCGGGAACCGTCAAGCGCGAGGAGATCGTCGTCGCGACCAAGGGCGGGTACATCACGTTCGACGGCGAGGTGCCGCCGAACCCGCGCGGATGGTTCGAAGAACATTACGTGCGCACCGGAATCGTCGCGCCCGGCGATTTGGTCGAGGGCTCGCACTGCATGACGCCCAAGTGGCTCACGACGATGCTCGAGATGTCGCGCGCGAACTTAGGCCTCGAAACGATTGATATCTATTACATTCACAATCCCGAGACGCAGCTTGGCGAGGTCTCGCGCACCGAATTTCTCACGCGGATGCGCGCGGCGTTCGAGACGCTGGAAGGCGCGGTCACTGCCGGAAAAATCGGCGTCTATGGAATCGCGACCTGGAACGGATTGCGCGCCCCCGCTACCGAACGCGGATTTCTTTCGCTCGACGAACTCTGGCGCCTCGCGCATGAAGTCGCCGCCGACGCGCATCACTTTCGCGCGATTCAACTTCCCTACAACCTCGCGATGCCCGAGGCGGTCACGCGCTCCAACCAGACCGTCGGCACCCAGAAGGGCACCGCACTGACCGTCGCCGGCGCGATGGGCTTGGGCGTATGCGCCAGCGCCTCGCTCCTGCAAGGAAGGCTCGCCAAGGGCCTGCCCGAAATCATGAACGAAACCTTTCCCGATTATTCCTCCGACGCGCAGCGCTCGATCCAGTTCGTCCGCTCAACGCCGGGAGTAAACGTCGCACTGGTCGGAATGAAAAGCGTCGAGCACGTCCGCGACACGCTCGCCGCCGCATCCCGTCCTCCCGCGGGCGTCGATGAATTAATGAAGCTGTTCCGTCCAGCGGACCAGAGCAAGTAGGCGACTTCAAGAATTGGCAAACAGAAAACCTGTGCGACAAGAGACTCGGAGCATCCCGGTTTTCCGCAATACGATGATCTATCTGATCGGTCTTCCGGGCGTCGGGAAGTATACGATCGCGCAGGAGATTGCGCGTCGAAGCGATTTCATCCTCGTCGATAACCATCTCATCAATAATCCCGTCTTCACGCTGATCAAGGCTGACGGCAAGACGCCGTTGCCCGAAGAAGTCTGGCTCTATACGCAGAGGATCAGGGATATTCTTTGGGACGCAATTGAAAACCTGGCGCCCTCGGATCACAACTTCATATTTACCAACGCCCTCCGCAATGATGAGCAGGATCGGAAAATTTACGATGGCGTCGAAGCGCTTGCGGTCCGCCGGGGCAGTATGTTCGTTCCCGTTCTCCTGACCTGCGCGATAAAAGAACACAAGCGGCGAGTTGTTACTCTCGGGCGCATCAAGCGCATGAAGGATGTCGATCCGCAAACGCCGGAGCGTAGTCACCGCGAGGGCGGATTGATCCGCTTGGCGCATCCCCGCCTGCTGCAACTCGATGTCACTCGCGTAACACCCGCAAAGGCGGCAGCAACCGTTTTGCGGCACGCGGCTGCGAAACCTTCCTGAAGTCAGAGCGCACGCCTACGAATTTTTGCCGCCAAGATTCGCGCGCGCTATACTCTGGCGAATTGCCTCGGGATCACGATCGCGCAGCATCTCTTTATATCTCTTCTCCGCCGCCGGCATGTGGACCACCTCGAACTTCATCCGATCCGGTCCGAGAAAATAGACCGCGTACCATCCGTCCGGACCGCCGTAAGGAAATTCCGCAGGGCCGTCCAAAATCACCGCGCCCAGTTTCGTCACCAGCTCGCGCACCTGATCGACCTGCTCATGCCGCTCGGTATTAAACGCCAGATGATGCAGTCCGACCTCATACACCTGGAACCGATGCGCCGCTAACTCCGGTTTCGCCTGCCACACATTGACCGCGGTTCCGTTGGCAAAGTTCACGTTGACCGTCAGATGCTGCCCGTTGCGATCCTGAATAACCTCGCCACTATGGTACCCAAGAAATTCCAGGAACGGTCCAAAGAACTTCATGGCTTCGTTCAAATCACTGACCGTGATCGACACATGATTAATTGATCCGTGAAGCATCAGAACCTCCCTTCGTTCCAATCCGTCCAATCAGAATTCACGGCTCCCGAGGTTTTGTCACCCTTCACTTCGGCAACCTCCATTCGGAGTTTGCGATTTTTTGGTCTGCCGCCCTTTCCGTCATCCTGAGCGGCGGCCGTTTCGGCCAGAGTCGAAGGATCCCGGGAGTTCGTGCATACAATCGCAATTCCTCCTCGGGCCTTCTCGTTACCTGTACATAGCCTCGCTGCTCGCACCACGAATGGGAATCGGAACGCCGAGAGGATGCAGGCCGTCGTCCCCACACGCGGAGTATGAAGTCGTGAGGGTCTGCATGACCGTCCGGGATCCTTCGATTGCGGCCGCAGCGGCCTCGCTCAGGATGACGGAAGGGATAGCCGTGGCGGCACGGATTCCACACCTGGTCGTCCATTTCGACCGCTCATAGCTTGGTGAAGCCGTCGGTGCTCCATTGTTCGGAGCCCACTCCGTTATGGACGAAGAACAGGCCGTCGGGATCGTATTTCTTTTTGATTTCCGCGAGGCGCGGATAGTTACTTCCCCAGTAAGATTGCTGAAATCCCTTCTCGAAGTAATTGCTCTCGCTCACATACGCACCCCCTTCCGGCACGAGCGCACGAAGTTGATTCACGCATTGATCGATGCGCTTAGCGGCTTCGCGACCGGCTGCGATCGATGGCTCATGCCCCGGAATTCCGGGATATGCGGGCTGCTGGGCGTCGGCCACGATCACCAGAGCGAAGGCGGTCAGCACGGCCGGATTCGTCGAGGTATCCTTCGATGCGGCGATCGCGTCGGGTGGCGCTCCTGCCAGTCCCTTGTTGAAGTGCAGCGCGACATCTGAATAGCGAGAGCTTGCAAACAACGCGTCGGCGAGACGTTGCTGAGCGTCACTCTCGAGCAGCGACGCGGGCAACCACAGCGATTCGTATGCCCACCAGAAAGCGGCTGCCTCCCCCGTGTTTCCCTTCCACCACGCTTGATCGGCTGCCGCGCCCGGCCGATGGTCGAAGTCGAGAACAGGATTCGGAATCAAGTGCACAAGAGCATCGTCAAGGATTGCGTGCAGGGGATTACCATTCCGAGGAAAAGCGATTTCCGGCCAATGCTCTTTCCACCATTGCACATCCCAAAAGTGTCGCGCCGGTATGCCTACTATCGTCGTCCGCCCTTCAAACGAATATTCGTGCGAGGAATGCGCCACCCAATCCATGAACGGCTGCCAGACTTTTTTCGCCTGCTCACCGTCCAATCCCTGAGAGACCATGCTGATTTCGAGCGTGTTGTTGGAATTGAAATGAGCTTGCTCTCCCCAATGGTCGTTGAAAAGATGCGCCTGGTAAAAGCTCACGAACTCGCGGATCAGGCGCCGAAAGGCATCATCTGATGCCGCTTTGACTTTGAAGCTGGCGCTGCCGAAGAACTCGGGAAGATCGTGAGTACGCAGTGTCATCTTACTCACTACCCCAAACGTGCCGCCCCCGCCGCCTTTCAGCGCCCAGAACAGATCGGGATTTGTACATGCATTCGCGATGCGAATCTGGCCGTCGGCGGTGACTATTTCCGCTTCCAGCAAACTTGCCGCGGCCGTGCCGTAGTGCTTCGAGTAACTGCCAAAGCCGCCACCTTGAACCAGGCCCGCCAGACCTACGGTCAGGCATCCTCCTCCCTGAACGTATTTGCCGCCCGTGGTCGTAACCGCCTCGTATGCCTGAATGTCGATCGTTCCGGCGCCGAGAGTCACCGCCGGTTGCGACGCCATCGTATGCTCGCATCCCTGCGGAACGAATCCGGGATGCATCGCGATATCGTTCATGTGCCGGGTCCAGATCAGCAGCGAATCAGGCGCATTGGAGGTGCCCTGATAGCTGTGGCCGCCGCCTTTTACGACCAGGCGCAGGTTATTTTCCCGCGCGAAATTGACCGCTGCGGCAATGTCCTGGGCATTTCTTGCCGCGACTGCATAAACGCTTGGTTTGGTAACCCATGCATCAACCCATCCGAGGCTCTGAGTAAGTCCAGGCTGATCGCCGATGTAGTACGGATTTTTCAGATCTTTCGCGAGTTGCTTGGCTGCCGCGCCATCCGGATCTGTCTTTAATACCGAAATAGGAAAGTTTACTGGAATCAGATTTCCGCCGACTGCGTCATTGAGCCCCTTCCACGCCGACTTGGATGGCCACGCCGCATCGGAAGGACGACGCCGGCTGAAAGTCGTACTCGCCGCCCACAGGCGATGCGGCAAAATCGGTAGCAGCGCTACCGCCGATCCGATTGTTTTCAGGAATGTCCGTCTGTTCATAATCCCTCCTTCCGGAAAACTCTATTTCCTCATGAGGATCGCGCCGGACTCAGGCCCCGAGGGAGGTTCCGCTGAGCGCGCGAATCCGCTTGCGTGGACGCCTGATCTCGCGGCGCTCGCCGGGAATCAGCGCGCCGACGAGGAAATGAATCGTCGTCTCGAGCGCATCGTGGTCGCTGATCATCTGCGAGTCGGGGGTGTTGTGCCGATGACGCGCGAACCAGGTTACGGTCTCGATGATAAAACGCGCGGCGGTGGCCGCGTCGGGAACTGCTTTGAACTGACCTGACTCGATACGGCTGGCGAGATACCGCCTGAAAGCACCGACTCCTTTTCGGCGACCCTCCACGAACAGCATCTGTGCCATCTCAGGCACGTCCGACGCCGAGCGTTCGACCAGATCGAAGCCGTGCCGAGTCCTTTCTATCAGGGAATAAAATTCGCGCAGCACTCCCTCAAGCTCCGTTCGCGCATCGGCCACGTGCTTTGTGCGTAGCGCGGCGTTGAGAGCGTCCAGCCGCAGCGTGGACATCTGTGCGCGAATTCTTTGGAGCATCGCCTCAAAAGATGGCGGCGCGATTGGAGGCTCATCGGGCGGTTCAATCGGCCCGTCATTGAAGCCATGCTCGCAGACCAACAGGAACAGGGCTTCCTTGCTTTTGACATAGTTGTAGAGGGTGCCTTGCGACACCCCCATTTCGCGCGCGATGTCCGACATCTGCGTTTGCCGATAACCGTTTGCACTGAACACTTTTGTGGCGGCTTCCAACAAATCGGAGAGCCAGCTTTCGGAACGCACTCGCATTCAGAGAGGTTTGCCATAATTGACCGACTCAGTCAATTAAACGTGATCTGCGTATCGGTCGAATCAGACCACTTCACAATCCAAAATGGACTGATCCTTCCGCGTTACGCCCGTACGCCGCGTCATCGTGAAAAGGAGGCTGCTGCCGCCGCCGCGTCCATCATCCTGAGAGTCGGTAAATCTGAGAGTCTGTGAATTGATTCGGCCCGCCGCGGCGCACCCCGTCCGTCATCGTGAGAATCCGTGAAGTTTTTGGGCCGGCTGCGGCTGCCTTTCGTCATCCTGAGCGGCGGCCGTTTCGGTCAGAGTCGAAGGATCCCGGGCGTCCGCGCACATCATCGCGATTTCCGCTCAAGCCTTCCCGGCGCTTGCGCATCGGCGCACTGCTCGCACCGCGAGTCAGGAACCAGGACGGCGAAAAGATGCAGGTTGTCACCGCTCAGAGCAGGCAATCGTAAGGGTCTGCATGGCCGTTCGGGATCCTTCGACTCCGGCCGCAGCGGCCTCGCTCAGGATGACGG
>JBOHWH010000123.1:0-3051 GCA_050736695.1 Binataceae bacterium (SeqCode) | reverse complement strand
ATCCGGCATCGCGGCTCCCGATCGTCGCGGCGCGCGGTGGATGCCGGAATCGCGAGCGGCGGTGCCGCGCGGGCGATCGCGATAACCGCGTCGAGGTCGAGCCACTCGGCTGCAAGCCCCGCCCACGCGGAAAACAGATCGCCGGCCACCTCAGCTTCCGTCGCGCTCAAGAGCCCGAGATGACGCTCGGGAAACGCGAGCTCAGGCTGGTCCGGGAAGCCGCCGAGAATCGGGACCTCGGGCCGCGCTTCGCGGAGCAACTTGAGATGCCCCTGTCCGCCAACGCGATTGCAGATCAGTCCGGTTATGCGGACGGCGGGATCGAAGCGCGCGAAACCTGCCGCGATCGCGTTTACGGTGCGAGAGATTCCTTGCGCGTCCACAACCAGGAGCACCGGTGCGTCGAGCCACTTCGCGATCTCGGCGGTGGATCCTTCGTCGCTCGTTGGCGTCGCGCCGTCGAACAATCCCATCATCCCTTCGATCACCGCGATGTCTGCGTCTTGCCTTGCGCGCGCCAGCGTTGTGGCAATCGCCTCGCGCCCCATCATCCACGAATCGAGATTCTGCGAGGGCCGCCCAAGCACGCGCGCGTGATACGTGGGATCCAGAAAGTCAGGCCCGCACTTGAAGGCGCTCACGCGCAGGCCGCGCGCGCGCAAAGCCGCGATAAGGCCGACCGTGACGGTGGTCTTACCGACGCCGCTACCCGTTGCGGCGACTACGATCCGCGGGATGTTCCGTTGTGACGCCATCGCGCGTCGATCTTACACCAGTGCACGGCGCGAGAGAGCCACGCTATCCATCGATGCGCGGCAGGACTTCATTCACCAGCCGATCGAACTGACCCTTTTGATCCCAACCGGTGATGCGTAGCGTGATCGACTTTGCGCCATCATCGGCGAGTTCGCGCAGACCGGCCGCGCATTGCTCGGGCCGGCCGGCCGCGGTCCAGGACTCGACCATCGGCGGTGCGAAGACGGGACCGTAGTACGCATCGAGGAAGCGCTTGGATTCCTCGAGCGCGGCGTTGCGATCGGAATTGATGTTGATGTTGTGGTAGGCGATGTTCGGAAACGCGGCGGGATCTTTTCCCGCATCCTTCAGATATGCGGCGAGCTTCGACCAGTTGGCGGCGAAGAGCTTCGGAAAAAGATTCACCGTCATCCATCCGTCGGCAATTCGTGCGACGCGGCGCAGCGGCTTTTCCGCCATCTGCGGTTGAGGATTCGCCGCGATCAAGATCGGACACGGCTGCTGCACCGGACGCGGGGTAATCGTCACGCCAGAGAAGGAGCGGTACTTGCCCCTGAAGCTGACATTGTCCTCGGTCCACAGGCGGCGGCAAATTTCGATGCTCTCGGCCATCCGGTTTCCGCGCTGACCGTCGATGATGCCCCAGACTCCGCCCTCGCGCGCGCTCACGCCGCCCGCGACGATCCCGGTGCATACCGCAAGCAGCATCCGTCCCTGAGAAATCAGATCGAGCGTGGACCATTGGTACGCGAACAGAATCGGATCGCGAACCGGAAAGCTCGCCATGCAGCCGACGCCCAGTTTCACGCGTTGAGTCGCAGAGGAAAGCGCGCCGAGCAACGCGATCGATTCAGGCCGCGGCTTCGCCATCACGCTGTCGCCAACCCAGATCGAATCGAAACGCGGATTGCGATCTGCTTCGGCGGCCAGCGCGATCATTTCCGGCCAGGTTGAAATTCCAAAGAACACACCGCGCTGCGGGAGCGTCAATCCGATGTTCAATCGATTCTGCGTCATCGTCATCTACCCCTCGGTTGCGTCACTCGACCGAGAGCCGCGCGGCGCGCAGCGCCCCGGAGTCGACTGGCGCACTCCTGGCGCCGCCTGCCCGCAGAGTAGCCGACCAGGGACCGGGTCCGCGGGATTTGAGCCACTGCGCCAGAGGGCTTTGCTCGCTGCGCGGAGCAATCAATTCAATTTCATAAGAACCGATCGTGAACACTACTCCGGATGCATCCAGGTCCAGACGCCGGCGCGGCGCAGCCGGTCGTCCCAGAACGCGCGCGTAGTAGCTACTCGTCGCGGCGGGATTTTCGACCGCGAGGGTGATTCGCGCGATACCGGTAGTCCCATTGCGATGCGACCGTTGGCGCGGCACCCGCTCGTCGCGTGGCGTCACGTCCCTGATCAGGAAGGGCACTTGCCCACCCAATGGCGGCTGCGGGATCGCGAGGACCCAGCTCAGTCGATAACCGTCGGGACGGTCGCGCGTCATCGCCGAAGAGTCGCCAATCGCAACCCCTGACTTGCGCAGTGCGGCGACGTCGGCGTCGAGGTCGTCGGTTCGCATGCAGAAATCGATCACGCCGCCACCCTGCTGCAGCGCCTTGAACCAGGGATGGCCGGGAACGGCGTTCAGGAACGCGATCAACTCTATATATGAACCGTCGGCAAATGCGATGAGTGCGTTGTGCGTGCCGATATTATGTTTGCCGCCGCGCACCACCGTGAACCCGGCTTGAGCGTAGGTTGTGACAGCGGTATCAAGATCGGCGATCGCGACAACCACATGATCGATTCCCGTGAACATCGAAGCCTCCACCACGCGCACGCGTCGTGAGGCAGGAAATACTCGCACTCGCGCGCCGCGGCAAGCGCAGCACTCGCGCGCAGTTCAGATGAGGGCGGGGTTTAGCGGCGCCACTACGCGGCGCTGATTTTGCCGCGCGTACCGGCTCGCAAGGTTGAACCATCCCAAACCCGGCAGGCGCTGCGCCATCGTATCCACGGCGTTCAAGTCGCGCAGACCGCCATCGTCGGGGAACAGGAATCCACACACACGCCGCATCGAGGGATCTCCGCGCACGGAGACTCCAACCGGCGTCCAAAAGAGCCGTAGGAGAAAACTGGTCAGCTTTTGCGCGGCGGGTTCGCGCAGCCGCCGGCGCGCCTGATTGTAGTAAAAAGCAAAGTGGCGCCGCTCGTCCTTAATGATTCTTTCCAGAATGGCCGTGAGCAGCGAGGGCTCGCCGCCGTGCGCCGAACCTCCAATCGTCTGGCGGATGAGTGCCTGAT
>JBOHWH010000122.1:0-44505 GCA_050736695.1 Binataceae bacterium (SeqCode) | reverse complement strand
GCCATCAACGGGGCCTTAATCTTGTCGAATGGCTGCGAAATCTCCGATTTGTGCGAATCGTAAAATTTCCGCGCGTCGGCCTCGGTGATCTTATGCGCGCCGCCCTGTTTGAGTTCATGGTCGAGATACTGGCTTGAACTCATATGGGCCTTGCGGGCCGCCTGGTCCACCAGGTATTGGTCAGCGATTTTATCGATCGCTTGCTTGCGCATCTGATAAAGCTGGTCGGACGGAATCTGCTTGAGCACTTCCTTGAACACCTCGGCATCCATCTCATGCTGGGTGATCTGATGATGGCCTACCGTCGCGACCACCGCGCCACTGGCCGCCGCATCCGAATCGCCGGAAGCGCTCCAAGCCGCGGGCGACGCGGCGGTCACCAGCGCGATGGCCGCGAACATCACTATTCCGCGCACCCATATTTCCGGCCGTAATCCTGATCGCTTAAGCATCCGATAATTCCCCTTCCGCGTGGAGGGCACCTGTGCCCTTCGCCGGCGACCAGCCTAGCATTAGGCGTCGGCAATGTCGCGACGACGATTTACGGATAGCCGCGCGGCTTCAATGCGACTAATTTTTTCAATAAATTGTCGGTACCTGACGCGAGAGTGGCGGAATGGCAGACGCGCCGGACTTAGGATCCGGTGCCGCAAGGCGTGGGGGTTCAAGTCCCCCCTCTCGCATCAAGCAGGCGGGGTAATTCTGTTCGGACGGCTGCCGAAGGCGCCATGACACAACGGCGAGGCTCAATGAAGAGACGACGCGAATGATACTTGATTTCATCTACAGCGTGCCGACCTGGATTTGGGGAACTATCGTAGTCATTCTGCTTGACGGTGCCGCTTGCACGGGGCTGTTCGTCTTTCATCGCATCCTGCATATCGACGTGCGCCGCGCGCACAACGATCTCACAGGTTTTACCGTCGCCGTCATCAGCGTGACTTATGCCGTGCTTCTCGCTTTTATCGCGATCGCGACCTGGGAATCTTTCGCCAACGCGGAAGATATCGTGGACCGCGAGGCGGACTGCGTCGGCAGCATCTATCGCGATACCCAGGGCCTTCCCCCAAGCATGGGACAGGACATCCGGATCGATATTCGGAAGTATGTAAACACCGTTATCGAGCAGGAATGGCCGCGGCAGCAGGCCGGGGACCTTCCGACACAGGGATGGGAACCGCTCAGACAGGTCCACAGCACGATCGTCACGATGCAGCCGGTCACGCTCGGCGAGGCCGTGATTCAGGCCGAACTGCTGAAGACCCTGAACATGCTATACAGCACGCGCAGCAGCAGGATTTCGGCCGCGCAGGGTCACATCCCGGAAGTCATCTGGTGGATTATATTCCTCGGCGGGATGCTCACCGTCGGCTATACCTATCTGTTCGGCTTTCGGGACTTTTGGATGCACTTGATAACCACGGCTGCGGTCTCGACCTCGCTGTCGCTGGTGGTGGTTCTGATCATTGCGATGGACTGGCCGTTCCGGGGCAAAGTCAGCGTAACGCCCGACGCCCTGGTCAGGGTGGAGCAGTCGTGGAAAGACTTGTCGTTCCCGCAGGCGGCCGCGGCGGCCACCTCCTCCGCTGCGACTGTTCCGAGCTGGCATATACCCGCGGCGCAACCGGCAAAACGCTAGCTCGCTAACCTTTGCGGCACACGACTTCGATGTTGTTGCCGTCGGGATCGTAAACGAAAGCGGCGTAGTAATTCGGATGATATTGCGCGCGCACTCCCGGCTTTCCGTTGTCACGGCCGCCCGCCGCTAGCGCGGCTTTATGGAATGCATCGACGACCGCCCGATCGGATGTGCCAAACGCGATATGCAGCGGAAGACCCAACTGGCGCTTGCCGATCCAAAAAGCCGGAAATGCTTCGGAACCCATTCCCACTGCGTCGCCGAGATCAAAGATGACCTTGTAGCCGAGCGGCGCCAGCGTGGCCAGGAAAAATTGCTTGCTGCGGGCGATGTCAGAAACCGGAAGGCCGATATGATCGAGCATCGTGGCACTCTCCAGCGATAGGAATTCGCTCGACTCTTGCCACATCGATCGAGCCAGTGTCCAGCGCGCGCCGGTAAGAGCTTCGTAGCCGTCTTCAGTTACGCGACGAGCGATTGCCCACCAAGTCTCAGCTCAGGGTCTGCGCTTCGCATAGTGCGCGAAAGCGCCCGCCGGGACGCGCCGCGAGCGCGCGCACCAGGCAATTTCGTCCGCCGGGAACTTAGCCACTGGCGACGGTGATCGCCCAGGCGATCCGATCGCGCTCGGGTTGCGCCGCGGCTACTGTCCCCGCTTCCCCCCGCCACGCGACAATCGCGCGCACCCGGACATACGGCATCGCCCATGTAGCAATGCGCATCACGACCAGCTCGGTCCATGCTCGGAGGACGAGCGCGCGTTCGCCGGCAAACTTAGCCAGCCGGCGCATCGGTCACCTTGATGAGTCCGTGATCTTCAAGCTCTTACAGCAGCACGCGCAGGTCGCGGCCGCATTGCGCCGCATCGACCTCGTACGATTGCATCAACGCGTCGGAAATCTCGCCGACGCGGCGCGGACTCGCAATCAAGTCCGAGACCGTCGCGCCAACTTCATCCAGGCCGTAGGAGGTCCCGCTTTTGAGATTCGGATCGCGGCCTGCCCGTCCAGGTTGCAAGAGATCTGGCCGTCGGCCGCCACAACAACTGCGCCCGCCGGAAGATTGCCGTGCTTATCTATACTCATCAGGGCTAATTTCGCGCGAATCTGGAAACGGCCGGCCGCGCCCACTTCCACAACAAGATGCTGGCAGTCTAAAGGCTGAAATAGATCGGAACAAGCGCGCCAGCCGGCGAACAGTTCCCTATTCGCTCAGCGCCTCTCGGCATTTGTATCCGCCTTATTGACAAATACATGGTAGGCGACGCTGTCCCAGGCGTTGTGAATGCCGATGAAGAGCAGCAACAGCGCCGCTGCCGCAACTCCAAACAGGGCCTCACGCGTTTGGGAGGGGGCTGCGAACGCCGATAGCGCGAGCACTGCGTACGCTGCCAAAGGCAGCACAACGTGAAATAACCAGTCCTCGAACTCCGGTTCGTAAACGGTTTGCGTTCGCATGCGCCGAGCTACGATTACAGCGTACGCTACTCCACTGAGGCCGATGATGGCCCAAAGAGCTGCGGCGAAGATGATCGATGGCCATGGAACCCGTAGAAGTGCCGACAAGAGCAACACGGTGCCGAAATGAACGATGGTCGGCGTCGCGAACGCGGCGCCGGCCTCCGCCACACGCAGCGAGGGCCTGTCGGCAATGAGCGTTACAACGACGAACTGCAATCCGATCAGGGCGCCTGCAGCCGAGCCGACGATTACGTAGAAGCTGTCCCATGCAGCGAGCATGTCGTCATCTAATCTCTCGTAAGTGCTGCGTGCCAACCAAACAGGCTCGGATGCGTCATCAATTGAAACGATCCCTCCGTTGATCTGGACAGCCTCGTCGCCTCGATGGAGGAGCCGCCTCTGGACTATATTGAGAAATGGGAAGCTATAGTTCGCGGCGCGTGATCCGGAACAGAATCTCGCTCACGTCCACATCTCATTCGGCGCTCACTCTGGCTTGGTACTGTTCGTCACTGACCTTCTCCATCCAATCGATCGCCTTGCCGTTGAACTTTTCCACAATGGCGATATGCGACATCGCGGTGGTTGCCGTCGCTCCGTGCCAATGCTTCTTGCCGGGAGGACACCAGATGACATCGCCGGGCCGGATTTCCTCTTTGCGCCCGTCCCAGCACTGCGTCCAGCCGCAGCCAGAGGTGACAATCAACGTCTGCCCGAGCGGATGGGTATGCCACGCCGTACGCGCGCCGGGTTCGAACGTGACCAAGGCGCCAAAAGCACGGGCGGGGTCAGGCGGCTCGAACAGGGGATCGATCCGTACACTCCCGGTAAAATACTCAGCCGGTCCTTTGCGGGAGGACTGTGAACCGCTTCGCTTGATTTCCATTGTTCTCCTTTCAACTGACTGGCAGTCTTATCGCAACGAAAACCAATTGCTCCGCCGACGGTTTAGCCGATTGCGGGCCGAACTTCGCGATCGAACCGATCCAGGAACGCGTCGAGCCCGCGCGGATTCACCAGGGGGGTGATGAGCAGCTCGCCGATTCCCAACTGGGCGAACCGGCCAAGATATTGCGCAAGCTCGGCCGGCGGCGCGAGAATTCCTTCGACGTAGCCGCCCGTCTCCGTCCATTTATCGGCAAAGCCGACATAGACACGATGCGACAGCGCAAAGCCTGTCAGGTCGCGACCGACACGCGCGGCGCCCTCGCGAAGCCACTGGAGGCGCACGGCCACCTGCTCGGGGTTCATCCGTGTGCCATGCCATCCGTCGCCAAGTTCAAGCGCGCGGCGGATTGCGCGGCGGCTGATTCCGCCGATCCACAGCGGGATCCTGCCGGCGCTCGGGCGCGGGCCAAAGCGCATCCCCGAAAGCTTGAAGAACTCGCCGGCGAACTCGGGCGAGTCGCTGGCCCAGCACACGCGCATCAGGCGGATCGCTTCGTCGGTGTACGCTCCGCGGCGTTCGTACTCGGCGCCCAGCGCGCGAAATTCCGGCTCGAGCCATCCGCTGGCCAGACCCCCGATGACGCGCCCGCCCGAGAGCAGATCCAGCGTCGCGAGTTCCTTTGCGAGATGAACCGCGCCGCGATACGGCACCACGATCACACTGGTCCCGAGCCGAATCGTTTTCGTGATCGCCGCCGCGTACGTGAGCGTGACGATCGGCTCCATGATCTCAACCGCGGCAAGCGTCGCAGCCGCGGCCGGCGTCAGCAAATGATCGCTGACCCATAGGGAAGCGTAGCCAGCGTCCTCTGCGCGCGCGGCGATCCGCGCGATATCGGCGCCGAGGTTTTCGTGAGCGGCGCCGATTTGCGGAAGATGGAGTCCGAGTTTCACTTGCGCGCCGATCCCGGAGCGGACGGAGTCGGCGACGGCGGCCGCTTGGCCGCACTCGAGGCCGCGGGCAGCGCACCTTCCTTTTTCGCCGTCGCGTCGATCGCCGCCGCCAGCACCGCCGCGACGCGGCATCCGGTCTTCAAATCCACCTTCAGTTGATCTTTGGTTTTATCGCACGCCTCGGCGGCCTTATCCTGCATCAGTAGCTGATAGAGGGCCTTCTTGAAGTCAGGTGGGAGCGAGTTGTAGAGCTTCACATCCTGCTGATGCTGCCGCGCGAAATATTGTTGACGCCGAAGCGCGTGGCGAACTCCCGCATCGGTTGGACATGGCGCGATTTCGTACCATTGCCCGTCCTGATACACGATTGGCCTACCGATCGAAACCTCCTGGCCGTTCAGTTTCGTGTTAATGTCCATCTGATGCGTCGGTGGAACCGGCAACGTAAACAGCCGCGACTTGCCCATGTCGTCCGGATCCAATTGCTCGATCGTGATTTTGTAAGGCTGCTCGATCAAATCGCGCATCTGGCGATCGATCCATTCGTCGAGAAAAACCTCGTTCTTCTGATTGAAGCATGCAAGCGCTTTGGGCGCGATCAGCTTGCGAAACTCCGCCTTGTCGCCGTCGCTGATCGCTTTGACGTAGGCTTCGGCGAATTTGAGCTGTGCTGAAGTGGGAGCGTATTCCGGAATTGGCGTCGAGGGCGTCAGGTTCGCATGGTTCCGAAACGTAGGGAGAATCGGGTGAAGCGGAGCCTTGAGATGAGCTGCCGGCGGCAAACGCGGCCCGGGAAGCGGTGTCGGCGACGGCGTCTGCGCGAAGGCAGGAACCGCCGCGAGCAGCAACGCGATCGCGCCTATTGAGATTCTCCGGCCATGAGTCAGCATCAATCGCATTTGTGAATAGTCCTGAATAATAATTTCGCGGCCGCCTCGGCTGATCCGCGGTCCGATCTGGAATCAGAACGCGGCGCGACCCTCGCGCCATCGGTCAATTTCGCGTAATCCGCGATCCATCCAATTTCGCGTAATCCGCGATTCATCGCAAGGTGATGCGCAAGGTCATGCGCAAGACGATGGGCAGCACTTATTTTGCGCGGCGTCTTGAAATTCCGCTACGCGCAAGCGATCAAATCTATACATGGAGCGAATTTGGATCATGCGGCGGGCGATTTCCCGGTTCATATTCGTCGCGGCGATTATCGCAACCCTTCCCGGATGCTGGCATAAATCGCCCGAAGCGGTGCGGAACGCCGAGATCATGAAGCAATGCAAAGCCGGCGAAATCAGTTGCATCAGCCCGGCGGAGTCGCAGGTCGTCATCAAGTGCCAGGCCGGAGACATGCCCGCATGCCTTACGTTAGCATCGACGAAGTGCGACCGCGGCGATCAGCACGTATGCCAATCGCTCGCGGTGCTCTACTCGCAACTGAAGCCGCTGTGCGCGGCCGGTAACCCGGACGCATGCGCCGATATGAATGCGCCATGGCCCGACCCCGGCTTCTGGCACGCGGACGCGCAAATCGCCGCGGCCCAAGCCGCGTGCAAAACCGGCGATCCGCAGTCCTGCCAGGCACTCGGCACAACGGTACATCCCGAAGGCAACCGCCTGATCTGGCTCCAAGACTATGTCGGACCTGCCGGGCAGGCTTCTGAAGACGCGCCCAGTCCGTAGCTCGCCTAGACGCTTTGGCGGCGCCTGTCGAACTCGATCGCGACACGTTCATCTTCGGCGCTGAGCGCCGCGGAATCTATATCCGCAAACGCCAGCACGTTCATGTCGGCGTATGCCTTCCGCACCTTCGGACCCCATAGCCCGATGTCTTTAATCGCTGGCACGATTCGGGTGAACAGGCCGGCGCGGAACTGCTGCATCCCATCGGAGCTCTCTTCCCACTCGATACATTCCTTGACCGGCAGGCCCAGGCGCTCGTAAACCTCGCGCGAGTTGAATCGATCGCGCATCGTGTAGCACGCTTCGACTACGAATTCCTCTCGCTCGTCGCGCTCCTTTTGGGTGAGATGCGGATAATACTCGCGCAGCGCCAGGCGTCCGAAAGCGACGTGGCGCGCTTCGTCCTGCATGACATACGCATTGACTGCTGCCGCCAGCGGATTCTTCGCCATGTCGCGAATTCCCGCGAACGCCGCCAGCGCGAGTCCCTCGATCAGCACCTGCATCCCGAGATAAGTCATGTCCCAGCGCGAGTCGCGCAGGATTCCTTCGAGCAAGGATTTCAACGGCGGCGTGATCGGATACACGATGTCGAACTTCTCGTGCAGCAGGCGCGAGTAAACCTCGACATGGCGGGCTTCGTCGATCACCTGGGTGGCGGCGTAGAACTTGGCATCGATATTGGGTACCTGCTGGACGATTTTTGCCGTGCAGATAAGCGCACCCTGCTCTCCATGCAGAAACTGCGACAGGCTATTAGCCTGATCATGACGGCGCAGCTCGGCGCGCTCTTTGGCGGTCATCTTGTTCCACACTTCGGAGCCAAAAATCGACAGCGCTTCATCGGGTAGCTCTTCGGGATTTTCGGGATCGAGATTCTGCGACCAATCGATTCGGTTGGTCGCGTTCCACTGCAGATTCTTGCCCTTTTCGTAGAGGCGGCGCAGCGACTCGCTGCCATCTTCATATTCCCACCTGAAAGCGGAATCGAAATTGCTCGGGACGATCCACTCAAGCGCGCCGATTGGGTACTGATAACGTTCTTCTGTGCTCATTAGCTACTCCTGCCATAGTTAATCTCTCTTATATGTTAGCCCTCACCCGAGGGCGTTCGCGAGCGCGATTCGCCCGAGATGTTCGGCGCTTTTGCGAACGACTCGCCGTTGAGTCGCGCGATCGACCGCGATCAGCCCAAAAGTGGGCCTGTAGCCCAATAGCCATTCGTAGTTATCCAGCATCGACCAGTAAAAGAACCCGCGCACATCAATTCCGCCGCGGATACACTCCTGCACACCCCCCAGAGCTCCATCGATAAACGCGATCCGCCGGGAGTCGTCGGCCGCGGCGATTCCGCTTTCGGTCACGATTATCGGAACCTTCGGAAGAGCCGTCGCTGCCCGGCGTATCGCCGCGGCAAGCGCCTGCGGCCGAAATTCGTAACCCATCAGGGTCAACTCGGCGCCCTGCGGCGGACGCAGCCGTCCGCCAGGCCCGAAGCGTTCGCGCGTATAGTTCTGCACTCCGATAAAGTCGTCGTCACCCGCGGCGGCAAGGAATGGCGCCTCGGCATCAAGCTCCGCATCGCGCAGGGCCTCGCCTCCCGGCTCGGCTTCGACCTCTTCCATCGCGATCGTCATCCCGACCGGAAATTTGGCGCGTCCCGAACGCAGCGCCTGCGCGCCCAGCCGATGCGCCCGCAGCATCACGTCGAGGCAAATCGAGCGCGTGCAGAAAGGAAACGCGGAAAAGTTTTCGGGCGCGACTCCCGCCGCCTGTGCCGCGGCCGCGCGCCATCGCGAGCCCGCGATCTTCCGGTCCGGCGCGATAAGGCCCGCCGCCTGCAGCATCTGCACCGAGTTGAGCTCGTTGATCGTGCATGCGGACGCGATCAGATCTCCCAAGTCGCGCACGACGCGCTCGCAGTAGCGAGCGAAGCGGTCCGCCGTCGGCGCCGCCTCCCATCCGCCCCGCGCCGCTATCCAGCGCGGGCTGGTGAAGTGATGCAGCGTCACCATCGGCGCGATGCGATGCTCGTGGCAGGCGGCGAGTAGGCGGCGGTAATGCTCGATCGCGGCGCTAGAGAACTCGCCCTCGACCGGCTCGACGCGCGCCCATTCGATACTGAATCGGTACGAGTTGAATCCGAGCCCGGCAAGCAGCGCGATATCCTCGCGGTAGCGATGGTACTGATCGCAGGCGTCGCCCGAGACCTCAACGAACGGAGTTGGGGTCACGTGTTCGAGCAGCCAGCAATCGCTGTTCGAGTTGCCACCTTCCACCTGATGCGCGGCGGTCGCGGCGCCCCACAAGAAATTTTCGGGAAAGTTCATCTTCGATCACTCCCGCGTCACGGTCCCATCGCTGCGATCTTGGCGCCGTGCTTCGCAAGTTTTTGGGCGAGTGCGCGGCGGGTATCGATCACGCTCGTCAGCCGATGGGCGCGATCGATCTTCACTTCGGCCGCCGTGTAAGGTTTGAAGTCCGGTGGCAACTCAGCCCGGCTGAACGTCGCGAGCATCCAGTTAAGCACCATCGCGGTCTGTGCGTCATCCAGCGCCGAATTCGCAACCCCGGGCACCTCCACCAGGTAGGCGCGCCCTTCCGGAATCCTCGGAAAGTAACCCATCGATCCCGCAAGCCGCGGGACGGTGCCCGAAATTCCGTTCGCGCCCGCACCGTGACATCCCCAGCAATTGAGAGTGTACATCTCCGCCGGCGACTCGGCTCTGGCCGCGATTGGCGCCACAAGGATCACCGCCAGCGCTGCTGCAATCGTGACCAGTGCGTCGTGCATAGCTAGTGCGCCTTCATCGCACTGGGCGCGATCAGGTTGGCGCTCGGCGCGATCGGATTGGCACTGGGCGGATTCAAAGTCGCCTCGCGTTCGGTATGCACCTGATCGAGGGTCAGATGCGCGGCGCGCAGATGTTTGACCTCGCCGGCAGTGTAAGGTTTGAAACCGGCAGGCAATATCTTTGCATTGAAACGAGTGAGGATAAAATTCAGCACCGCGGCGACTTCCGCGTCGCGGAGTTGCGGCCACGGCTGCATCAATCCATTGTAATCCGCGCCCTGCGACACGATCGCGCCGCTCATCCCGAACGACACGACATTGACCAGGTACGCGCGCCCCGCCGGCGAATGAACGTCTTTGCCCATCGTGCCGGCCAGCGCGGGATAAACACCCTGCACGCCCTGTCCGTTGCTCTGGTGGCAGACGGCGCAATGCGCGGCAAATACGCTCGCGCCAGAGGCATGAGCGATTGTGCTCAGCGCGAGCGGCGTTATCGCGATTATCGCGAGTACGATTCGCCTCAGTTGCACCCCAATGATCATTTCGATGGCGCCGCCGGCGGCGTTGGCGGACCACCCGCATGCTGATGCGTCGCGTGCAGATATTCCTGGATCGACGCGACCCCGCGTTCCTGGGCTTCGAGCAGGCTTTCCAGATGCTCGCGCGTGTTGATAAGGCCCTTGGCGCGCACGACTCCAGCCTGGTCGATCAGCACCGCATAGGGAAGCTTGGCGACGCGATAGGTCATGCCGAGTTCTTGCGACAGCACGTACGGGAAATCACCGAGGTTGTGCGCGGCGACAAAGCGCTCGTGCTCTTCACGCTCGCCGTCGCTGGCGAGAAATATCTGGAGCGACTTTTGCTCGGAAGCGCGCAGCGACTTAAGAATCGGGAGCATCTTCTTGCACACCGGACAGGTCGGCGAAAGAAAAAATACCAGCGTGCCCAGCCCGCCCTCGTTCGGCCCGCCAATCATCACCCGGCGGCGGCCCAGATCGATAAGCTCGAACACGGGCGCGGTTTCGCCTTCCTTGGGCCCCTTGTCGATCGTGAGCGCGCCCATCGGCGCGATCCGTTCGTGCAGCACACCGATTTGGCGCAAGAGCGCAAGCTGCAGTCCCGCCATGACCAGCATCAGGATCCACAGCACGACTTGCGATATGAAGAGCGCGTGCGACATCTCAAATCATTTCGTCAAAGCATTTCGTCAAATCATTTCGTCAAAGCATCTCGAGCGCGCGCGTGCGCGGCGCGTTGGCGATCGCGTAGTTCGCGCTCAAGTAGAGCATCATCAGCGTGGCCGCGCCGCACGCGATCGTCACGAAATCAACCGGCCCGAGCGCGCGTGCGCCGGCCGGCAGCTCGAGCAGCAGCGCCGCGCCCAGCAACACAAAGTTGCGCACCACCAGCACGGCGCCCAGTTCCTGCCGAAGCGCCGGCCCGAAGCATCCGCAATCGAAATCGCGCCGTCCGCGCGCGAGGTTGATCGCAATAGCGCCGCTGAACACGCCGAGCAGAATCACCAAAGCGGCGGCGGCCACGGCGCGCGGCGCGGCGAACAGAATTCCCGCGGCGCAAGCCGCCTCGCAAAGCGGCACCACCCACGCGATCGGCTTTTCGAGCCACACCGGCGCGAGGCGATAATTCGCGATAGCGCCCTCGAACATATCCAGATCGAGGAACTTCGCCGCCGCTGATCCGGCGAAAATTGCCGCCAGCGCGATCGCGATCAGATGTTGGATTGCGGGGTCGAGCACGCGGGGCGAGTAATAACGCAAAGCGCGATTACTGATCAAGCGTGATCAAACGGTCAGTGCATCATGCAAGAAAAAGCAGTCCACGGATGACACCGATTTCACTGATTAAGATTGCAGACAAAAAAGCGGAGGGCGCCTTTTCGGCGCCGCCCGCATTTAATCGGTATAATCTGGGGATTGTTCGGATTGTCTTCGATCAGCCTGTCGCCACCGGGTCGGCTTCGAGGCCCTGCAGGGTGCGGATACTGGGACGCTCCTGCATCCGCTTCAGCCATGCGTCGACTTGCGCATGATTGCCGATCGTGTCGATACCGAGATGCGGCAGCACCAGCAGGCGCGGCGCGAACGCGATATCGGCGACCGAAAATTCTCCCGCAAGGAACTGCTGGCCTTGGAGTTGCTGGTCGAGATAGATGAGCACGCCCTCGACGCCCTGATGCAGCCGCTGGATGCGGTTCTGGTCGCGCTCGCCCTCAGGCTTTGCGACCTCTGAAATCAGCCGGCCGACTTGCGGGGTAAAGGAAGTATCGGCGAAGTCCTCGAACGTGCGCGCGCGCGAGCGCAACGCGCTTACGCCAATAGCCGGCAGGACCGGAGGCTCGGGATACTCATCCTCGAGGTACTCGTTAATGATCGTCGAGTCGTAGATCGTGGTGTCGTCGTCCACCAGCACCGGAACCCGGCCGAAGGGGTTGAGCCGCAAGTACTCCTGCTTGCGATGCTCTCCGCCGGCGAGATCTACCGTCACCAGGTCGTAGGTGAGACTCTTTTCGGCCAGCACGATTCGCACCTTCTGGCCATAAGGGCATGACAGGAAGTCGTAGAGTTTGATCATATCAGGCAAAGCCTCATTCCGCCGCAACCTGTAACTTCAAGCTCGCCTCAACCTCCGCGTCGAGCTTGATTGGGACCGTGAAATCGCCGAGCGCCTTGATCGGCTCGGGAAGGATGATCTTGCGCCGCTCCAGGTCGAAGCCCCGGGCGCGCAGCGCGCGTTCGATATCGATATTGGTGACCGATCCGAATAGTTTGCCTTCCTCGCCCGCACGCGCCTTGATCTCGATGACGATTGCCTCGATCTTCTCCTTCTGCGTCATCGAGAGAGTCTTCTGCCGCTCCCGCTTGAGCATCGCGGTACCCTTCTGATGCTCGAAAGCGCGCAGGTTCCTGGGATTCGCCTCTACGGCGAGTGCGCGCGGCAACAGATAGTTGCGCGCGAAGCCGGCGCGCACCTTGACCACATCGCCGGTGCGTCCCAGATTGGGAACGTCTTCGTTTAAAATTAGCTGTACATTCATAATCGCCTTGGCGCCGCTCGTTTGCGCGCCCCTCTTAGAGAAAATCCCCGTAATTGCCGGCTCCCTGACGCGGCGGCTTGAGCCGCCGGAAATCGATCCACATATCGAAGACGCCAGCGGCACAGACCACTGCCGCGACCACCGGCTGAACGATCGTGATGAAATAAATCACGCCGCGCACGATTACCGGCACGGACAGCGACTGGAAATAGAACCCCATGATCGCAAGTCCCTGGCAGAAATAGATCGCCGCGAACACCAGGAACCCGTTAAGCGCGATATCGCTTATCGCGCGCATCGGAGCCAGCATCCCGAACCCGGTCGCGATCAATCCCCAGACCAGCCATTCCGGCGCCGACCATTTGGACAAATCGCCGAACAGCGGATACGTGAGCCGGGCTTTGCCACTCCATCGCCAGAACAGGCGCAGATTCAGCAGCATCGCAAACCCCGCCAGCATCGTGGCCAGCGCCGGGATGATCCGCATGATCACGCCGAGCACTTCCGCTTGCGTATCGGCCGGCAGCACCGACGACATCCCCATCGTGCGGTACATTTCCTGTCCGTGCGCCATCCCGGCCGCAAGCTGCGTCTGGATCGCCTTGTCGATTCCCGCCGGCGTTCCGAACATCGCAAGTGCGGCAATCGCCGCGAGCGCGAGCATCGCGCCCGCGCCGGCTATTACGATCATCTCGAACGTGCGCCGCCGCTCGAGCATCCAGGCCGCCACTCCAGTGGCGAGTCCGAAGCTCAGCAGGTAACTACCCGCACCCTCGATTCCACCCGCGATACCGACCAGCACCCCCGCAAGCACAATTGCGATCGCAACGCGCAAATCGGCGCGCACGCGGCCGACCGCGTACATCAGGATCGGCAGCGGCGCCAGCAGCGCCGCAAAGGTGCCGAGCACGGGGATGAGCCCGCCTGAGATAAACAGCGCGGCAGCCAGGGCCGACGCCCCGGTCATCCCGATTATTTCCTTGCGCGTCACGGCGGTTGCGTCAGACTCCGAGTGTCGAGAACGGGAGCAGCGCAAGCACGCGCGCGCGTTTGATCGCGATCGCGAGCTGGCGCTGATGCTTTGCGCAATTGCCCGAGGTGCGGCTCGGAACGATCTTGCCGCCTTCGGTGATAAAACTGCCGAGCGTGCGCACGTCTTTGTAATCGACCTTCAGGGTCTTGTCGGCGCAGAAGCGGCAAACTTTGCGCCGTCCGCCCGGTCGCCGGCGCATCCCGCCGCCGCGGCTATCACCGCCGCGATCTCCCTCAGGACGCGGACCGCGGCCACGCGAGCCTTCGTCGTTACGCGGCCGGTCGCCGCCTTGATCCATTCTGTCGTCTGCCATTAGCGAATCCTTAACCACTATTGCGCCGCCGCATTCTTTCGATGCCAGCGACTGTTATGCCTGTGCGCGAGCCTCGATTCGGCTTGCGATTACCTCGATTCCCGCCGCTCCGATTGCGCCAGCCGCCGACGCTCTGAGCCGCCCCCTTACCGCGACGATACTGCCGCGCTTAAGCTCTGCCGCGATCGCGCGGACCGCCTCTCCCGCCATCACAACTTCGAGGCTGAGCTTTTCGCCCGGCCGAGCGCATTCGACGCTGAAGTTCAAAACGGCGGTGCCTGCCGGGGTCACTCGAAGCTCAGGAGCGCGCGTCACGCGGCCCTCGAGTTCAATTCGGTTCGCCACCGCCCTCGGGATCGACCGCGGTTGGATCCGCCTCGGTCATCATTTCCTCTGGCGCGTCTGGCGTTTCCTGCTGACGCTCGCGTTCGGCCTGCTGCGCGGCAAACGCCGCGGCACGAGCCTCGGCCGCGGCGCGAGCCTCGGCGATACGCTGGTTGCGCGTCTCGATCTCTTCGCGAACCTTGGCCGCATCAGCGTTGTCGTCGACCAGCACCGAAAGAAAGCGCAGGACGACATCGGACAACTTGAGGTTGCGCTCGACCTCGTTCATCACGGCGCCATCAGCAAGATAATCGAGCCGGATGTAATAGCCGCGGCGCTCACCCTTAATTCGGTAGGCAAGCTCGCGCGAGCCCCACTCTTCGTTCGCGACGACTTCGCCCCCGCCTTGGGAAACGATACCCGAGAAGCGCTTGATAGTATCCTTGATTTGGGGCTCGCCCTGGTCGGAGCGAAGAATAAAAATTGTTTCGTAGCGCCTCAATGCGCACAGTCCTCCTTATGGTTTCTAGCCCCGAGTTTGGAGCAAGGAGCAAACGTCTAGACTATCATCGGCGTAACGGCCTAACAAGCCAGATTTCGGAAAATCTGCTGCTACACTTGAGATTAACTTCCGCTCTGCTATGAGAAAGGCGAATATCACGGCGCGCGATCCATCACCAAGGCTCCGAGGAGGATCAGACAGTGGCGAAGGCAAAATCTAAAAAGGCTCCAAAGCCTAGAATGAAACCGATCAAAGCAAAGGCGCGAGTCAAACCGGCACCAAAGCCCGCTCGCAAGTCAATTTCCAAACCCGCGCCGAGAGCGAAAGCGCCCGCGATCAAGCCCGCGCTCAAGCGCGGGACTCCTCGTGCCGTCAGACCCGCCTCGCCCGCCGAACCACGCATTCCGAGCTACGACGAGCTTCCGGTGCGCGCGGGCGCTCCCGAGGGATCGGCGTGGGGCGTGTTCGGCGATCGTGACGAGGTCGGCACGATCAATCTGCTGACTCCCGGCCGGGTGCGCGCCGCGGCGGAATCGATCAAGACCGGCAAGGTCTTCGCGCTCAACCTGCCAATCGACATCCCGAACCCTCCCCTGTTCACCCGGCAGGCGCATCGCCACACGGTCAAGTCTTTTCCCGCGCCAAGCGATTTCGTGCTCGACGATTATCTCGACAATTTCTATCCGCAGGCGTCTTCGCAATGGGACGCGCTCGCGCACGTGAAGCATCCGGTCCACGGCGCGTACAACGGAATTCCGGACAACGAAATGACCGGGCGCGGCGGCACTCGTTTGGGAATCGATAATCTTGCGCGGCGCGGAATCGCCGGACGCGGCGTGCTGGCCGACATCGGGCGCCACTACCAGCACGTCGGCAAGTCGATCGAATACACCAAGCCGGAATCGATTCCGCTCGAGGATCTGGAAGCGTCGCTTGCGGCGCAGAAATCAACCCTACGCGCCGGCGACATCCTGCTGATACGCATCGGATGGACCAGCTTCTACCTGGGCGCGAGCGACGAGCTTAAGCAGGAACTTGCGCGCGAGACGGTGGTCCCGGGAATCGAGGGCAGCCGGCGCGTCGCGAAATGGCTCTGGAACCATCATTTAGCCGCGGTCGCGTCGGACTCGCCCGCACTGGAGGCGCTGCCGAAATCACCGGAAGAAGAGTTCCTGCATTTTCACATGCTCGCGTTCTTCGGGATGCCGATCGGCGAGATGTGGAACCTCGAGTCGCTGGCAGAGGATTGCGCCGCCGACGGAGTGTACGAATTTTTCCTGACCTCGGCGCCGCTCAACGTGCCGGGCGGGGTCGGATCGCCGCCCAACGCGCTGGCGATCAAATAGACCCCTGGAAGTAAAATTATGATGCGGGCGAGGTCTTAACCTCGCCCGCATCGCTCAGGGCTTCCCCCCAACCCGAGATCGTCGCGGTGATCCCAAGTTATGCGGCGTCACCCATCATTTCGGCGAAGTTGCGATAGTAGAATCGCTCCTTCGCAATCTCGCTAACGCTGGCCATCGTCGCCTCAAAGCGTCCGATGGGATCCTTAGTGCCTTCCGGATGTGGATAGTCGGTCGAGAACAGGAGCATTTCGGGGGCCGAGTTCTCGATGATCCAGCCTACCGGCTCGGTCGGAAACGGCGTGAACTTAACTTGTCGGCGCAGGTACTCAGAGGCCTTGAGCGGCGTCTTGAGCGCGGGCTCGGTCTTGCTGAAGGTTTGCTGGCAAATATCGAGACGGCGCATGAGCGACGGCACGAACATCGCGCCTTGCTCGATCACCCCGCCCTGAAGCTTAGGAAATTTTTCGAAGATTCCGTCGAGCACCATGCACGACAGGAACTGCTCGGGCGTCTGATGGATTACCATGTAGTCTTTGGCGCGGACGTTCTCTCCGCCGCCGAGCCAATCGGTCGTCGGCGGCAGTCCGTTGTTAGTGAACGAACGGCGCAGCGCGCGTCCGCCCCCGCCGATATGCAGCATGAACGGAACCCTCCGCTCTTGGAGCATCGCCCACAGCGGATGATAATCCGGATGAGTGGGCGACTTGTCGCGTCCGGGCATCGAGTTCACCAGGATCGCGCCGCAGCCGGCATCGAGCGCGGCCTTCGCCTCGGCGACGGTATGCTCGCCCCACGGCACCGAGCCGACCGCGATCAGGCGCTTGTCGCTCGAGCAGAAATCGCCGATCGCACGATTGAGCGCGCGCGTACCGCCCCACAGAAGCTCCTGATCGTCGCCCAGAAACTGCGAGAATGCGAAGGTCGGAAAGACCAACTGTTTCTGCACGCCCAGCAGATCGAGTGCACGCGTCCGTTCCGCGGGATCGAACGCCCCCAGCGCCAGCCATCCCTTCGAACCCATCACATTGGCTTCGAGCGCACGCGTCGCAGCGGGATCGGCTGCGCGCGCCTTGGCCTGTTCGATCAGCTCTGTCGCCTTGGCGCCCGCTCCGCCCAGGTACAGCGGACGAATACGTTCACGCACTGCGGGGTCGGCATATTTCGGGAGCCATTCGCTCAGCTCCATCAGATGGCTATCGGCGTCGTAGAAAGTGCGGCCTTGGGCGTAGGGCATCGAGGACTCCATCGACTATAATGCACGCGTTGCAAGCCGGTACGTGCTCGAATGAAATCTAGTTTGAATTGACGTTAGCGTCAACTGGACCAGCGCGTGTAATTTGAAGCGGAACAACAATAGCTCGGCTCAGGTGACCGCCGTCAGAAAAACCGCCGCCAAATCCCGATCGCGCAAACCGCTGGCGCGAATGCCCGCCGCTGAACGCCGGGCGCATCTGCTACAGGCGGCAGCGCGGACAATCCTGACAGAAGGCTTCGAATCTCTGACGATGGAATCGCTGGCGGAGCGCGCGGGAGTCAGCAAGGGACTCGGCTACGCCTACTTCGACAACGCTGAGGAAGTCGCGCTCGCGCTGTTCGATCAGGAAATCGCTTCGATGTACCGCCAGGTCGGCGATGCGATGGACGCCGAAGCACCGTTCGACGATCGCGTGCGCGCGGCAGTATCGACCTACCTGGATGTGGTGGTGGAACGCGGCGCGCTGATCGCGATCCTGCTGAATCGCCTGAGCGGGCGACGCCTGCGCAAGAGCGTACGCGCACGCCTGGGTCCGTTCTTCAAACTATGGACGCGGCATATCCGATCAGCCCTGGGCGGCTCGCAAGGGGATGCCGGCGTTCTGGCCGCGATGGCCCTTAGCGCGTCGGATTCGCTCGGACGCGCGGTAGGCGGCGGGCGCGTATCGCGACGTGCCGCGGAGGAGCTGTGCGTCGCGTTCCTGATCTCAGGTCTGCGCGGCGCAAAGCGCAACTGACCGTTGGCGACCGTTAGTGGCCCGCTTTCGCCATTGCCTCGGTCGTCAGGAAATCCTTATCCACGGCGCCCATGTTGATATACCAGCATTCGCGCTCGGGGCTGTCCGGACCGGGCAGATAGCAGGTTGTCACCATCCCGGATTGCAAATCGGCGCTCGACGCGGCGACGTTGAATTCGCGCTTGAACGGATAGACTGCGACCTTGGCGTCGGGAATTGGGCGATCGCGATAGGTGTAGAGATAGATCTGCGTCTTCCACAACTCGCCCTTCTGGTCGTAGCTATCCATGTAGGGATTCAGCCACGCTTCGCCATCGATATAGACGATGGTCTTCGATTGCAGGATGCCGCTGGTGCGTTCGGGACGCGGCGTGACCTCGACAATATACATATGGCGCATCTCCCAGTCCTCGTCACATGAAGTGGCGCCGCCATCGGTCGGGCACGGATGCGCCGGAGAGTTTCGCGCGTGAACGCACGCGAGCATTTGGCGCTCGCCCACGAACTTGTAGTTGTACTCCTGCGGCTTGGCGTTGAATCCCCCCGCATGATCGGGATCCCAGGTCGAGAGGCCGGGCGATGAAGTCAGAATTGTCTCGTTGACGCGGCGCACGCGCCTGCTCCCCGCCAGAAAAGCCCACGCGTCGTCACCGTGATCGGGAGCCCAATAGCGGTAGCGCATTCCGCCGCTGCCGCGATCCTCGGCGGGCGCGATCGTCGGATAAGACGCGACGCGCCACCAGATGTCGGTGGTTTTGAAATCGGGATCGGCGGGGAGCGGCTCGACCTCGGTGCGGCCGATATCAAAGTAGGCGGCCAAATGTCCGACTTGGGTGAAGTCGATCAGCGTCTGCGCCGCGCCGGGATTGAACCTTGCCACCTGGCACTCGAAGTAGCGCAGATCGAAGTCGTCGGTCGCGATCGGTTTGAAGTCCTGATTCCACATGATCTTGGTCGCAACGTCCGGATCGTTCGGATCGAGCAGCGGAAACGGCTGCCCCGCGACGTAGCCGATAACCGTCCGATGGTCCGCCGACAGGCGCACCTGCGGCGAATACTTTTCGGTCGCGACGCGGTACGGCGGCGGCCAATCGATCCTGCCAGATGCGACGATATGCATCGTCATGCCCTTCCGCACCGCCTGGAAGGTGCCGGGGCTCACCAGCGACTCAACCGCAGACGCGTTTGTCTGCGTGATGAACTCTCCCGGCGTGACCCCGGCCGCGCGAGCGGGGCTGGAAAACGCGAGCAGCGCGACGGAGGCCATTAGCATGACCGGCTTGGCGAGAGCTGGACTTTTCATGCGCGTGACCCTATCACGCGTTAGGGAACAAGGTCCAACCACGTTTGCCAAGCGGGCGATCGTGGCCGCAGGCGGTACCAGGGGACGGGCCAGCGGCGCGCGGTTCGATCACAGGTGCGCGCCGCACGCGGAGCAAGATCGAAATCTTAAAGCGTTACATTAATTCCAATGGATCTACTTTAATTCCACCAACAATTGGCGCAAGCGGCTCGCACCAGGGTTCTGGAAGGCGCGCCCTGCCCCGCGCGGATACCAGGTGACGCTTCCCGCCGGCATCGCGACGCGATGCGCGGTCTCGGCGGCGTCACCGCCGCGCTCCAGGATCCTTAAATCGCCACCCTCGGCGACGTATGCGACCGCGTCGTGCGAGTAACGGCGCATCGCGCTCTGTCCGCCCGGCGCGAGCGTGATCTCGCTTACGCGGACGCGATCGTTGTCGAGGATCGTGATCGTTCCAGCTTCCGGCTCGCGTCCCGCAACCGCCTCGCATCCGACGAAGCCGAGTTTCTCCGCGCCACGCTTGGCGGGCCGCTTGAGTTCGATCAGCGCTTCAAGAAACCGCGTCGTGCCGACGTTGTGCGCGCTTTCGATTCCACCAGCCGGAACAAAATAAGTCGCGCGCGCTTGCAGCGGAAGACCTCGCGGCTTTCCCCCCGGCGGATTCTCGCCGCGGCGCAGCGCGCCGACCGACGCGCCCGACAGGATGAACAGCACGTAGTCGAGCGTATGATGATGCAGCCCGCAGACCTCACCCGGCTGCAAGTCCATCTCCCACACGCGCACGTCGTCGTTTTCGAACAGCGTCCGCGATGCGACCGGTCCCAATTCTTCGGAGTGTGCCGCGCCCATGTTTATCGCTCCTCTTCGTAGCATCCGCGGCTCTCGCCGCAGGAATAAGTGTCAACAGGCTGGCCGTCGGGGCCGTATGGCCGCTGCGTCCTAAGACAGGTGTAGCAGGCGGTGGTGCTGCCCGGATCAAACATCCGCTCGCCGCCGGGCGTGCGATAGTAGGCGGTCTTGGTGCGCAGCAGTCCGCAAAATTTCTGCGTCGTTGCACTGGTAGCCATGATGGCCATCAAGCCTCCGAGACTCCGCCCGCGGCCAGAATCGCGCGGCGTACGATCACCTTCGCGATCTTCACCTTGTAGGCATTATCGGACATCGGCTGCGCGCCCGCCAGCGCCGCGTCGGCGGCGGCGCGTGCGTGCGATTCATCGAGCGGCGCTCCGATGATCGTCTTTTCCGCGGCAGCCGAGCGCCACGGTATCGGAGCGACCGCGCCCATCACGATCCTCGCATCGCGGACCGATTTGCCGTTGGCCGACGGAACAATCACGACCGCAACGCTCACCAGCGGCCAGTCGAAGCTCTGCTTCTCGCGCACCTCAAGGTAGATACTGCGGGTGCCGGACGCGGGCGCGGGTACAATCACCTCTGTGATTATCTCGCCGGCGCGCAAATCATTTTCGCGCTTCGGATCTACCGCGGGCAGCGTGAAAAATTTTTCGAGCGCGACCGTTCGTTCGCCCCCCGGTCCCGTTATTCGCGCGCTGGCGCCGAACGCGATGAGCGCCGGCGCGAGGTTCGAGGGATGCACGATGTACGACGGTCCGCCGCCCAGGATCGCGTGATAGCGATTCAGTCCGCCGATCGAATAGCACTTGTCGCCGCCCTTCTTGAGGCACTTGCTCAGCGGATTTCTGAAGTACCAGCATCGCGGGCGCTGCAGAAGATTGCCGCCGACGGTCCCGAGATTCCGAATCTGAGGCGTGGCCGCCTCGCCCGCCGCGCCGGAAATCGCGGTGAAATGTTTTTGCAATTCAGGGTTGCTCGCGACTTCGTGCAGTTTTACAACCGCGCCCAGACGCAACGCGCCGCCCTGCTCAAGATCGATTCCCTGAAGTTCCTTCAAGCCCTTTAAATTGACCACAGTGGCGGGCGTGGCGATGCCCTGCTTCATCAGATCGACGACATCAATTCCGCCCGCGATCGCGCCGCTATCCGGTGCAGCGAGGAGTCCGCTTGCATGCGCGAGGTCTGCCGGCGTCACGACGGTAAACTTATTCATCACGCCTGCCCCAGCGCGGCGAGGACCTTATCCGGCGTCAGCGGAAACTCGCGCATCGGAACGCCAACCGCGTCGCTGACCGCGCATGCAACCGCCGCGGCGCTCGCGACGTGCGCAACCTCACCGATTCCGAGCACGCCGGTGTTGGTGCCACCGTTCTTGACGTCGAGAAACATCACGTCGATTTGCGGAACGTCGAGCGGCCCGACCAATTTGTAATCGTCCATGGTCGGATTCATCATCAGGCCAAGCCGCGGGTCCATCCGCCGCGCTTCAAACAGCGCAAATCCGATTCCCATCAGCACGCCGCCATTAACCTGGCTGCGCGAGGTCAGCGGATCGAGCATCGTGCCCGCGTCGTGAACCGCGACTACGCGCTTGACCCGAATCACGCCGGTTTCGGTATCGACCTCGACCTCTGCGAACTGGCATCCCGCCTGGTCGGTCCGGTAGGTCGCGTAGTTGGGAATCCGCTCGCCGCCGGCGGAGATCGAGTCGCCGGGGATCCGTCGGCAGATATCATTGAAAGCGACTTTTCGCGATGGATCGAATCGCACCCGAATTACCGAATCGCGCGCCTCGAGGTCCGAGGGCTCCGCGCCAAGCATCGGCGCCGCGATCTTGAACAGCTTGTCCTTGAGATGCGCCGCCGCCTGCCTGACGGCCGGAGTGTTCGAAGGCGAGCTCATACTGCCGCCCGACGGCAGCGAGAACGGATAGCGCGTGTCGCCGATCTCGGTCGCGATCTGGCCGATCCGAAGGCCGAGCTCTTCAGCCGCGACTACCGCGAGCGCGGTGCGTGTGCCGGTGCCGATATCCTGCGTGCCGCAGCGAATCTCTACGCGGCCATCGCGATGAGCGATCGCCAGGGCCTCCGGTCCCGAGGCGCCTAGCGCGTGCCACGCCGCGCACGCCACTCCGATGCCGCGACTCATCGGTCCGATGGATTTTTTCCGCGCGCTCTTTTCGCTCCATCCGAAAGCGCGCGCACCCAAATCCAGCTCGATCGCGCGAATCGGATTGTCGCTGTTGATGCGGCGGAATTCGAGCCGATCGATCCCGCACTTTCGCGCCATCTCGTCCATCGCCATTTCGAGCGCGTAGGTGCCTTGCGGCCATCCGGGCGCGCGCATCGGTGACGACGGCCCGGTGTTCATATAGACATTGCGTTCGTCGGTGCGGATATTGGCGCAGCGATAGACCAGCTTGAATGCGCCCGAGCTGCCCGCGCCGCCGCCGATTCCGCCGCTGCCGCGCTGCACCAGATCGATCGCGACCAGCTTGCCCTTGGCGTCGGCGCCGAAGCGGACTTTCTGTTCCGAGCTGGGGCGATTTCCAGTGGCCAGATGCTCGTCGCCTCGCGGCAGCATCAGCTTGACCGGAGCGCCGGATTCTTTGGCCAGCCGCGTTGCGATGACTATCTCGGGAGACGCGCCAAATTTTGATCCGAATCCGCCGCCGAGATATTCGCTGATCACGCGAACCTTGTCGGGCGGAAGATTATACAGCACCGCAAGATCATCGCGGACCGTAAACACGCCCTGCGTCGAGCACCAGACCGTCAGAACACCGCCGTCGAAGTGCGCGACCGCGCCGTGGGTTTCGAGCGAGACGTGAGTCTGAACTGGAGTCGTGTAGGTGGCCTCGATTCGATTCGCCGCCTGCGCGAGAGCCTGATCGACATCGCCCGAGTTCGAGGTTGTTGCCCTGCTCACGTTCGAGCCGTTGAACACGCTGGGCGCGCCTTCGGCCGCGGCCGCATCCATCTCGACCACGAACAGCAGCGGCTCGTAATCCACCTTGATCAGCGCGAGTGCGTCGCCTGCGATATCGGAACTGATGGCGGCGACGGCGGCGACCTCCTGCCCGGTGAAGCGAATCTCACCGTCAGTGATCGTAACCGCGGCGCGGACTCCCGCAAGCCGTTTTGCCGCCGAGAGATCGACCTTGCGCACATGCGCGCGCGGATACGGACTGCGCAGGATCGCGCCGTGGAGCATCCCGGGGAGAGCGATATCGTAAGTGTAGCGCGCGGCGCCGGTGGCCTTGGCCGCACCGTCAACGCGCGGAGTTTCATTTCCGACGATCGTGAACTGGTCGCCAATCTGCCACGGCGTCGGCTCGTCGTCGGGAATGACGACGGTGACCTCGCGCTCGGCGGTTGGGGTTCCAAGATTCAACGTCACCCGGCGCGACATCACGCACTCCCCTTCGCGCCGCCGCCGGCGCGCGCCAGCTTGAGCGCGGCGGCGAAGACGTGAGGATAGGTTCCGCAGCGGCAGATATTTCCGGCAACGGAATGACGGATCTCGCCGAGACCGGCCGAGGGATTCCTGTCGAGCACCGCCGCGATCGACATCACCATCCCGGGCGTGCAGAACCCGCACTGCATTGCGTCGTAACGCACGAACGCGTCTTGCACCGGATGCATCTTGTCCGGATTTCCAAGTCCCTCGATCGTCGTAATTTCACGCCCGCGCGCGTCCACCGCGAGCATCATGCACGACGTGACCGGCTGCCCATCAAGATGAACCGTACACGCGCCGCAGGAGCCGCGATCGCAGACCAGCTTGGTGCCGGTCAGGCCCAGATACTCACGCAAGGCGCGTACGAGAGTCACGCGCGGCTCAATCGAGAGCTGATGAGTCCGGCCGTTTATTTTAAGTGCGATATCGACCGCTCCGGGGCCGAGTTGCTCCGCGACTCCTTCGGGAAGTGCGGGTGTGGAGGCTCCGGCGGCGTGCTCGAGATGCCCGAGCGTGGCGACCGCCGCAACCGCGCCCGCGCTGGTCAGAGCCGCGCCCTTCAAAAATGATCGCCGGCTGAGCGGGAGCTGGCGTGGATCTTTGTCCTTCCCGGATTTCATTGGAAACGTGGCGATGGCCCGGCGGCCGATTTTATTTTTGCACTATTTTTGAACTTGCCGCTGCGCCCCTCGCCGACGCCATCGCGACGACCGCGAATATCCCGAGCCCGGCGATCAGCCCGAAACTGGCGACCTTTAGAAAGTAAACGCCTGCGATCAGAACCTTGTCAACAATGGAATCCATCGCGTAAGTGTCGAACGTGTTGGCCCCCGTCCATCCGAGCTTGCTGAGCGACGCCGAGAGCCGCGCGAGCGGGAGCAGGACGACCGCGCCCGCGACGATCGAGATCCCGGCCGCGCGGCCGCGCGCAGCCTCATCGTCACGGTCGAGGAGCCGCACGCCGATTCGAATCGCGATAAGCATGCCGAGCGCCGACGCGGCCGTGATCATCAGCCAATACTCGCGCGCGTTCCACCATCGTCCAAGCGGCGGATTCAGGTACCGCACCACGAGGTGCGCCCCGCTGCCGTAGCTGATGGTCGAGATGACGCCGATCAACACCGCGACAACCGTGAGCCATCGCAGCCATCGGCGATAGGCGAGTTTGCGCGGCGAGGTCTTCATCCGATCGCGATCTGTCCCGCGACGCGGGTCAGGCCGAGTGACAGATAGACGATCACCAGCACAAGCGTTCCCTGTGCGAGTCCGACTCGTCGAAAGCTCGCCAGCAGAGAAGGCAGCTCCGGCGCGGGCCCGTTTTCCGAGATGCGCCAGATTTTAGCGCCGAGGTTTGTGTACTGATATATCGCGAGGCCGATCACGATCAGAACCAGCACGAGTTTGATCGCGAGCAGGATGGTTATCGCGCCGAGGTACAACACGTTAAGCATCCCGGTCGCGACCAGGATCGCAAGCGCGCTCAAAACGATCGCGCCCAGGCGCCGCACTACACGGCGCACGACCTTAACCCGTGCGGCGGGCTCGAGCTCGCCAGTCAGAATTGGAGTCAGCGCAAATGTGCTGAACAGCGAACCGCCGAGTGCGACGATCACGGCGGTCACATGAATGAACAACACGAGCATGCGCAGGCTCAGCATCACAGGCCTTGTAGCGCCCGCGCGCGGGAGCAGGCAAGACGCCGTCGCCTACAGGTTGCGGCGGTAGGTGACAAAATTTCCCGAGACATGCGCGCCCAGGCTTTCCGCGGTCCGGCGCGAGGCCCAATTGTCGTCGAGCACGAGCGTATAGCCAGCATAGCGCATCCGCTGCCCGGCCATGCGGAGGTACGACTGCGACGCCATCGCGACTGCGATTCCGCGTCCGCGCGCGCTCTCCTTCACGCCGATATTGACCAGCGCGCCGCGCGTGCCTCCGCCCCGATGCGGCTCCAGGCGAACCCCGCGTCTGACCCGGGCGAGCATCGGACTCAAGTCCGGCACCGAGAAAACCGCGCCGATCGCTTCATCGCCGACGACCGCGAGCATCGAGAGGTCTGCCACCGGACTCTCCCACAGCGACATCAGCATCGGCCGCACTTCGGCTTTGGTGATCGGGTTCCATCCCCAATGACGCGTGAAAGCGGCGTTGGTAACCTCGGTCCACGCGTCGATTGCGGCAGGAAAACCAAACTCGCGCCAGCTCTTGATTGTCACGCTCGCGGCATTTGCTGCCGCGACCGAGCGGCGGTAACGCTCAAGCAGTTCGGGCGTCAACTCGGCGGTGTAATCGGTTTGTCCTTTCTCGGTTTCGAAACCCGCGCGTTTGAAGCATCGATGGTAATAAGGCGGATTACCGCGGAGCAGAAACGACGGCAGCCGCCCATAGCCATCGACGGCGTACGGATAATCAAGGAACGCCGCGAAACCGCTGCGCACCGCCATCATGCCGCGCGCGCCAAGCGACCGGGCAGCAGTCTCGAGCATCGCGACGGCGGCATCCTCTTCGCCCTCACAGGCTTCGAAATGAATTAGCTGCCCGAGCTGCTCGCCCCAATGTTCGATATAGCGCCGATTGACGACTGCGCTCACCCGCGCGACCATCCGCCCGCGCCGGCGCGCGCAATACGCTTCGAGATCCAGGTACGCCGCGAAATGAGTACGACGCGTGATCATGTCGATCTCGCCCTGGATGTCGGGCGGCCACCACGCCTCGCGCGCCGCATACACATGATAGGGCAGGCGCGCGAATTCCTCGTATCCCTCGCGCGTCGCGACGCGTTCGATCGTGGTTCCGATTGTGTTCATGAATCCATCGCGACGCAGCGGGGCCGCAACTCACAAAGCTTAGCATCGCGGCAAGTGAATCGAATATCGCGCGATCACCCTAACGCCGGTTCGCGCGCCGCTTGCGGGCCGTGGGAATCGCGACGATCCCGTCACGAAGCCACCTGGCGAGGATCGAGTTGATCGCGGCGACCGGATCGCGCCCGGGCGGACTGTCGCCGAGGGCTTTGCTGACGGTCGTGCAGACTTCGCCAAATGTCGCACCTCGGTGGAGCTTCGCGATAGCACCGGCCTCGATAGGGTCTACCTCGCGATAAAATACTTTCGTGCGCGGACGCCATACCAGAATCCTGCTCGCGCCCTGCCTGGGCGCCTTGAATTTGCGGCCGCCTTCCACCGCGCGAAGAATAGGCGCAACCCGCCAATCCGCTTCGATCACCTCGAACGCGGCGACCGCGCGCATCCTGACTGATGGCCATCGCACGTGCGGAATTGCTCGCATCGCGGCGGCGTCGAGCGCGGCCATGTCGCGCGCGCAAAAGACCTCGACGATCGCGCGCTCGAGCGCCGCCAGATCGGCGAGATACGGGAACTCGCGCAGAATCGGATGCGTCCGCAAAAAATCGGCAAGATGCCGGCCCGCCCAGAACACAGACGGCTCGGTCGGCGGCAACTCAATCAGATATCCAGTTACTATGTTGTGAAAGTTATCAGCGCCGACTGCGGCTGTGACACCGGGAAAATCATTCGTGAGTATCTCGAGCAGCCGGTAGAAATACATATTCGCATAAATGTCCAGCCGCTCGACTGCCGGCATCCGCGCGTCGCCGCCGATTATCGCGTCGAGGCCGCCGCGCGGAAGCGCGCGCTCATGCACCAGGCCTCCCGCCACGCCGCTCGGCGCCGCGATGAGCCGGTACAGCAACTCCTGCGTATCCTTAAGCGCGAGCGGCATCGATGCTCTCGGACTGCGCATGCACGGACTCATAGATGCCGCGTGCCCGCTCAGCGGCGGCGGCCAAAACGGCAAATGCCGGGATGTCGTCGTCCCATTCAATCAGCGTCGATACCGCGCCGAAGCGCCTAACCGCCCGCGCGTAGAGCGACCACACTTCTTCGCGCACCGGATGATCATGCGTATCGAGTAGGTAATCGCCGTGATCGCTGTGGCCCGCCAGATGGTATTGCACGACGCGCTCGGCCGGAATCGCGTCGATATACTCTTCGGCGCTGAAGCGATGATTAAATGCATTGACGAAGATGTTATTGATATCGAGCAGAATACCGCAGTCGGCCTCCTCGGCGACTGCGCGCACGAATTCCCACTCGGTCATCGTCGACGCCCTGAAGGTCATGTAGCTGGATACGTTCTCGATTAGCATGTGCCGTTCGAGGATGTCCTGCACGCGCCGGATTCGCGCCGCGACATGGCGCACGGTTTCCTGGTTATGCGGCAGCGGCAACAGATCGTGCAGGCGATGACCACCCACGCCGCTCCAGCACAAATGATCGGATATCCACGCGGGCGCGGTGCGCCGTGCGAGCGTGCGCAGGCCGCGAAGATACTCGCGAGCTAGCGCGTCGGTCGAGCCGATCGACAGCGACACGCCATGCATCACGACCGGGTAGCGCGCGCGTACGGCGTCAAGAACCTCGAGCGGACGCCCGCCTGCGACCATGAAATTCTCCGAGATGATTTCGAACCAGTCGATTTTCGGACGCCGGGCGAGGATGTGGCTGTAATGCTTCCGGCGCAGGCCAATCCCGAAACCGAGAAACGGGAAATCCGCGCGCTGAAACATGGTGGGGTGTGCGCGCCGCGCGCCGGAGGGTCTCCGGCGCGCAGCGCGAGTGGATCGATTATGCGCCTAGTCAGCTTTTCCGACGTGCCCGCCCTTCTTTTCACATTGCTGCGCGCTGGTCGTCATCACGTAGCCCTTGCCCTTGCACGAGTTTTGACCCGTGCAGCCGCTCGAGGCGGTCTTGCACGCGCTCTGGCCCTTGCACGCATTGCCGCCTATGCATTTCACATTCGCGGGCGCGCTTGGCGAAGGCGCGCTGTCGGCAGCCATCGCGCTGCCGGTGAACATCAGGGCGACGGCGGTGGCTAGAATCGCGCCGCCCAGTACAGACTTTCTCATATGATTCTCCTTTTCCGCTGGCCGCCGAGGATTGGTCCTGGCGATATTGAGTCGTCCTCCAGCGCGATTACATTGCGTCATCTTACGCACGGATTCCGGTTAGCGCCAAGACTTCAGGTATCTGCTATCGTCGTCGCGGTCTTCGATTATGAGTAAACCCAACACAGTTTTCTTAACGCCAGCCGGACTCGCGTGACTTCTTTGGACTATCGCCCGTCGTGGTCCGCCGCGGCGGCCAGCCGCACCGCGCTTTTTTCGATCGGCGCCGGAATCGCGCTGATGTTTCTTGCGGGCCCACTGGTCAAGCTGGTCGTCACGAGCGACCCCCGCGGTCTTATAAATTCGTTCACCGACAACGAGGTGATGAGCGCGATCGGGCTCAGCGTCCTTGCCGCGACTTGGGCAACCGCATTGGGCGCGATAGTCGGGTTGCCGCTGGGATTCGTGCTCGCGCGAAATAACTTCGCGGGCAAGGCCATCGTCGAAGGGCTGATCGATCTGCCGGTCGTGATCCCGCATCCAATCGCGGGAATCGCGCTGCTGTTCGTGTTCGGGCGCGGCTTCTTTGTCGGGCATGCCTTCTCGATGGCGGGAATACATTTTGCCGGCGCAATTCCGGGAATCGTGATCGCGATGCTGTTCGTGTCGGCGCCGTTTTTGATCAACGCGGCGCGCGATGGCTTTCGCGCGGTCGATCCGCGCCTGGAAGGGGTCGCGCGCACTCTCGGACGCGGTCCGTGGAGCGTCTTTTTTGGCGTCACGATGCCGCTTGCCCGCCCCGCCCTGGTCTCAGGCGCCGTCATGATGTGGGCGCGGGCGCTCAGCGAGTTCGGAGCGGTGGTGGTCCTGGCGTACTATCCGATGACAGCGCCGGTCCTGATCTACGATCGCTTCGAAGGCTACGGCTTGAACGCCGCGCAACCAGTTGCCGCGGTGGTAGTAATCGTAGCGCTCGCGATCTTCGCAATCCTGAGATGGCTAAACGTCCGCGAGCAGACCGACTAGATTTTACCCGGAGCTGCGACTAAATGCGCTTCACGCCGAGTGTCGCATCGTCAAGCGAGCCACCTGCGCGCGAATCGAGGAGTCCGGGATTCCTCGTGCGGCAGCCACGCGCGGGAATGACACCGTGAGGAATTACGACGATCTTGAACCGACTGGGACAGCAGTGCTCCCGCGAAGGAAGTACAGGGCCCACCGAAAGCGGGGCACAGCACTGCACTAGATCTATCGGCGGGCTACCGCCAGCGGGTCTTCGCGCTCGGCGGCGTCGAACAGATGCAACTGATGCGGAGCGCCAGCGGCTGGAATCTCGACTGGATATTTCCCGGTGAAGCAGGCGTCGCAGTAGCCCTCGCGATTTCCGTTGCCGACGAACGAGTACAGCCCTTCCCAACTCAGATAGCCCAGTGAGTCGGCGCCGATCCATCGCCGAATCTCCTCGACCGAATGCGACGACGCGAGCAGCTCTTCGCGCGTCGGCGTGTCGATCCCGTAGAAGCACGAATTGGTCGTAGGCGGCGCCGCGATTCGCATATGCACCTCGCGCGCGCCCGCCTGCCGGAGCATCGGGATCACTTTGCGCAGTGTGGTGCCGCGGACCAGCGAATCCTCGATCAGCACAATCCGCCTGCCGCGCAGCAATTCCGCGACCGGGTTGAATTTGATCTTGACCCCGAAATGGCGGATCGATTGGCGCGGCTCGATAAACGTTCGCCCGATATAATGGCTGCGGACCAGCGCCATCTCGAACGGGATCTTCGATTCTTCCGAATAGCCGAGCGCGGCCGCAGTCCCCGAATCAGGCACCGGCACGACGAGCTCCGCATCCGCGGGACATTCGCGCGCCAGCGCACGTCCCTGCTGCTTGCGCACTGAATAGACGTTGCGGCCGTAAAGGAGGCTATCGGGACGCGCGAAGTAAACGTACTCGAAAATGCATCGCTTGGGCGCGGCCGCCGCAAACGGATGCACTGAGTGCAGCCCGCTCTCGTCGATTATCACCATCTCGCCCGGCTCGATTTCGCGCACATACTCGGCGCGCACCAAGTCAAGCGCGCAAGTTTCCGACGCAACGATTGTCGCGCCATTTAACTTACCCAACACCAGCGGCCGGAAGCCGTGCGGATCGCGCACCGCAATCAGGCAATTCTCGGTCAGCAGCACCATCGAGTAGGCGCCCTTCACCTGCGTCAGCGCCTCGATCAATTTTTCCGGCAATGAAGGCGCGCGCGAGGCCGCAATCAGATGAATCACGATCTCGCTGTCCGACGACGAATAGAAAATCGTACCGCCCGATCCGAGCCGTTCGCGCAGCTCTTCGAAATTCACCAGGTTGCCGTTATGCGCAAGCGCAAGGGCGCCCTTAGCGTACTCGGCGACGATTGGTTGACAATTTTTGAGCGAGGTCGAGCCGGTCGTCGAATAACGATTGTGGCCGATCGCGCTGGTGCCCTGGAGCTTCGCGATAATGTCGGAGTTAAAAATGTCGGCGACCAGGCCCATCCCGCGATGCGAGATCAACGCCTTGCCGTTGGACGAAACGATTCCCGCCGATTCCTGTCCGCGATGCTGCAAGCCGTACAGTCCCAGATATGCAAGGTTGGCGGCCTCTGGATGGCCGTACACGCCGAAGACGCCGCACTCGTCATGGAAAGCGTCGAGTTTGGACTCCTCGACAATCACCGCGCCGTCGTCGTCAGTCATGGCTGGCTAGCCTCTGGGGAATTGCAGCTTCATAGAGCTGGTACAACTCCATTATGTTCTCATTCACGACCGGCAGGAGCGCCAGCCGCGGTTCGGCAAGCACGCGGCCCGCCTGAAACACTGCAAGGCCACCGGCACGGAAAATCCGTATCACCGCCGCAACTTCGTGCGGCGCGGCAGAAATCACGACCGTCGAGGGTCCTTCGCCGAACAATTCCACCGGGTCGGCCAAGCCGTGCGCCGACAAGTCAATTTCAGCGCCCAGCTTCGTCTCCGGATTGAAACAGGCCTCCGCGATCGCTGCCGCAAGGCCGCCGTCGGCTACATCGTGGCTTGATCTTATCAACCCCTGTTCGGCGCAAGCAACCAGCCCTTCGAGCAAGCCATTTTCGCGCGCAAGATCGATCGGCGTAAGCGTCTCATCGCCTTCGCCGTACATCGCGGAGTACTCCGACGCCGCGAGCGATGGCGCCCCCGTGCGCACGATCAGAATCGCATCGCCGGCTTGTTTGAAATGCGAGGTAACGTGCTTCGCGACCTCGGTCATCAGCCCCAGCACCGCGATTGTGGGTGTCGGCGCAATCGCGCGTCCTTCTGTCTCGTTGTAGAAGCTTACGTTGCCGCTCACGACCGGCGCGCCGATCGCGCGCGCCGCGTCGCCGAGCCCGCGCACACCCTCGGCAAATTGCCACATGATCTCCGGCCGCTCCGGATTTCCGTAATTCAGGCAGTTGGTGATTCCTACCGGACGCGCACCGACGCACGCGACGTTGCGCGCCGCTTCGATTACCGTCGCAACCGCTCCGGCGTACGGATCGAGCGCGCACGCGCGGGGATTCGAATCGACCTTGAGCGCGAGCCCGCGCCGCGAGCCTTTGATCCGCAGGATCGCCGCGTCGCCGCCGGGTCCGAGAACCGTGTTGCCCTGCACGATCGAATCGTATTGCCGATAAACCCATCTTTTCGACGCAACGTTCGGATTCGAGAGCATCGCACGCAGCGCGACTGCCGGAGTCGGATTCTCGCGGCGGATGCGCGCAGACATCCTTTGCGGCGGCTTCGGCGCGTGCGCGGGACGATCGTAAACCGGCGCGTCGCCGGCAAGCGCGCCGACTGGAATATCGGCGACAAGCTGCCCGCGCCATCGCGCACGCCATCGATTGTCGGCGGTGATCTCGCCAATCACGACCGCGTGCAAATCCCATTTCTCGAACACCGCCTGCAGCTCCGCTTCGCGTCCGCGTTCGGCGACGATCAGCATCCGCTCCTGCGACTCCGACAGCAGAATCTCGTACGGCGTGAGGTTCTGCTCGCGCAGCGGAATCTTGTCGAGGTCCAGATCCATTCCCAATCCGCCGCGCGCCGCCATCTCCGATGACGACGAGGTCAGCCCGGCGGCGCCCATGTCCTGGATCGCGACGATCGCGCCGGTCTTGCCGGCCTCGAGGCACGCCTCGATCAGCAGCTTCTCGGTAAATGGATCGCCGACCTGCACGGTCGGCCGCTTCGATTCGCTCTCGGCGTCGAACTCCGCCGAAGCTAGCAGCGACGCGCCATGAATTCCGTCCCGCCCCGTCGCCGAGCCGACGTACAGGACCGAATTGCCGGGTCCGCGCGCCTTCGCACTCCACAATTCGCCGGCGCGCGCGAGTCCGAGCGAGAAGGCGTTGACGAGGATATTGCCATTGTACGCCGCGTCGAACATCACTTCGCCCGCGACGGTGGGCACCCCGACGCAGTTGCCGTAGCCGCCGATTCCGCCGACGACGCCGCCCAGCAGGTAGCGCGTACGCGGATGATCGAGCGATCCAAATTTGAGCGAGTTCATCGAGGCGATCGGTCGCGCGCCCATCGTGAATATGTCGCGCAAGATTCCGCCGACTCCGGTCGCCGCACCCTGGTATGGCTCGACGTACGACGGATGGTTGTGGCTTTCAATTTTGAACACCGCGACCCATCCGTCGCCGACGTCAATCGCGCCCGCGTTCTCGCCGGGTCCGCCCTGTACCACCAACTCGCTTTTCTGTGGAAGCGTGCGCAGATATTTTCGCGACGATTTGTAGGAACAATGCTCCGACCACATGACCGAAAACACGCCCAACTCGGTGAAAGTCGCCGCGCGCTCGAGGATCTGTTCGACGCGCGCGAATTCCTCCGGCGAAAGGCCGTGCGCGCGCGCTTGCTCGAGATCGACTCGCGGCTCGCCGGGCAGTGCGACAGGCGTGGTCATGCTTTCTCTGCGATCGATTCGAAAATCTTCAGGCCGTCGGTGCCACCGAGCATCGCCTCGACCGCATGCTCCGGATGTGGCATCAGGCCGAATACATTGAAACGCTCGTTGGCGACACCCGCGATCGCGCGCATCGAGCCGTTCAAGTTGGCCGCTTCGCTGTCGTGCCCGCCGGCGTCGCAGTAGCGCAGAAGCACCTGCCCGCGCTCTTCCATCTGGCGCAGTTCGTCTTCGGGCGCAACGTAGAGACCCTCGCCATGCTTGATCGGAAGCTTCAAGACGTCGCCCTGCCGCATCGAGCGGGTAAATGGAGTCCCCGCGTTTTCGACCCGAACGTGAACCCGATCGCAGATAAATGAAAGCGAGCGGTTGCGCGTGAGCGCGCCCGGCAGCAGATGCGCTTCGCACAGAATCTGAAAGCCGTTGCAGGTGCCGATTACCAGACCGCCGTCGGCGGCGAATTTCTCGACGCTCCGCATGATCGGAGAAAAGCGCGCGATCGCGCCGGCGCGCAGGTAGTCGCCGTAACTGAATCCCCCCGGCAGCACGATACACTCGGCTCCGCCGAGCGCTGTGTCCTTGTGCCACAGCATCGAAGCCTCCTGCCCCATCACATCCGCGAGGGCATAGAGGGCGTCATTGTCGTCGAGCGAACCGGGGAACCTGACTACCCCCCACTTCATTCGCCTTCGACCTCGAAGGTGAAATCCTCGATATTCGGGTTCGCGAGCAGCCGCTCGCACATCCGCCTGGTTTCCTCGCGCGCGGCGGCCGCGTTGCCGGCGGCAACTTCAAGGACAATATATTTCCCGACCTTCACGTCTGAGACAGCGCGAAAACCAAGCGTCTTGAGCGATTGCTCGACCACGCGCCCCTGCGGATCAAGGATTCCCTCGCGCGGCGTGATGAAAACTTTTACCTGCAAGCTATCCCTCGATGTGGGGCGCGAGCGGACGGGCCGTCCGGCCCTACTGACAAAAAAGAGAGCGGAACCGGGCGCCCACATAGGGTCGCCCCTGCATCAGAAAAGCTCCGGCAGTTCGAGTGCACGGTCATCCTTCAACTCGGCGCAGCATTTCGTGGTAGGCCTCTTCGACGCCGCCGAGATCGCGGCGGAAGCGATCCTTGTCGAGCTTCTGGCGAGTCGCTTTATCCCAGAAGCGGCAGGTGTCGGGACAGATTTCGTCGCCCAGCAGAATCGCGCCGTGATGACGCCCGAACTCGAGCTTGAAGTCGACCAGCAACACGCCCCGCTCGTCCAGAAACTTGCTCAGAAGCTCATCGACGCGCAGCGCCTTCTGCTTGATGTCCGCCAGCTCGGCTCCGGTCGCCCATCCGAACTCGATGGCATGCTCCGGGTAGATCAGCGGATCGTCGAGCGCGTCGGACTTGTAGGTGTACTCGACCAGCGGCTGCTTGAGCGCCGCGCCCTCTTCGCGGCCAAGCCGCTTCGCCATCGAACCCGCCACGATATTGCGCACGATAATCTCAACCGGCACGATATCGAGCCGCTTGCACAGCATCTGGCGGTCGTCGATCCGCTTCACGAAGTGGGTCCTGATGCCGTTCTTCTCGAGCATGTTGAAGAACAACTCGGACATCCGGTTGTTCATCACGCCCTTGTCCTCGATCGTGCCGCGCTTCTTGGCGTTGAACGCGGTCGCATCGTCTTTGAAGTACTGGATGATGAGGTCGGGATTGGAAGTCGCGTAGAGCTTCTTCGCCTTGCCCTCATAGAACTGTTCGCCGCGTTCAGGGATGGATTCCAAATTCCCGCCTCCCAATGTAAATTTTCGATGTGCTTTGATCTTTCAACTATCCGACCGCGCCGGCTTGGACAACGAAAACCGAGCGCGATCTATCCACAAACCGGAACTTGAATTAACAGCGCCGCGATTCCAGTCACCGCGAACGCGCCTTCGGCGTCTCGGCCGCCTCCGCGGCCGGCGCGTAACGCTCGACCAGTTCCGCGGCCAGCCCGACGTAGCTGCGCGGCGACAGCGCCCGCAGCGCGGCGCGCGACCCGTCATCGAGCGGGAGAGTCGCGACGAATTCCTCGATCAGTTTGCCCGTCACCGGGCGCCCTCGGGTCAGCTCTTTCAGCGTCTCATACGGATGCGGCAGTCCGCGGGCGCGCATGAGAGTCTGGATCGCCTCGGCCACGACTTCCCACGCCTGCTCGGCGTCGAAGTCTTCCGCGATCCGCGCTTCATTCACCTCGACTCGCGCAAGCCCGCGCTCGAGCGCCGCGAGCGCGACCGTCACGTGGCCGAACGCACTCCCGATCGCGCGCAACGCGGTAGAATCGGTCAGATCGCGCTGCCATCTGGAGATCGGCAGCTTGGTTCCCAGATGCTCGAATAGCGCGGTTGCGATTCCCAGGTTGCCTTCGCAGTTCTCGAAATCGATCGGGTTAATTTTATGCGGCATCGTCGAGCTTCCGGTCTCGCCTTTGACCGCTTTCTGCGCGAAGTATCCGATCGAGATGTAGCTCCACATGTCGCGGCAGAAGCCGAGCAGGATCGTGTCGATCCTGACCATCACGGCGAACATCTCGGCGATAAAATCGTGGTTCTCGATCTGCGTGGTCAGCGGATTCCAGATGAGCCCCTGCGCCTCGACGAAGCGCCGCGAATGATCGATCCAATTGAGGCGGGGCGCGGCGAATTGATGCGCGTTGAAATTACCGACCGCGCCGTTAAACTTGCCCAGGTATTCCTGCCGGTGAAGCTGCGCGAGCTGGCGTTCCAGACGCGCCGCGAAAATCGCCATCTCTTTTCCCACTGTCGTCGGCGAGGCTTCCTGTCCATGCGTCCGCGCCAGCATCGGCAGCGACCTGTAGCGCCGCGCGATCGCGGCAATCGTCGTGATAGTATTTTGGATTCGCGCCGTCAGCTCATGCTCGGAAAATTCTTTCAAAATCAGCGCGTACGCGAGATTGTTAATATCCTCGCTGGTGCATGCGAAGTGCACGATCTCGACCGGCAGCTTCGGGTCAAGCTTCGCGATTCGCTCCTTGACGAAGTACTCGACCGCCTTAACGTCGTGATTGGTTACGGCTTCGAGCGCTTTGACACGCTCCGCGTCCGCGAGCGAAAAACTATCGAAAATCGCGCGCAGCTTTGCCGCGGTAACAGATGAGATCGGGTCGAGCGCCTCGAAGCCCGGGTTGTCGGCAAGCGACAGGTACCATTCGATCTCGACCCGGACCCGATAGCGGATCAGGGCGAACTCGCTGAAGTAATTCTGCAGGGGCGCGGTGCGCGCGCGATAGCGCCCATCGATCGGAGTGACCGACATCAGCGCGGTCTCGAGTTCGCGGCTCGTGCCGCTCATAGGGGAGCCTCAAGATAATGAGGGGTTTGCGGAATTTCGATACTTGGGTAAATCCCGACGTTCACCTGAGCAGTTTAGCAAACCTGACCGCGCGGAGTAAGCCCGCCCTCAGGAGTTTGTGAAGGAATTCGCAATCCGGGATTCCTCGCGCGGCGGCGACGCGGGGGAATGACGAACATTGGCCCAGGTACGAGGATTTGATTGAAGTAGGTGATCCTCCGATTGCCGGGCCTCAAAAACTTCACAGACTCGCAAGCCCGCGCGAAACGCCATCGACCGATCTCTAAAGGCTCACTCGCCGTTGCGCGGCCTAGCCGAGCGGCTTCTTTGACGCAAGCGCACAAACTGACTAACACTCGTTAGGGTCTTTGCCAGATTTGTTCATGGCTGAACAGTTCATCCTTATGGCGGCGTCAACTTTGTGTCATCTTCTGATTTGACCTCACACAACGGAGGCAACCAGATGAGAACTCTTAGCTTGCAGATGCAGGGATGCGATGTGGGAACATGGCAGCAATTTCTGAAATCCAAATCGATATACAGCGGTTCGGTTAGCGGCAGGTTCGATGACGCCACCGAAAGGGCGACGCGAGAGTACCAGCGCCGATCGCGTCTCGAGGAGAGCGGTTAGGCGGACGCCGAGACGGTGGAGCAAGCGTGTCGAGATGGTTACGTTAAACCGCAAGATAGCGGTGCGGGCGGCAACCATTTTACGGTGGATTCCGGCGTCGACTTGTCGAGTAGCGCGCGCTACACCCTGAGAGAGATCGCGCAGAACTACTACATCAGGACTTGCGGAATGTTGAAGGTTCACAGCGGCACCCGAACGCCCCATCAACAAGCCCAAGCGATGTGGAACAATCTGTACCATGGAAGGAACCGGTATATTCAGTACAGAAACACGGACGCTTACAAGGAAATACATGAGAAGTACTTGGAGGGGCGTCGGACAGGGGAGAACGAACAGGCGATTGTCGAAGCGATCACTCGTGTGATCGAAGAGCAGGTTCGCAATGGTGTGTACATTTCGCGCCATCTAGAGGGCGACGCGGTTGACATCTTGCCCAACACGAACCCGCCTTTGCAGCCAGTTGTGCTGGAACAAGTGGTGACCGAGCTTTTGGGCTCTGGTCACTGCATCCCGGAAGAGGATCATTTTCACATACAGTTTTGACGGGTTAGGCCTACTCTGATGCTGCGACAACTGAGTTCATTATTTTTGGCGTTCGTTTTAGTGAGCGCTTTCCGAATTGAAACGGCATTCGCGCAAGTACAGGTTGCGGAGATCGAAACTGCCTTCGATTGCGAGCCGGTGCGCTTGTATCGAGGCGACTCTTTGACGGTGACCTTCCACTCGCCGCATGATCAGACCGACTTGGCGATGTCGAATCCGGATGGCCAGACGATGATCATTTCATTCAAGCGCGGCCCGGAGGACAAAGTTGCTCCGGTAATCCCGCATGACAAGTTTGGACAAATGAAGCGGGTCACACTTGACACGGCAAACGCCCAAGGCTCGGTGATCAAAGAGCGGGCGCATGTCAAAACTCCGGCCGTCTTGGGTCCGCCAGAATTGATTTTCAAAAAAACGGGAAGCTACGACGTAATTGTTGGCCTAGATCTGAGGGCGGCTACCGGAGAAATCGGTGTATGCGATCTCAATTACTTCGATTATGCGAAGCCGACGGCGAAGCGCGCCGCCCAGGAGCCGAAGCCGCGTTGAGGCGATGACTCCGCGCTCTCGTAGGTTTCCGGTCACTGCATCCCGGAGAAGGATCGTTTTCTTATACAGCTCTAATGGAAGAAGGCGCTTCTCGCTGGGACGGTCAATCGCCAGATCCGCATCGTCATGCGGCAAGAGGAATGTTCTCCAGAGAACCAGATCGATCAGCGCCCCGTATGACCGAAGCCGCCTGAGCCGCGCGTGGTACCGGCGAGCTCCCCGACCTCGACGATCGCGGCGCGCACAACCGGCGCGATCAGGAGCTGCGCGATCCGGTCGCCCGGATGAATCTCGATCGTGCGCTCACCGAGGTTGACGATCAGCACCTTCACCTCCCCGCGAAAGTCGGCGTCGATTGTGCCGGGCGAGTTCACGAGCGTGAGCCCATCGGCGAGCGCGCGTCCGCTGCGCGGGCGAACCTGCCCTTCGTAGCCCGGAGGAATTTCCAACGCGATCCCGGTCGGGATCGGACGGCGCTCGCGCGGCGCGATAAGCATCGTCGCCGAGAGATCGGCGACCAGATCCATCGCGGCCGCATCGGCGCTTTGATAGGCGGGAATTTTCGCTGAGGGGCGCAGCCGCTTGACTTTTATCGTAAGTTCCATTGGCGCAAGTCTGGGCTCCCGCAAGGCCGCCCTCACCCGCGCGTGACAGCGATTGCAGTAAAGAGCAATCGCCGCGCCGCTTGCCCTCTCCCGGCGGGAGAGGGGCGGAAATCACTCGCGTCACTTCGGCAGATGGTAAATCGGTACTGCATACGCGGCAATGGCAAACGGGCGAGTCTTATCAGGCCAGAGCGGAGAATACGCTTTGGTCGAGCTTGTTGCCCTTCAGATCGCCCAGCAGGATCATTGCCATCTTGTCGGGCTGGAACCATGCCGAGGCCAGCTCGACGACCTGATCGTTGGTCACGCTGTCGATTCCGGCGGCCAGTTCCGCGACCGGGATATCGCGGCGGAAATAGATCTCGTTGCGCGCGAGCCGGTTCATCCTGCTCTCGGTCCCTTCGAGACCCAAAAGCATGTTGCCTTTGAGCTGGCTCTTTGAGCGCGCGAGCTCGGCCGGCAAAAGCCCGTCACGCGCAACTTTGCGGACCTCGCGCATCGTGACTTCCAGCACCTCCGGGACCCATTCGGGATTGGTGCCGGCGTAGATTCCGAAGTAACCGCAATCAGCGAACGAGGACATGAACGAGTAGATGCTGTAAACCCTGCCCCGCTTTTCGCGCACTTCCTGGAACAGGCGCGAGGACATCCCGCCGCCAAGAGCAGTGTTGAGTAGATAGCTGGCGTAGCGCAGTTTGGCGCCCTGGCTGAGTCCGGGTCCGCCGATACAGATATGGGCCTGCTCGAGTTTCTTTTCGTGATAGAGCACAAATCGGCGGTCGGCGGGTGGCGCGATTTTTTCGTTCATCCCGTCGCCTTTGATTCCGCTGAACAGCCGCTCGCACTCGCGCACCAGCATTTCATGATTTACCTGGCCGGCGGCCGCGATAAACACGCGATGCGCGCGGTAACGCTCGGCCATGAACGAGCGCAAAAGCCCGCGATCGATCTTGTTAACGCTCTCGACCGACCCGAAAATCGGCAGCGACAGCGGATGACCCTCCCAGAACTTCAGGGTGAACAGGTCATGGATAAAATCGTCAGGCGTATCCTCGGCCTGCGAAATTTCCTGCAATACGACTTGGCGCTCGTGATCGATCTCCTCAGAATCGAAAATCGATTCGAGAAAAATATCCGCGAGCAGATCGACGGTCATCGGCAGATCCTCGCCGATTACCTTCGCGTAGTAGCAAGTATATTCTTTGCCGGTGAACGCGTTGAGCACGCCGCCGACCGCGTCCATCTCTTCGGCAATTTGCGCGGCGGTGCGCCTTTTGGTGCCCTTGAACAGCAGATGCTCGATAAAGTGCGAGACCCCGCTCTCGGCGGGGGTTTCGTAACGCGAGCCGTTCTCGACCCAGATGCCGATGGTTGAGGACACCATCTGCGGCATCGCTTCGGACAGGACCCGGACGCCGTTGGAAAGGATGCTGCGTGATACCATCGCGCCGCGCGCCTACTTGTTGTCCCCGGAGTCCTGCTCCGCTTCGCGCATCGAGAGCCGAATCTTTCCGCTGCGGTCCACGTCGAGCACCTTGACCTTGATTTCGTCGCCTTCGTGCAGCACGTCCTCGACGCGCCGGATTCGCTCCTTCGAGATCTGCGAGATGTGCAGCAGGCCGTCGGTGCCGGGCATGATTTCGACGAACGCGCCGAACTCGACGATCTTGCGCACGGTCCCGTCGTAGATCCTGCCGATCTCGGGTTCGGCACAGATTGCCTGGATCATGCTGATCGCTTTTTCCATCGCGATTCCGTCGCTCGAGGCGATCAGCACCGTGCCGTCATCCTCGATATCGATCTTGCAGCCGGTCTCCTCGACCAGGCCGCGAATCACCTTGCCGCCCGGGCCGATCACTTCGCGGATCTTGTCGGGCTTAATCTTGATCGTGACGATTCGCGGCGCGTAGGCGGAGAGGTCCTTGCGCGGCTCCGAGATTGCCTTCTGCATCACGCCCAGAATGAACAGCCGTGCGTCGCGCGCCTGGTAGAGCGCCTGGCGCAGAATCTCACGCGTGATACCGCCCGCCTTGTTGTCCATCTGGATCGCGGTGACGCCGGTCGCGGTGCCCGCGACCTTGAAATCCATGTCGCCGAAATGATCCTCGTCGCCCAGGATGTCGGTCAGGACGGCGACTTTGTCGCCCTCCTTCACCAGTCCCATCGCAATTCCCGCAACCGGCGCCTTGATCGGCACCCCGGCGTCCATCAGCGCAAGGCTTCCGCCGCACACGGTAGCCATCGAAGAGCTGCCGTTGGACTCGAGCACCTCCGACACGACGCGAATCGTGTACGGGAATTCTCCTTCGTCGGGAAGAATCGGCGACAGCGCTCGTTCCGCCAGCGCGCCGTGTCCGACTTCGCGTCTGGACGGCGCGCGCAGGAATTTGACCTCGCCGGTCGAGAACGGAGGGAAATTATAATGCAGTAAAAACTTCTTGAAGCGCTCGCCGAGCAGCGCGTCGATCTTCTGCTCGTCTGATGAAGTTCCGAGCGTGACCGTTGCGAGGACTTGCGTCTCGCCGCGGCTGAAAATCGCGGAGCCGTGCGTGCGCGGCAGAATCTGCACCTGCGCGCTCAGCGGACGGATATCGGCCGGCTTGCGGCCGTCGATTCGCTTGTGCTCGTCGAGAATGGCCGAACGCACGCGATCGCGCACGAGTTTGTCGCAGGCCTCGGCCAGCTCTCCCGCGCGATTGGGAAACTTTTCCGCCAGAGCGGCCACCGCGCCGTCGGTGGCGGCATAGACCGCGGTGTTCCGTTCTTTTTTACCGGCGGTCGCCAGCGCCTTGTTGATTCCGTCGCCGACCTGCTTTTTCACCGCCGCATGAAGCGCCGCGTCATCCTCTTTGACCTTGAACTCACGCTTGGGCTTGCCCGCAAGTTCGCGCAACTGCGTCTGGATCTCGAACAGCGGACGCATCGCGTCGTGCGCGGTGAACATCGCCTCAACGATTACGTCTTCATCGACAATCTGAGCGCCGCCTTCGAGCATTACGATCGAATCCGGCTTGCCGGCGATCATCAGCGAAAAATCACTATTTTCGAGATCGCCGATCTTCGGGCTGACCGCGATCTTGCCCTCGATCCGGCCCATCCGCACCGCCGCGACGGGTCCGTCGTGCGGAACGTCGGAGACCTGCAGAGCGGCCGAAGCGGCGATCAGCGCAAGCGCGTCGGTGTCGTTGTCGCGATCGGCGCTGAGCACGGTCACGATGATCTGGGTTTCCTTGTCGTAACCCTTGGGAAACAGCGGGCGCATCGCGCGGTCGATCAGGCGCGAGGTCAGAACTTCTTTTTCCGACGCGCGGCCTTCGCGCTTGAAGAATCCGCCGGGGATTTTGCCGGCCGCGAAAGTTTTCTCGACGTAGTCGACAGTCAGCGGCAGAAAATCAATCTTGTCGCGGCTCTCGTATGCCGACACTACTGTCGCCAGGACCATGGTTTCGCCGTACTGGGCGAACACAGAGCCGTGCGCCTGTTTGGCAAGACGGCCGGTTTCGAGCGACAATTGCCGCCCGGCAAATTCAATTTCCAGTTTTCGATACATGTAGTGACACCTGAGGGGGGCACAGGGCCGCGGACGACTGCGGGCGATATTCCCGCCGGGCACCATCGATGGTGCGCGCGCCGACCGGCCGGATGGCTGGTCGGGGCCCGCGTCTGCCCGGGAGAATTGACGGGCGGCGCGGCCAAAAGACGCGGCCTATCTCCGAATGCCGAGTTTCTCGATGAGCCCTTTATATCGGGCAAAGTCGCGCGAGTGGAGGTAATCCAGCAGGCGGCGGCGCTGGCCGACGATCCTGAGCAGACCCCGGCGCGAGTGATGATCTTTCTTGTGCGTGCCGAGATGCGCAGTTAGCTGCTCGATCCGTGCCGACAGGAGTGCAACCTGAACTTCGGGCGAACCGCTGTCAGTAGTGGACCGGGCGTTAGCCTGGATAATTTCCCGTTTCTTAGCGACCTGGAGGGGCATCAGGAGTTCTTTCTTTCCCTTTTCTTCCTTTGTTAATCCGAGGAAACTAACAAAGCCGCGCGCCCGAGTAAAGGCGACCTAGTGAAGGGCAACTGGTCCGCACGAATAGAGCACGCGTCTCGATGCTCTATCCGCCATCCTGCGGGCGAATCCGTTCCGCAGGCGACGTCTCAAGCATTGAAGATTCGCTCGATTATTGCTGTCACGCGCGAGGTCGCGCGCGCGATTGCGATAAGTGCGCCTGATTCGGAAACCACCTTGAAATAACCGGCTGCGACCGGGGATCTCATGTCGAGCGTGCTCGAATCGCCGTGGCGCAGGCGGCGCTCCGCGGCGGCGTCCAGCGCAACTTCCGGCAGGATTGCGACGGCCTCGCGCGGCGTAAGGGTCCTGAGCGGCGCCGAATCGCCGGCTTCGAGTGCGGCGACGACAGTGTCCAGCGCGAGCGCGTCGGCGATCTGAAAGCCGCTGGTGCGGGTGCGGCGTAGTTCATCGAGATATGCCGCCGTGCCGAGCGCCGCGCCGATATCGCGCGCGAGCGAACGCACGTAGGTGCCGGGAGAGCATACGACGGCGAATTTAATCCGGTGGCCTCCCGCCGATTCCAGCCGCAGCGACTTAATCTCGACCTCGCGCGGGGGCGGCGGCGCGATATCGATATTCTTGCGCGCGAGCTTGTACATTGGCACGCCCTCGCGCTTGATCGCGGAGAAAATCGGCGGCGTCTGCGTGATCCTGCCGACAAATCCCTCCGCCAGCGCGTCGAGCCCGGTTTGCGTCAGCGCCGGAACGGGAGCGGTGCGAACAACCGCGCCGTCGCGGTCGAGCGTGTCGGTCTCGGCGCCGAGCTTGATCGTGCCGATGTATTCCTTTTCACCGCCTTCAAGAAACGGCGCGAGCTTGGTCGCTTCGCCGATCATGATCGGCAACAGCCCGGTTGCGAACGGATCGAGCGTGCCGAGATGCCCCACACGCGCGGGCTTTACGCATCGCTTGATCCGGCGCACAGCCTCGGCCGAGGTGATGCCGGCCGGCTTGTCGAGCAGGATTACCGCGTCCAAGAAATTAGTGTGTCCATGAGTGAAATATTGAGAATAGCCGAGCGCACTAGATCGCGTAAGAGCGGGAGCTGTGTAGAGAATTTCGGTTCGATGGGGAGCGGGGAGCCGGCCACGCACGCATCGCAACCGGCTCCCCTGCTGGGGTTGGGGAGAAGCCCGGCGGTAGAAAATCGCTATCGATACCGCCGCGGATCGACTGGCAGCTTCGTGGCGCTGTAGATGCGGTATTCCTGCCGCAGTCCGCCTGCGCCTTTTTGACCTCGGACGTTTCCGGGAAAATCTCGCGACCGGAAGCCGTCCGCACTAAACGATCGTTCAAACAAACCGACCGTTTAGTAGGCTGCACCAGAT